>NZ_VOYU01000001.1:0-315109 GCF_013420135.1 Acinetobacter sp. YH12023
CTTGGACTTTATGTCCACTAAAGAGCCGTTGAAGACTACGACGTTGATAGGTTGGATGTGGAAGTGCGGTGACGCATGAAGCTGACCAATACTAATTGCTCGTGAGGCTTGACTATACAACACCCAAGCAGTTGTATATATAGCATCAATTGATTCACATATAATCAATCAAACTTGATTTAGTTGAAAAGCTAGATAAAATGAACACCTTAAATTAACTCAAGTACTTCTGTTAATAACTCATTTGGTAGAAAACTTAGCAAGAAGAGCACTGCTCTGAGATTAGACTAAGCGAGTATCCATAACAGTTGTGCTGGCGACAATAGCAAGAGTGAACCACCTGATCCCTTCCCGAACTCAGAAGTGAAACCTCTTAGCGCTGATGGTAGTGTGGGGTTACCCATGTGAGAGTAAGTCATCGCCAGCTCATTATTCTAAACACCCCCTGACTCGTGCAGGGGGTGTTTTTTATGCCGGGAAAAATAATAAGAACAATGAAAAACAAAAAATACAGTGACAGCCGGAGTAAAATGAATAAGAAATCTAATTATATAGTTAATTTATAAGGCGAATTGTTCCTAATAGAAGAATGAATTAGCTGAATAATGAGTCTAAAAAAGACAAAAAATCGGGCGTTCTCTTCGAAATTATGCTATAAAAAATAAAACGGCATAAAAATTGCTTATAAAGTGCGGTTAATTATAGGGGGAGTTATTAATGAAATTAGCGATGGGGTTAAAGGTTGCCAATTCCTTATCATTAACACCTCAATTACAACAAGCCATTCGTTTATTACAGCTTTCAAGTTTAGAATTGGAACAAGAAATTCAAATCCAACTCGACAGTAATCCTCTATTAGAGAAAGTTGAAGAACAAAATACCGTTGAAAGTTTAAATAGCTTACAAGAACAAGAAAGGGAAAATAAAGACTTAACCAATGAATTAAATGCCGATCATTTACCTGATGAGTTACCAGTGGATACAGAATGGGATGATGTATATACCCATCAACCAACAAGTTTAGGCGCTGCTGAATTTGAAGAGCGCGAAGATAATCGGCAGGGGCATCAAAGTTTACAAGCGCATTTGCTTGAGCAAGTTAATCTTTTACACTTTTCTGTGATCGATAAATTAATTGCGCACTGTATTGTCGATGCACTAGATAACAAAGGTTTTTTAGATTGCGAATTAAATGAAATTACCCAATCGGTTCAGCATCTTTTAGACTCTATGGATTATGAAGAAGAAGTTGACGATGACGAAGTTTTGGTGGTTTTAAAGCATATTCAGCGTCTAGATCCTGTAGGGGTAGGCTCACGCAATCTTGCTGAATGTCTAATGGTACAAGTTGAAAATCTTCCTGAGCATATCGAATATCGATATGAAGCTATTTTATTATTGAAAAATTATGAATTGCTGATTAGTAATGAATTACCCAAGTTGATTAGGCAAACGGGATTAAATACGGAACAGCTTAAACTAGCCATTTCTTTGCTAAAAACATTAAAAGCGCATCCAGGGCAAGAATTTGAAGATAAAGATTCAGACTATCAAATTCCAGATGTTGTCGTCTTAAAAAAGAATGAACATTGGTTGGTTCAATTAAATCCTGATGTGATGCCAAAACTACGGGTAAATTCTTTTTATGCCAATATGATCAAGCGTGCTGATCAGAGCGAAGATAATCAATATTTACGTAATCAAATGCTTGAAGCTAAGAATTTCATTAAAAGCATTGATGAACGACATAAAACTTTATTAAAAGTAGCAACCTGTATTGTGGAGCATCAACGAGCGTTCTTTGAACAAGGTCCTGAGGCAATGAAGCCTTTAGTACTACGTGACATTGCTGAAGAAGTCGAACTCCATGAATCCACAGTTTCCCGTGTAACCACAAATAAATATATGCTCACACCACGTGGATTATTTGAGTTGAAATACTTCTTCTCAAGTCATGTTGGAACGTCATCGGGTGGGGAAGCGTCTTCGACTGCAATCCGTGCAAAAATTAAAAAGTTGATTGCAGAAGAAAATACACGTAAACCTTTGTCTGATAATGCAATTGCAGTGTTGCTTAATGCAGAAGGTATTGATGTTGCTCGTCGTACGGTTGCGAAGTATCGTGAATCGTTACATATTCCATCATCTTCAGAGCGAAAAGTGTTGATCTAAATTTGAAAATCTGACTATTCTAGAGGTTCATTATGACGAAATAATGAATCTCTTTTTTATATAAGGAATAGCCGAAATGATCTGATCGTGTAAATGTATGCTTCGCATATTGAGTTGGATAATTCGGCTTGAACTTTTCAAGTCCTGAAAGAAGGTGAGGGATAGAATTATGCAGATTACAATTCGTGGCCACCATTTAACAATTACGCCAGCAATAGAAGAAAATATTCGTCTTAAATTTGCGGAAATGACCAAACATTTAGATCAGGTCAATAGTATGCAAGTTAAGTTGACTAAAGATCATCAAGTTGATAAACGTTCAAAAAAAGGCAGTGATAATCATATTGCAGAAGCGATTATACGATTACCCGGGACCGAACTTTTTGCGCAAGCTTGCGCTGATGATATGTATACCTCGATCAAAAAATTGTCTGAAAAATTAAAAAAACAATTACATAAACATCGAAAAATGCAGCTCATTTATATGCCTTTAACGGTTTAGATTGTACATTGTACAAAAAGAGGTTTTTTATAACCTCTTTTTTTATATATATAATGTATGTGACTAATGAATTATTTTTTAGATTTATAGTAAAATGACGGGTTTTACACCGTTAGTCCTATATGGGGTCTTGTGATGAATAGTGAACAGCTCACTGAAATTTTAAAAGCTGCTTTTCCAGAAGCTGAGGTTGCAGTTAGTGGGCAAGGCGGCAAATTTGATCTACGCATCGTCGATGATCAATTTGAAGGGAAACGTCCTGTTGCTCGTCAACAATCTGTTTATGCACCTTTGAACTCCTACATTGCCAGCGGTGAAGTACATGCAGTAACAATTCGTGCAATGACCAAAGAAGAATGGCGCAAAGCAAGCTTATTCGGAGCTTAATAATTAATGGATAAATTTCTGATTCAGGGCGGTACTAAGCTCGAAGGTGAAGTTCGTATTTCTGGTGCGAAAAATGCTGCATTGCCATTACTCGCTGCAACTATCCTTGCGGATACACCTATTACATTAACCAATGTTCCAAATCTAAAAGATGTGAACACCTTAGTGAAATTGATCGCAGGTTTAGGTGTTCAAATCAGTTATGAAGGTGATACGGTTAAGGCAGATACATCTAGCTTAGATAACCAATTTGCACCATATGAACTCGTGAAAACCATGCGTGCATCTATTTTGGTGCTTGGGCCGTTATTGGCGCGCTATGGTAGTGCAAAAGTATCTTTGCCGGGTGGATGTGCAATTGGTTCACGCCCTGTAGATCAACATTTAAAAGCTTTAGAAGCACTTGGTGCTGAAATTGAAGTTGAAGCTGGCTATGTGCATGCCAAAGTGAATGGTCGTCTAAAAGGTGGCGAAGTTATCTTTGATATGGTCACAGTTGGTGGTACTGAAAATATTCTAACTGCTGCGGTTCTTGCAGACGGTGTCACCACGATTCGTAACGCGGCTCGTGAACCCGAGATTACTGATCTTGCTAATATGTTGATCAAGATGGGTGCAAAAATCGAAGGTTTGGACACTGATACTTTAGTTGTTACAGGTGTTGAAAGCCTACATGGCTGTGAATATGCCGTTGTTGCAGATCGTATCGAAACAGGTTCTTATCTTGCTGCTGCGGCAATAACTGGCGGTAAAATCAAAACCACGCATACAGATCCAAACTTGTTGGAGTCTGTGCTGGATAAATTTGAAGAAATGGGCGCGGAAGTTACGCGCGGTGAAGATTGGATTGAACTGGATATGATGGGTAAACGCCCGAAAGCAGTAAGTTTCCAGACTTTACCACACCCAGAATTTCCAACCGATATGCAAGCACAGCTGATGGCGGTGAATGCAATTGGTCGTGGTTTTGCCACAATTTCAGAAACGATTTTCGAAAACCGTTTCATGCATGTACCTGAATTAGCACGTATGGGTGCCAATATTCAGGTTGAAGGTAATGATGCTGTTGTTACAGGTGTAGAGAAATTATCTGCTGCACCGGTGATGGCAACTGATTTACGAGCTTCTTTCTCATTGGTTTTAGCAGCACTTGCCGCTGATGGGGAAACGTTGATTGACCGTATCTATCATATTGACCGTGGTTATGAAGATGTTGAAGCGAAGTTACAAGGTTTAGGTGCCCAAATTAAGCGAGTAAGTTAATGAGCGATATGAGAAACGATGATCCCAATTTTGACGTAATGGGGAATTTTGATCATGGTTTAACTTTAGCATTAAGTAAGGGACGTATCTTAAAAGAAACTTTGCCATTGTTAGAAACAGCTGGCATTAACTTATTGGAAGATCCGGATAAATCTCGTAAGTTAATTTTTCCAACGACCCATAAGCACGTTCGTATTTTAATTTTACGTGCTTCTGATGTACCAACTTATGTTGAAAATGGTGCTGCAGATATTGGGGTGGCAGGTAAAGATGTGCTGATGGAACATGGTGCACAAAATGTGTATGAACCATTGGACTTAAAAATTGCCAACTGTAAGTTAATGACGGCTGGTAAAGTCGGCATGGTTCGTCCGAAAGGTCGTTTAAAGATTGCAACTAAGTACGTCAATTTGACCCGTCAATATTATGCAAGCTTAGGCGAGCAAGTTGATGTGATCAAACTGTATGGTTCTATGGAACTTGCACCTTTGGTTGGTTTAGGTGATTACATCGTCGATGTTGTGGATACAGGGAACACTTTACGTGCCAATGGTTTAGAGCCTTTGGAAGAAATCTGTAAAGTGTCTTCACGTTTAATCGTGAACAAAGCAAGCTTTAAACGTAAACAAATTTTGTTGAATCCAATTCTTGCACAGCTAGAAAAAGCCGTGGAAGAACGCGAGCAAGCAAAAAAAGCATAAGTTGTTAAGTTTCTAGCTATGCTGATCAAACCGCTCAAATTTGGGCGGTTTTTTTATGAAAACTGAAAAATAATGATAAAACTGTATTTTCATCAATTTTAACGAAAGTTATTTTCAATAAAACTCCACATGAACACATGCGATAGATGTCCACAAGCTGCTGTAAAACAGGTAAACTAATCTTTTCCAATAGATTACCTTGTGGGTAAATTGATGCGACGTTTATCGACTCAAGATCAAAACTTCAAGCAAGCTTTTGCTGACTTGTTGGCTTTTGAAACTGTGAATGATCCAGAACTTTTAAAAACCGTTGACCAAATCATTGCTGATGTTCGTCAGCATGGTGATGCTCATGTTCTTAAATTGACACAGCAGTTCGATCGACATCCAGCGCATCAATTCTCAGAATTAGAGCTGACACAAGAACAGCTGAAAGCAGCATTTGATGGTTTAAGTTCAGAAGTGCGTGAAGCCTTAGAACTTGCTGCGAACCGTGTTCGTGAATTTCACCAAGCACAAAAGCAAGACGGCTGGACCTATGTTGATGCTTTAGGAAATACCCTTGGTCAAAAGGTCACCCCGCTGGACCGTGTAGGTATCTATGTACCAGGTGGTTTAGCTTCTTATCCGTCTTCTGTATTGATGAATGCTGTACCTGCGCATGTTGCTGGCGTGCCTGAAATTATTATGGTGGTGCCTGCGCCGAATGGTGATTTGAATCCATTGGTTTTGGCAGCAGCTTACTTAGCCGGCGTACACCGTGTATTTACCATTGGCGGCGCGCAAGCGGTTGCAGCATTGGCTTATGGTACAGAAACTATTCCATCTGTGGACAAAATTACTGGCCCGGGCAACCGTTTTGTTGCTGCAGCAAAACGTGCAGTATTTGGTCAAGTCGGTATTGATATGATTGCAGGGCCATCCGAAATTTTGGTCTATGCCGAAGGTCAAAACAATGCTGAATGGCTGGCAATGGATTTATTGTCACAAGCGGAACATGACACTGTGGCTCAAGCGGTATTTATTACGCCAGATGCAGAACTTTTAGATCAAGTTGAGCAATGGATTGAAAAGCATTTAGAAGCATTGCCTAAAGCGGAAATCGCGCGCACTTCAATCGAAAACCGCGGTGCATTGGTTTTAGTCAAAGACCGTGCTGAAGGTGCTGAATTGATTAACCAAGTTGCACCTGAACATTTGATGCTGTGTTTAGATGAAGCACAGGAAATGGCTGAAAATATCCGCCATGCCGGCGCGATCTTCATGGGACGTTATACACCAGAAGCGATTGGTGATTACTGTGCAGGTCCAAACCACGTGTTGCCTACTTCGGGTACAGCGCGTTTCTCATCACCGCTCGGTGTATATGATTTCCAAAAGCGCTCAAGTTTAATCATGTGCTCTGAAGATGGTGTGAAAATTTTAGCGAAAACGGCTGATACATTAGCGCAGCAGGAAAACTTAGATGCGCATGCGCGATCTGCGAGATATCGTTATCAGTAAGAAAATATAGACTAGGTGAAAAACTTAGTTTTCCAAAAATATAAACCTCTCCCTAACCCTCTCCTGAAAGGAGAGGGGAAATCTCATAAAATGAATATTCCTCTCCCTGAACGAGCTTTAAGGATTCCTTTAAAGCGAAGTGCAAGAGAGGTTAGGAGAGGATGAAAAAGAGCAAAATAAAATGCCAAATATTACCTCTGAACAAATGCGTTTTTGGAGCCCTGATGTACGTGAATTAGAACCGTACACACCGGGTGAACAGCCTAAAATCCAAAATATTTTAAAACTCAATACCAATGAAAACCCATATCCGCCATCGCCAAAAGTGGTGGATGCAGTACAAAAAGTATTGGCAAATTCTGCTGATGTTTTACGTTTATATCCAGATCCAGATGCGTCTGAGTTAAAGCAAGCGATTGCAAAACAGCAGCATGTGCCTGTTGAGCAGGTTTTTGTCGGCAATGGATCGGACGAGGTGCTGGCGCACATTTTTAAAGCCTTTTTTGTGCAAGAACTGCCGGTTCTGTATCCAGATATTACCTACAGTTTTTATCCGGTATATAGCCAATTTTTTGGTATAGCTGCCAATACTAAAATTTTGCCGCTGAACGATGACTTTGAAATAGTTGTGGATGACTATAAACAGCCAAATGGCGGCATCATCATTACCAATCCGAATGCGCCTACTAGCATTGCTTTAGGTTTGTCTGCAATTGAGGAAGTCCTGCAAGCTAATCCAAATTCAGTGGTTGTGATTGATGAAGCGTATGTCGATTTCGGTGCGGAATCTGCTGTGGCTTTGGTTGCGAAATATGAAAACCTTGTAGTTTGTCAAACCACGTCTAAGTCGCGTTCATTGGCCGGTTTGCGTGTCGGTTTCGCGATTGCACAGCCGCATTTAATCGCAGCGCTTGAGGCGGTAAAAAATAGCTTTAACTCTTATCCGATGGACCGTTTTGCGATTGCAGCAGCCGTGGCGTCATTTGAGGATCAAGCGTATTTTGAAGCGCAAAATGCCAAGGTGATTGCGAGCCGTGAAAAACTTGTAGGTCAGCTGTCTGAGCTGGGCTTTAAGGTATTGCCGTCTGCGGCAAACTTTATTTTTGCCTCATTGCCAAATAAAGATGCAGGTGAGTTGGCTGCTGAATTGCGTGAACGCGGGATTATTGTGCGTTACTTCAATAAGCCGCGGATTAATCAATTCCTGCGGATCACCATTGGCACAGATGAACAAAATCAGCGCCTTGTAGATACGTTTAAAAACGATATTTTGGCTTGATTGCCGCAAGCTACTATAAATTTAAATCTACCCTAATCTTCCTTTCGAAAAGATGAGAAGCACTGCTTCGCAAGGGGAGGGTTATAAAAAAGCGATTCAATTGAATCGCTTTTTTTGTTTAATCTGGCTTATACCAGGTATTTAACAAATCCAGCATGGCTTCGACTTTATCAAAGCATTCTTGATATTCAGCATCGCAATCTGATGCGATGGTGATTCCGCCGCCGGCCCACAGCGAAACCTGATCTTGGTATTTTTGAATAGAGCGGATCAAAATATTCCAAGATCCCGTGCCTTCGTGATTAAAATAGCCCATTGAGCCGCAATAGGCGCCGCGCGGGGCGCCTTCAAGTTCTTCAATGATTTGCATCGCACGGATTTTGGGTGCGCCGGTAATCGAACCACCTGGCAGGGCAGACATCAGAACTTCAAAAGGGTTTACATCTGTTTTCAGCACGGCCTCAACTTCACTGACCATGTGATGCACTTGGTTAAAACTTTCAATATCAAAAAGTTTAGGTGTTTTTACAGAACCCGTTTTAGCATAAACACTCAAATCATTACGTAGTAAGTCGACAATCATGACATTCTCGGCCATGTCTTTTTCAGATGATTTTAATCGTTGTTTTGAGTGCGCATCTAAAACTGGATCTTCATAGCGAGGCATCGTGCCTTTGATTGGTTTAGTAATAATCTTGCGTTTAGGCTTAAAATCTATAAAAAGTTCAGGCGAACAACTTAAAATTTCAAAATCATCAATACGTAAGTAGCCTGAATATGGTGCATCAGTCAGTGACCAAAATTCTTGAGCGGTATCTAAGAGTGAACCGTTTGCTTGAGCTGTGAATTCTTGTGTTAAATTAATTTGATAGCAATCACCCGCTTTAATATATTCCTGCACTTGATCAAAGGCTTTCGTGTAGTCTGACTTAGACCATCTTGCAGTACATTTTTGTCTTAATTTAAATTGATTCTGAGTGATCTCTGTTTGAATGAACTGATCAATATAGTCGTAAATCTTAGCTGCAGAATGATCTGAACTATAAAAATACCAACCATCATTCTCTAATTTTAAAAAACTGGAAAATTGTCCTAAAAACAAGCGAGGTTGCGCTTTGGCGTGCAAGGAAATCTGTTGCTGCGCTGCATAATCATAGCTAATAAAACCAGCCCAGCCCCCAGAAAACCCGCTGCCTAAGTTTGAACATAAATCTTGGAAGGCAATATTTTGCAAGGGCTGAGTATCAGATTCCTCATATTGATCTAAATTGGTACGGACATAAGCTTTAAGTTCATCATTCTTCAATTGTTGATATTGATTTGCCAAAAAGCAAATAACAGGTTGGTTTTGATCTTCTAAAAAAATCACATGTGACAAGGGCGCAAGCGCTTGCAAAATTTTTTGAGCACTAACAGTTTGTTTGAGAATAAATTTTTTAAAAGAAATTGGTTTTTGCATCAACAGAAAAATTAACTTTAAAGACTAAAATGGATTTTATACCATTCCTAATTCATTTGGTTTGCAAATACCGTTTATCGGTAAGAATTAGATTGCGACCAACAACAGTTGAACAAATTTCAGCTTGGATATAATTTAATCGAGCGAGCAAACAACTCAAGGAAAGATTTAGCAGTTGTCACAAAATAATATTACAGCTGAATAAATCGAGTGGTTGAAAATCAAAAAAAATAAATACTCTTGGGAGAGTACCGTATGAAAAATTTCACTAAATTAGCTCTAGTTTCTTCAATCGCATTTAGTGCGAATGCTATGGCTATGCAAGCAATGGACGATGCTGCACTTAGTTCAACCACTGGTCAAGATGGTATTAACATCGGGATTGGTATCTCTAAAATTGAAATTGAAAAACTTTTCATTCATGATAACGACGGTTTAACGGATACAGCTAAGGGCGGTACAAGTACTGCTGGTGCGATCGTTATTCAAGGTAACAAGAAAGCTGGTGATCCTTTAGAAAATAAAGGTATCGTTATTGGTGCAAACTATGATAACGGTGGAGCTTATCTTCTAGCTTCTCGCAATTTAGCTGATTTACGTATTGATACTGATGCTGGTACTGGTGCAAATGGTGCATTCATTAACATCGCAGCTGATGTTTCTGGTTTAGATATCAAAATCGGTGAAATTGGCGTAACAGCATCTGGTACAGCGGGTACTACAGGTATTCGCCGTGGTGGTGATGATAACAACTACAATGCAATTTTATCTGGCCTTTCTCTAAAAACGGGTCCAATGACTGCAAATGTTCAGTTGGGTGCTGCTCCACAAGGTGCAATGATTAAACTGAGTACGACAATGGTTGGTGGCTTAGAAATTAAAGATCTGGGTATCCTAGATGCATCAACTAAAACGGCTACACGCGAAGCAGGTGAAATCTTTATCGAAAGCATCAAAGTTGCTGATGCTAATAAAACTGACTTAACGATTAACCAAGATGTTCGTGTTTATGGTAAAGAAGGCACAAACAATGGTTATATTCAAATGGTAAGCAACTCTGGTCCAATTGATAATTATGTGAAAGGTGTTCATCTAGGAAGTAAAGACGCTGGTTCAATTGGTGATATCGAAGTTCAAGGTTTACAAACGTTCTACAGCCCAGCTATGGGTGTATATAACCAAGGTTCTGTAATTACAATTTCTAGTAAATAATCTAGAATAAAAATAAGGCGCGTGTTGATCACGCGCTTTTTTTTACAAAAAAGTGCGGAATGACCCAATAAAGCATAAAAAAATGCTGTTTTTTTATAAAAAAAAAGGTATCTTGCATAATACATGGATGTAGAGCATTAGCTCTAAAAAATAATGAGAAAAGGCACATCATTGCCGATAACTAAAAGTTAGAAGATATGTTAGAGATAGCTGTAGGCTCGGCATTGATGTATTACTTTGCCAAAGAGTCCTTCGATTTAAAAGAAAAGCCAGTCGGAACAGTTCACTATACCGAAACGTTGGATTCACGAAATGATTCCTTTACTCGGATGCACCGTGAATCTGTAAAAATTAAACCTGCCATAGAAGATCAATTTCGAGGCATCGTTCGGCAAGCATACGACTACAGTTGTGGTTCAGCGGCCTTAACGACTTTATTAAATGGTTTTGTCGGGACACAGCTAACTGAGCAACAGACCATGAATGGTTTGCTGAAATTTGGTGAAACTGAAAAAATTATCGAACGTCGAAGTTTCTCCTTATTAGACATGAAACGTTTTGTCGCTGCTGTGGGGCTAGACAGTGGGGGCTACAAAGGTGAGTTTTCAGATCTAGTTAAGCAAGGTCAACCTGCGATTGTTCCGATTTCATATGCTGGTTTTAAACATTTTGTGGTTTTTAAAGCCTATAAAGATGGGCGTGTTTATGTTGCAGATCCAGCACTGGGCAATATCAGTTTCGATGAAGTTCGATTCCAAGAAATATGGGAAAACAACACATTATTCTTAATCAATGTTGCGCCTGAGCAACGTAAAAATTTATTGGCTTTGCAAGATTCAGACTTGCGACATGTTGAAGATGCAACCGTGAACCGTTATGCATTGGTTGATATTCAATATCCGCAGTTTTACATGGAAAAAATTGCAGACAAGGCATCTACGATACGACTTGATAAAAATATGAATGAAGAGTCGGAGTCATATGGTAAATCGAATTACAACTTTCTAAGGCTTTACTACAAGAGTAAATAATTAGATGAAAGCGTATAACAAAGTGTCAGGATTAAAAAAATAACAACGGTGGGAAGGAACATGAATCGTAAATGGATGAACAAAACACTACTAGCCATGAGTATTCAGGTGGTGATGGGGGTTGCCTATGCAGCTGAAGAGCCAAGCCTTGGAGAATATGATCCAGTTGAACAAGATACAGTCGTAGAAGAGTCTGTATCTCCTGCTACTGTAAACCAAGCTGATACTGCACAAGAAGCTGCTGCCGAGCCTGAAATTGGACAGTATGAATCTGTTGAAGAGCCAGTACAATCTGAGGCACCACAAGTCGAAAGTGCTACTGCCACTGAAAAGGCATCGACAGCACTTCAACAGCAAGAGGGTGATGCGAGTCAAGAAGCTAACTTACAGGAAGTATTTAGCTCGAATGAACGTCAGTATTCATTGATTAAAAAAGGTGAAATATCATCTTTTTACGATATTGATTATACCTATTACCGTGATACTCAACTTGATATGGAAATGGCACAAGGCCAACTTTATCAACTCCGTGTACAAGAGAATGCCACACACTCAATGACCAATACATTTACCGTGCAATACGGTGTAATGGACAATTTGACATTCTCTGCATCTGTGCCTTTAGTAGCAAAAACTGATTTATTAAAAGATACTTCAACTGCTGGTTTAGGGGATATTTCTTTAGGCGCACGTTGGGAACCCTTCCCATTGAAGCAAGGTCGTTTGCCACTGATTTTATTTGGTAATTTATCTACGAAAACAGGTGATAGTCCATATGAAGTCAACGCGGTAAATGATCTAGCAACAGGTAAAGGTTACTATTCGGCAGGTATCGGTGCGAGTACGCGTAAATATATTGACCCCGTTGTGTTGTTTGCATCTGTCTCAGCTAACTATGGTTTCAAAGAAACGGGTTTAAACCAACGTCGTGGTACGCGTGTCATTGAAGAGTTTGAACCGGGAATTAGTGGTGGTTTTGCATTCGGTTTTGCATACTCGTTTAACTACGATGTTTCCCTCACCATGTCATATCAACAAAGTTTCAACACTGGCGCAGAATTTACGTATAGCAGTGGCGAATCCTATTCACCTGCAGACCAAACCAGTTCAACTCTAGCAATTTCTTTAGGTGTACGTGTATCTCCAGATACGATTGTGAATGGTACGGTGGGGCTAGGTTTAACTGAAGATGCACCAGATGTGTCATTAGGACTTTCTTTCCCGTTAGATATTCTAGGTTTTGGAAAAAAACTTCGTTAAGAGGGCTGTCGTATGCGTAAAATTCGACTCAGCCCACTTGTTAGTGCGATCGTTTTAACGGGCTGTTCTAGTGCTGCTTTTGCACAATTGGGTACCAATCTTTCAGTTGATGTACGGTCACTTGCATTAGGGAATGCAGTAACTGCTGATCCTCCGGGGATTAGTGCCGTGCATTTTAACCCTGCAGCATTAACTAAAATTGAAGGTTTGCAAACAGATATGCAGGGGATTATTGCAAACTTTGATATTCAACGTGAATTTACCGTCCCTGCGGGTTATAACGTCTTTGGTTATTCTGATGACCCAATGGTCTGTAATGATGGGCCTGAAGTAACGGCAGATATATGTACGGACTTTAAAGATAAGGTTTCTGGTGATGTTGAATATGCATCCCTATATGTACCTGTCTTAAAAAAGATGGTGGATTTTGGTGCTGGACAACCCATTGCCGCGCCAACGATGGGGATTGCCTACAATCCACCGGGTTCTAAAGCAACATTTGCATCAGCCGTTTATGCGCCTTTGATTGCGGGTTTTGGTGCTGAAAATGGCAACCCCGGTAATTTTATGGGGCAACAAGTTGCTCTAGAGCGTATTACTTATCTATCGCCAACTGTGGGTTATCAAGTTAGTGATGAGTTATCGATTGGTGGTGGTGTAGGGATGTCCTATCAAGCCATTGGATTGAAATCAGATCTACGATTTCCCAATGAGTTGATCGGCATGTTAAGGATGATTGATGAAGTCGTCTGTACGCCATTCAAGGAAAATTCGGACATTATTACCGACATCTTGCTATTGGGGATGTGTAATACCGAAGAAGGAATGAATCCATTTGGCAAATTTGGTCAGATGGAATTGGCTTTAGAGCAGTCACTGAGCCCAAGTTATAACTTAGGGGTTTTGTGGGAGCCACGCGAAGATTTTAGTTTTGGTATGGTGTACCAAAGCGCGGCGAAAATGCGCATGAAAGGCCGTTATCGCATTCATAATGCAAAAGCGCCTCAGGAGATGATTAAGGGATTAATGTCATCACCAACAGGTCAAATTTTAGCTGCCATTTTAGGTTTCCCAAATGCCGTACCAAACTCTGAGTCGGGTTTGGTTTCGATGGATTTTGAATATCCACAGCACGTACAGGCCGGGATCAAATATAAGGTCATGCCTGATTTACAAATCAATTTTGATGTGGGCTGGACCGATTATCGTGCTTGGGACAAATTCCGTTTTGAATTCGACCGTCAAATTTCAGCGCTGAAAATTGCAAAATTATTATCTGAAAATGTGACCGATAATTCTTTGGCCTTACCTTTGAAATTTACATCGCCTTGGAACTGGGGTATTGGTATTGAATATTCTGCAACAGATCGTTTGAAATTACGTGCAGGCTATGAACCAAGGAGTACCTCTATTCCAGATGGTAAGCGAAATACCATGGTCCCAATTAATGGTGCGCAGCTCTTTGGTATGGGGATTGGATATCGTTTTGATGCAGATACGGATTTAGATTTATCAATCGGCTTTTTACGCAGTAAAGATAACATTCCAGCGAATACTAGTAGTCTTGCAAACTTAACCGGTGTGAATAACTTACTTTTAAACCCATATGCTGGACTGAATGTAAAAACCGATACGAAAATCACCATCCTAGGATTAAATTACAGAACTCGTTGGTAGGATAAGCAGACAGAATGAAAAGGATTTTATTCATAAAAACGTTACTTGCACTGTCTGTGGTGCAAGTGTCGTATGCCAACGCTGGGGCGTTTCATACCATTATTGGGCCAGATGGGCGCCCAATGGTGGTACAAGTGCAAGAAAAACCAGCAAAGAAACCTAAAGTAAGTCCAACTGCTAAAACGATAGACTCTCAACCTGTACAACAAATTATTCAACCATCCGTAAGCATTAGTCCGTCTCAAACCAAGATACCGATGACACGTCAAACGAGTCCAACAGCACAGGCTGTTGGACCGGTGAATTCTCAACATTTAAGTATACGCGAGCCGGAAAAACGGGATGAAATTAAAGTTGTCACAGTAGATAAAATTAAAGACGTCTCAGGGGATAAAGTTCGCAAATCTGAAAAGTCAGCACAAGCTTCAGATATTTCAGCAAAAGTGGTACCTTCAACCGCATGGATAGATAAGTTACAGCAATCAGAGCTAACCCAACCTCGTGAAGCGTATCAGTCCACAGTTCTAGCTGAAAAAGATAAACCTGTCGTCGAGAAAAAGATCCTTGCTGAGAAAGTAGTCAGTACTGATCAATCCGTACAATCTTTAGATGCAAACATAGAAAATAATCTGTCAAAACAATTAACTAAGGCCAAACAAGAGCAAGGCTTTTCGACCATGGCTGGTGAAAAGTATGTCAATAATGAATATCTTGAAGATAAAGAGTTTAACTTAGAAGGCAAAAAGCGCTTTTACACCATGCCCGAAGGCGTTATTGATAGCAAGATGGGGCAAACGCGGATGCAAACCATTGAACGTGAAAAAGGTGTCAGTCGCTCCGTCATTGATAATTTATTTAAACGTAATCAACCCGAAGATACAGGCCCAATCACTTTGGCCACATCATATTATCGGGTGTCACAAGCTGACACCATTCAAGGTTTAGGTCAGCAATGTTTTTCGAATAAAAAAATGAAGAAAGCCAAAGAGCTCGACTTAGCTCAAGATATTAACTTATGGCCTCGAGCACCATTGTCTGACGAATTTGACTATGAAGTCGTAAAACTAAAATCACCATTACAAAATATTCGTATACATTCATTTGCATCCAAAGTACAAAATCCTACATTTTATTGGCCATTTGCGGTATTTTTAGACAAAAATGGATGTGTCATGGAAGGCGCAGGTGGATTCAAAAATAACCAAGGTGAAGCGGATCATCTTTACCATGAAAAAATTGAAGGCGTGATTCAAGTGCCTAAAGGTAGCCAGTATTTATTCTTAACGCCTTTAGCAACAGCAATTGACGTCGATGGCCGCGTATTAACCAATCAAGGCCAACTTAAATTAACAGCAATCCGTTAAGGACATAAGAAAGAGAATTAGGATGAAAAATAAAATTTTATTACCGTTTGCTTTAACGGCATTGGTTGCAGCGCTCAGTGGCTGTGGCGGTGAAAGTGCAAATGTGAATCCTGAAATTTATGATACCAGTACGACCAATGGTACTTGTAAAAGTAATACCGAAGGCTGTGTTGAGTTCGTTTTAGATTATCCCATTGAAGGTGTGAATTTTAATTGTTCGAGCGACGTTAAAAATACCTACATTACTTTATTTGATCTAAAAGAAGGTGTTTCGACAGGTGCTTGTAAGATTGGCGATACGGTAACTTTCTTTGTCCAAGGTGAAAAATCACGTCGAATTGATTTGGGTAAAGTAGATTTGAAGCAAATTTCCAATGTAGCCAGTGGTACGACACCTCCACGCTTGACCTTATTGGATTTGGCAGCTGGCATCGCGGGTAAACCTGCTGCAACGATTTCAAATACCGACGCAACGGTTAAAGTGGCCATGCGTTTAGCTAAAATTATTCAAGCCTTGGCTTTGAAAAATAACAGCGCAGTTACAGCTACAGATATCCAAGCGGTTTATATCAACAATGCAGATAAAGTATTGATTGATCAAATCACTCGAAATGTCGCGACAGCAGATTTCAGTATCAGTTCAGATACGGAATTTAATGACCTGTTTACACCTTGGCTAGACCTGTCCGAAGTCAGCAATGAAAATGCATTTACCTTAGTTGTAAAACTCATGAATATCTCAACGGCTGCGGTTTACCAGCCAGAGTTTGCGTTGTTTTCAACTGATGGTGTGATTACCAATGCCAGTGGTTCAAATGGACTGGTCGGCTGTGACAAAAATGAATGTTTGCCGACCGATAGTTCAAAAGTCAATTTATTTGGTCATTTCATGTTAATGACGGACCGCCAAGGTATGACGTTTGGTAGTGGTTTACAGTGGAAGGGCAAAGTTGATCAACAGTTGAGTACTATTGGTGGTGTGAATGTCTTGCTCTTGACGCAGGTTCGACCAACACGTTTAACAGCAACGCCACAGGACAATTGGATCGATCCGCTTACCAAGCAAATTGATAAACCTGGCATTCTGGGTTTCCGTTTTGATGCAGAAGAAGCCAACTCTGGCCCTTTGATTATTAAACAAGGGACGCTACTTGCCGACAAAATGGTGGTCGGTACAGGTGGAAGTTTATATAAAACGTTAATGGCTAAAAAAGATGATTATGTTCTGACGGCCGATGATAAGAAAAAATTAGGTCTTTGGGAGCAAAACATTAACCAAGTGCAATTTAAAGGCACGATGGATTTATACAAGCTTTATCCGCTGTCGTATTTAGACAAAAAAGTCTTTAAGTCTGTTGAAAATGTTGCTGCTGGACAAAATTATATCTTCCCCTTGTATGCAGATTTAACCTTTAAATTTACCGATACTTCGATTAAAACAGTGAAATTGGGTGTGGTGATTGACCGTAATGGTGATATTCGCACAAATATAAAATCTGGCGTGCCAGATGATGTATTTACTCGTCAAGATAGTCAAATTGTCGATTTGTCTACACATGCGACGGAAGGCTGTAGCGGAAAAGATGTGCTCGATCCACTGTTAATGAAAGATGATAAAGGTGTACAGCAATATCGTATCGGAACGACAACCCGTACCTTTACGCCTGAAGGAAATATCAATCCAAATACCATTTCGATTCGTATGATTTTAGCTGACCCATATTTCCATACGCTTGATGGCGCGTTGATTGGAATGAACTCAAGTGTAAAAACATCTGCGGATACCTCAATGGTTGTAGGCGGTGCTTTAGTGCAGTTACACAATATGATTAACGCCAATGCAGGCACGCGTCCCTCTGGCGTTGCTTTGACGGATTCAGATAATAAAGTAGTGAAGTGGGGGAACAGTTTGGCCAGCTTTAGTTATATTTATAGCTTAAAAAATCCAAATGATACTGCTGCGGCTCAAACAGCGAAGTTAAGCGGTGGTGATATTTCTTTAGAGTTGGCCCCTTGTTACACCATCAAGGCTAAATAATCGTCAAATATGAGTAAAATAAAAAAGCCCATCAGTGATGGGCTTTTTTAATATTGAGAGCAGCAAATTAACCTGTGTGATCGAGTCGCGTACCAAGGGTTTCGAGATGCATTTCAAACTGACCAGTTTTGCGGTCAGCAAAATAATGCCGCAGCGTTCTTTCCACACTTGGAAAGGCTAAATCATCCCATGGAATTTCTTCTTCACTAAACAAACGAGATTCAATGGTTTCATCACCCGCACCAAATTCTCCATTGATTAATTCAGATTTGAACAAGGCATAAATTTGCCCAATACGGGGAATGTTATACATGCAATACAGTTGCTCAATGTTGACTTCTGCTTCAGCCTCTTCGCGAGTCTCACGCGCTGCACCTTGCTCCATCGTCTCATAGAGTTCCATATAGCCAGCGGGCAATGTCCACAGCCCATAGCGTGGCTCAATCGCACGACGGCAAAGTAAAACTTGATTGTCCCAAACGGCTAAAGCACCACAAATGACTTTAGGATTCACATAATGAATAAACCCACATGCGGTACAAATACGGCGTATCTGATGATCTCCAAGCGGGATCGCTTCTTTTGTTTTTTGTCCGCAGTTTGAGCAAAAGTTCATATTCATCGTCATGGATTGTGTGAACCGTCAGAATAACTTAAAAATAAAACTTTGGCATCATTTCTAACCAGCTTGGCCGAAATTCAGCTATGATGAAAACAAGATAATTATAAGGATGTAATGTGGATGGATGAGGGTTTATTGACTCAGCGATTGCAGCAAAGTTTACGTTTTTCTAAGCGTATTCAACCTGCGCATGCTGCTGTATTGATTGCGATTACCCAAGAAGATAATCCACGTATTTTATTGACCCGCCGCTCTCTCTATATGAATAATCATGCAGGTGAAGTGTCCTTTCCCGGTGGCAAACGTGATGCCCAAGACACCAGTAATATCGTGGTGGCTTTAAGAGAAGCTCAAGAAGAAACCGCTCTAAATCCATTTGATGTGCAACTTTTGGGTGATTTACCAATGCAAAAAGCACGGAATGGGATGTTGGTTAAACCGATCGTGGGATTGATCCCGCCTGATGTGAATTTGATACCTCAACCCACTGAAATTGACCGTATTTTTTTTGCATCATTAAGACAGCTTTTAGAAACACCGCCAACGCCATATGAAGTTCGTTTTGCCCAGCAATCGCTTTATTTTCCCAGTTTAAGAATCGAAAACGAAATCGTATGGGGCTTGACTGCACGGATGCTGATTTCCTTATTTCAATATGGTCTGAATTATCAAAAAGAATGGCCTTTTTTATTAAATTCTCCTTCATTTCATTTGGGCCGTGAGCCATAAATCATTTTTAGAAAGTCAAAATAGGATGTTTGATCATGTTGTACAAATTTCAAGGATATAGCCCGAAAGCCACGCATCAACCTTGGGATGGTTGGGTTGCAGAAAATGCAACGGTCATTGGGCAAGTTGAATTAGGCCGAGAAGTGAGTGTCTGGTTCGGAGCCGTCATTCGAGGGGACAACAGTCGTATCAAACTGGGTGATTTTACCAATGTACAAGAAAATGCGGTGCTGCATACCGATGCGGGCATTGAAATGACCATTGGCGATTATGTCACGATTGGGCATCAAGCCATGCTACATGGATGTACCGTAGGAGATAATAGTCTGATTGGAATCAATGCCGTGGTTCTAAATCATGCTGTGATTGGTAAAAATTGCATCATTGGTGCGAATGCTTTAATTCCAGAAGGGAAGGTGATTCCGGATAATTCTGTTGTGATGGGTTCACCGGGTAAAGTCGTCAAGACTTTAGATGAACAAGCCGAAGCACGTCTAAAAATGAGTGCCATGCACTATGCCGCTCATTTTAAACATTTTACTCAACTCGAAGTCGCTGAACTTTAAAAAGTTATACATGGTAAGCAAAAAAGCCTCGACGTTTTTCCAGGCTTTTTTATAGATTAAATATAGAAAGCGCTGAGTCTGTGGTGGAAAATCTCGCGAACTGCGATGGAGTGGAGTATCATATTCAACGTTTTTTAAGATTAAATTTAATTAAGGTTGCGCATGAAATTACTGGCATTGGAAACTGCCAATGAGCAGTGTTCCGTCTCGATTGTAGATGAAACTCAAGAGCTTTATTTTCAACTCGATTTACGGGCAAAAGCGCAGACGCAAACCATTCTCCCAATGATTGAGCAAGGGCTTAATCAAACTGCTATTGAGTTAGCCGATTTAACTGCGATTGCCTTTAGTCGTGGGCCTGGCTCATTTAGTGGTGTTCGTATTAATGCAGCGGTAACACAAGCCTTGGCATGGGCCAATGACGTACCTGTTGTTCCAGTATCGACTTTGCAAGCTTTGGCTCAAGCGGCACATCGTTTATATGGTTTGACCCAAGTAACGGCAGTCCTTGATGCACGCATGCAAGAAGTGTACATCGCTAGCTATCAACTCGATGCCAATGGCATTATGCAGGCTGTAGATGAAGAACAACTATTAAGCTACGCCGATGCCACACCGCAGATCAAATTTACCGTCGTGGGTTCTGGTAGTGAGCTCATTCAATCAGAACAAACACAATACAAAGACTTAAGTGCAACAGCACAAGATATTGCTACTATTGCCCGCGAAGCGGCGCAAAGAAAAGCATGGGTGAGTGCTGAACTTGCATTGCCCGTATATTTACGAGATAACGCCTGGAAGAAAATTTCAGAACAAGGCAAGCCATAATTAGGGTTATATATGGATCTTCTACTGCTGCTCAAAGCGGCAATCATGGGTATTGTTGAAGGTATTACCGAATTTTTACCGATTTCAAGTACAGGGCATTTAATTCTGGCTTCAGAATTAATGAACTTTTGGACCAAAGAAAAAAGTGATGTTTTCGTGATCGCAATTCAAATGGGTGCGATTGCGGCGGTGATTTATGAATACTGGGGCCGCCTGTGGGGCGCAGCAACCGGTATGGTGACTGGTGAAGAAAAAGGTCGCCGTTTAGGTTTTGGCTTAATTCTCGCTTCGATTCCAATCGTGTTGATTGGTTTGACGTTTGGTCAGACGGTGAAAGAGCTGCTGTTCAATAACATTGCGATTGCTATGGGGTTGATTATCGGTGGTTTGATCATTATTTGGATCGAAAAAAATCCACCGCAGGTGCGTGCCAAAGAAGTAGAAGATTTAACCATTAAAGATGCGATTTGGATTGGTTTAATTCAAGTTTTATCTTTAATTCCAGGGACTTCACGTTCAGGTGCAACCATTATTGGTGCCATGTTCTTAGGGGTTTCCCGTAAAGCAGCCACTGAGTTTTCATTCTTTTTGGGTATTCCGGTTATTGTCGGTGCAGGTTTACTGGATTTATATCAAAGCTATGATGTATTTCAAGGCACTCAAGATTGGACTGTGATCGCCGTTGGTTTAATCGTTTCATTTGTCTCTGCATTGATTTTAATTCGTGCGCTTGTCGCTTATGTGGCAAAACGTGATTTCATGATTTTTGCGTGGTATCGAATTGTTTCAGGTTTATTGATTTTATTGTTCGCATTTACAGGCTGGAAATTATGGTAAGCGAAATCCGCTTATACACAGAACAAGAGTTTCATGAGAAAGCACAGCAGTATTCTGCTGTGCTTTCTTCACGTGGCGTATCTGTAAATATTGAATTAATTGAAAAATTAAACGCGCGTTTTTTACGTTTAAACCCTGAACTCAGTTTGTGTGTCGATGCAGATGGTTTGTGGTTAGCGGCCAATGGCATGAAGATGCAACCCGATTGGAAAGCAGAAGTGGGGCGTTTAAAGCGAGCATCTTTAAAGTCTGAGATGATTGCACGTGCGTGTAATTTGGCTGAAAAGCCACAGCTTGTGGATGCAACCGCAGGGCTAGGGCACGATAGTTTATTGATGGCACATCTGGGTGCGCATGTGACCCTTGTGGAACGTCATCCAATTTTATTTACCCTATTGGAAGACTCACATCAACGCGCGCAGCAAGATGCATTTTTAAGTTCGGTTGTAGCTCGAATTGAATTGGTCTTTTCAGATTCGGCAGACTTTTTGAAACATTTGTCGACGACCAATCAAATCTTTGATGTGGTTTATCTCGATCCGATGTTTCCGCAGCGAGATCAAAACCAGCAAGCCGTCAAAAAGCAAGCTCAGGTCAAAAAACAAATGCAATTATTGCATTTGCTGTTACCTGAAGATGGTGAGATGGATTTAGGTGATAATTTACTGGATTTAGCACAAAAAATTGCTAAACGTGTCGTGGTTAAACGTCCACGATTGGCAGTTTTTTTAGCGAATCAAGAGCCGCAACATCAGTGGCAAGGCGATGCTTGTCGCTTTGATGCGTATTTCCAACATGATCTTGTGACTTAAAATGATATTTGCTTCAATATTGTTCAAAGATTTGTTATATAGTTAAAAAATAGCATTGCTAAAAACGACATCAGGCATAAAATTATTTGTGCAATTAAGCGAGCCAAGGCCACCATTAGAACTTTATGATTGATTTCAAACCCTCCATCAATTTTTGGCATGATTTTAAAAGCAACCAAACTGCGGGGATGTGGTTATTTTTTGGGTCTCGTCGTTCTTTACAAATCGTTCGTCCATCGATTTTACAATTGGTGTTTTGGGGGATTTTAGGTGGTTGTGCCAATAGTTTATTTAGTTGGCTCAGCACGGGGCGTATTGGTGAATTTAACGCTCAAGGTCTTATAAGTTATGCATTGTGGCCATTTATTGCTTTAATTGTGGGGATTTTCCTATCACAACGTGTAAATAATCCACGGTTAATGTTGGTCCCTGCATTGCTTTGGTTGGTGCTTGATACGCACATCATGTTGTTTCAATGTTTGATTCAATATTTGGGAGATCTCGATTTTCTCCCATACTTTCTGTATGACTACATTCCAACGTTATTCATTATTCTATTTGTTTGGCAAAGTTTGGCTGTCGTTTGGGTGTTTTCACGTGAGCTGAAATGGCCATGGTGGGAGCGTGCACTGATTATGGGTGCGACGCTATTTACTTTGGTCGTGTGGCAAGTCTCAGTCAAAGATCAGCCGATTTGGAAAGTAGAAGAAGTTCCTCCAAGCTTTGCTGAAGATGCATTTTATGCACAAAGCCGTTTACTCAATAAATCCTTGGATGCAGTGGAATATGGTGAATTTGCCCAATCCCATTGGTACTTCTTAGGGGTGGCAGGTGCGAGTTATCAAGATGTCTTTAAACTGGAAATTGAACGGATTAAAGAACAGTTTGATACACGTTTTGGCACCTATGGGCGTTCGGTTGAGCTGATCAATAACCCTGCAACGCGCACTGAAATTCCGCTGGCATCTAAAACCAGTATGGAGTTGGCACTGCGTCGTATTGGTCAGCAGATGAATCGAGAAAGTGATGTCTTATTTTTATATATGACCTCCCATGGTTTACCGAATGTCTTTGAAATGGAAAATGCACCTTTAGATTTGGCGCAAGTCGATCCTAAATGGTTAAAAGAAGCCTTGGATGCATCCGGAATTCGTTGGCGTGTAATTGTGATTTCTTCATGTTATTCAGGCAGTTTTATTCCAGCACTGCAAAATGATAATACTTTAATCATTACTGCATCGGCAGCTGATCGACAGTCTTTTGGCTGTTCGAATGAAGCTGAATACACCTATTTTGGTCGTGCTTTCTTTGATCAGGCGATGCGTGAGCAGACCAGTATTCAAGCGGCATTTAATGAAACCAAAGCGACTGTAGCGAAATGGGAAGCAGCGCAAGGTTTCGAACCTTCTGAACCACAGTGGTCGATGGGGAAAAACATGGCATTAATGTTGCCTCAATTAGAACAACGATTGTTCCCGCCGACGACTACTGCACCGGCTACGACGGTTACGCCTTAAAAGATCAAAAAAGTTTAGGATAAAGATCATGGAATTAGTACAACGAAATACCTGTTTTGCGGGTGAGCAGCGCATTTATCAATTGGATTCTTCAAGTCTAAAAACCCCAACAAAGTTTGGTATTTTTCTGCCAGAAGCAGCCTTACAAGGCCAAGCGTGTCCTGCATTGTTTTATTTGGCGGGATTAACCTGTACAGAAGAAACCTTTGCCATTAAAGCGCATGCACAGCGTTTAGCTGCGCAGCTCGGCCTGATTTTAATCAGCCCTGATACTTCTCCACGTGGGGAACAGGTAGCGCAAGGCGATCATTGGGATATTGGGCAAGGCGCAGGTTTTTATATTAATGCAACGGAACAACCGTGGGCCGAGCATTATCAAATGGAACGTTTTATCGCTGAAGAATTGTATTCGCTGGTACAGGCTGAATTTCCGGTACAAAAAGGTGCGATTGGCATATTCGGACATAGTATGGGCGGTCATGGTGCACTAACTCTAGCGTTGAAGCATCCGGACCTGTTTAAATCGGTTTCTGCTTTTGCACCGATTTGTGCGCCGAGTCAGTGTCCATGGGGTGAAAAAGCCTTTAGTCAATATCTAGGTTCAGATCGTCAGCAGTGGCTTCAGCATGATGCAACAGCTTTAGTGCAAACAAAAGGGGCTTTGTTTAAAGCCATTTTGATTGACCAAGGCATTGATGATCAATTTTATAGCCAGTTAAATCCGATGTTGTTTCAGCAAGCGTGTGAGCAAGTTGGGCAGCCACTCGAACTGCGTGAACATGTTGGTTATGATCATGGGTATTATTTTATTCAAAGTTTTATGGACGATCATTTGCAATTTCACGCTGTCCAATTGCAAACAGCGGTTCATTAATTCTAAAGCCAGTGGTTAAAAATATTGAGGCATAACTTGCTTTAATATACGTATAAATAAAGCATGGTGATGAGCATTACCATGCAGATGAATAAATTCGACATACCAAAAAAAATAATTTAGGGTACTTATGCAAAATTCACAAATGGAAACGCCGCTTCCGCCAGAGCTGCCCGTGATGAATCCACCGAGTCTATTTGGTGAGACAGAACAGGCTGATGTTTTGGGACGAAATTATCATTTTAGATTTAAAGGTAATGCATCTGAATATTTCGGTATTTGGATCGTGAATATCTTACTGACCATTGTCACGCTTGGACTTTATGCGCCTTGGGCAAAAGTCCGCCGTTTACGTTATTTTTACGGTAATACTTGGGTGTTTCAGCGTCGGTTTGACTTTACTGGTTTGCCTACAAAAATTTTAGTTGGACGAATCATTGCGTTAGTGGTCTATGGTGGTTTCTCTTTTGCTGCAAAATATTCTTGGGAAGCTTTCTTAGCGGGCTTTGTCCTGATCTTTTTCGCGGTTCCTTGGCTCATACGATCTACGATTCGTTTCCGTGCCCGTAACAGTAAGTTTAGTAATAGCCGATTCTTTTTTTCTGGGACGAATAAAAGCGCGTATTGGTGCTTTGTTAAATGTCTTGCGGTCGTTGTTTTTACCCTCGGGTTGTTTACACCAGTTGCGGTCTGGCTATATAAACGTGAATGTCTGAATCATTTGTATCTGGGTCAGTTAAAATTTAATCTGAATAATACTTGGGGCGATTATATGCGTGCCATGTATGTGCCTTTATTTCTGTTTATGGGCTTTGGTGCATTGCTGGCAGTGATCTTTGCGATATTGTTTGGTAGTTCAGATGGTTTAAATGACGCATCTTATGTCTTCATTATTTTTGGTATGTATTTGATTGGCTATATGTTTATTTGGCCACTCACAGCTGCACGTATTTTTATTACCACATGGAATAACACTACGTTGAGCCGCAGTCAGTTTCATACGGACTGTAATCAATGGCGCTATGCATGGATTGTCTTGAGCAATTGGTTGGCTAAAATGGTTAGTCTCGGTTTACTGACACCATGGGCAGTTGTACGACTATATAAATATCAGACTGAATCTTTGCACTTAATGTTGGTCGATGATCCTGACCAATTACAAAATCAAATGCAGCAAGATCACAATGCGATTGCTGAAGAATTATCCGATATTTTTGACCTAGATATTTCCTTATAACGCAGGTGAATTACATGAAAACATCAGTAGTGAATGCAACCTATTATGATGGGAAAGTGTCAAAACCCTTTGTTGCTCAAATCAGCGCAGATGGGGAACATGCTGTGATTGTGCGTTATGGTCAAGACCTAGAGCAAACACAGCATTACACCTATCAAGATATGACGCTGATCGGTGCTTTGGGTGATATTCAGCCAGTGATTGAGTTAAAGGACGATGCTCGTTTAGAGTTTCATCAACCTTTGCCAGAGTGGTTCAATCTCGACGTAAAGTCGCGTTGGCATTCGATTTGGAAGTTAGAGCGTTCACCTTCTCTAATCATTTTTAGTGTGATTTTCGTGGTGGCTTTTGCTTTTGTATTAATTAAATGGGGCATACCAGCAGCGTCACATGTGGTGGCTAATCAACTTCCTGAGACAGCGTTAAAGAGTTGGGGGGATCAGGCGGAAAAATATATTATCGATATGACTGAACCCACAAAATTGCCACAAGCACGTCAAGACAAGTTGAAGCAAGAATATCAACAATTGGTGGCTGAAAATCGTCCTGCGAAGTTGTTATTCCGCGGTGGTGGCAGCATCGGTGCAAATGCATTGGCGATACCCAATAACACCATTATCGTGACAGATGAGTTGGTTAAATTAGCGAAAAATGATTATGAGTTAATTGGTGTACTTGCACATGAGCAGGGGCATTTAGTTCAACGCCATAGTTTGCAGCAAAGTTTGTCAGGTTTAGGCATCAGTATTATTTTGTTGATGATCACAGGGGATGGCTCTGACATTCTTACCAGTTTACCGGTAGCTGCGGTGGGTGCGAGCTACTCACGAGACTTTGAATCTGAAGCAGATTTATATGCCTTAAAACAACTTTCAAAACATCAAATTCCAACGGCACATTTTGCAAACTTCTTACAACGTATGGAAGATGAAGCTGATGGTGAAACAACAAAAGAGAAAGATGCCAAAGATGGAACTGCCAAAAATCAGAGATCATGGACAGATTTCTTTGAGTCACACCCAGCGACGAAAGCCCGTATTGATGCAGTTAGAAATTATCAATCACATCAGCATTGAGTAAAAGGCTTTAACAATATGGCGACGTAGACTACGGTTCACGTTGCCATGTTGCACTGAGTTCTTCTTGCCCCATGCGGATCAAATGATCTAAAACCACATGTTCCAATTGATCTAGATTTGCACTTGGATCTTGGGCTGAAATCACCACATCTAAAAATGCAACTTGTGGTAAAAGACTGACCTCTGCAGAGGGCAGTTGAATCTTGAATGCAGTATTTTCTCCAATGAGCTGTTCATTGACTTCAAATTTATGTTTCCAATGATTGACTAAGCGCTTAGCAACACGTGCTGCTTGGGCGGTGGTGATTTGTGTTGAACTTTTCATAAATGCAATTTTATTATTAAGCCGTCAGTCCTTTAACTTAGCAAAGTACATAGATGCTCGTTAAGTCTAAATATGCAACGCTGTGTTTCTATCCCTGAGATCTTTATCCATATTAATCACTGATGTTACGCACGCAAAAAATAATTTTGCATTTTTTAAATGATATTTAAGTCAATTCGTCGGAGTTTTACATCTAGGGCTTAAATAAAGGGATTAGCCTTCGGCTGGAGGTACTCTTACGAAACGATGTTTCTCATTAGGCAAAATGAGCAGCGAAGCTTCGCAAGGAAACCATCTTGCAGAGCAATGCTCCTCACCACAAAACTCGCTCTCTAGCGTCTATTAATTTAAAGTATTGCAAAAACATTTTTGATGAGAAGTCGTGCTGTCTCAAACAAATGCGGATGACGTTACCGCGTATCTTTCTTTTATTTGAACCAATTACGCTTCTGATATTACTGCGTAACATCAGTTCATCCTAGGTTTTTTATTATAGAGATCTCAATCATCAGTATCGAAAAAACGACTGAGGGCGTGGGCAGCGAATAGGGGGACAATTTGCTATAATGCGTCAATCACTCCCTTTTCAAAGCTAGGTTTTTTCATGTCCAAGCCATTCTTAATCGCACCTTCAATTTTGTCAGCAGACTTTGCGCGCTTAGGTGAAGAAGTTGAAAACGTTCTAGAAGCCGGTGCAGATGTTGTTCATTTCGATGTCATGGATAATCATTATGTACCGAACTTAACTTTTGGTGCGGGCGTTTGTAAGGCATTGAAAAAATACGGCATTAAGGCGCCAATTGATGTGCATCTAATGGTTTCGCCGGTAGACCGTATGATTGGTGATTTCTTAGACGCTGGCGCAGATATCATCACTTTCCACCCAGAAGCGACTGACCATATTGACCGCTCTTTACAGTTAATCAAATCTGGTGGTGCGCAAGCGGGCTTGGTATTTAACCCTGCGACACCTCTGCATTATTTAGACTATGTTTTAGATAAAGTTGACCAAGTCTTGTTGATGAGTGTGAACCCTGGTTTTGGCGGTCAAAAGTTCATTCCAATGACTTTGGAAAAGCTGCGTCAAGCACGAAAAATTATTGATGCTTCAGGTCGTGATATTCGCTTAGAAGTGGATGGTGGTGTTACTCCAGCCAATATTCGTGACATTGCTGAAGCCGGTGCAGACATGTTTGTTGCAGGTTCAGCGATTTTTGGTAAGCCTGATTATAAAGCTGTGATTGATGACATGCGTTCAGAGTTGGCAAAAGTGCATGCTCAAGAGGCTTAAGCCTTTGGGTATAAGTTATTCCTCGCTTGTGGATAACTATATGGATAACCGTATGGATATCTGTGTAGATAACTATATGGATAACTTGGATAAATTATAAACGATTGTGCATCAATGGTTTAATAATTAGACGTATTAAGTATAAAAAGGACTCAATTGAGTCCTTTTTTTATGGAGTAAAGTGTTTGAAATGCTGTATGTTTATTAATCTATGGTAAATAATTAATCAGTTTAAAAAATAACTTTTATGTTTTAACTGGAAGATATGCGCTGATTTTTTATGACAGCGCAATAAATTTAAAACTGTTGTGAATAACTGCACAATTAATTATGCTGTTAGCAACTATTGAGATGCGCTGCGACTGGCAAAACACATCATCGATCGCACTGGATAATGCTTTTAGATATTTCTGAATGTATCGTTCATGATGGATAAATCGGTCGAGCTGCATGTCATGTTGATACAAATGTCATGTGATTGCATTTGAATCGTAAATAATATCTTCATGGTGTTTCATGCGGATTTCGGCTGAGCCGATCGCGTGATGTTTCTAAAGATGTGTTAATAGGGATATATTGTCACAGTGCATCATTGGGTTGAATTAGGATACTAAATTGTTTAATTTTTTGCGTAAGCATCTTGGCTTTGCTTGGCTCATGGCGTTTGTCATGGGGTGGAGCAGTGTGGTCAGTGCACAGCAAAATTTTCAACATCAACAAATGATGACTGCGAATGCCCATCAGGCATCAGTTCATGCAGCACATACTGATCCTTCACATTCAAATATAGCAAATTGCCATCAAAATCAGCGGCAAGCTGTTCCAGAGCATGCAGCACATCATGGCAAGCAGACGACACCTGAAGTCATTTCAATGATGGACTGTCATCAATCTTTAGATTCGCCATCTGCACTGCAAGATGGTCAGGTGCATCATTCAACAACACAAAGTACAGACTGTCAGGACTGTACACTCGCACATTGCCAAATCAGTACCTCTTATGTCGATAGCGCCTTGGTCGCATTGCAGACCTTCCATGTGCATCACTATGCAGAACCCCCTCGTTTCATTTTTGCTGGACAGCATTTAAAAGGCTTTTGGCAAGAAATTCTAAGACCTCCGCAAGCTTAACCTGAGTATTAAATACGTTTTTTCGTTATTTTATAAAGGTTAAGTCATGTCTAATTTATCTAAATCATGCCTCGTGCTCGGGGTGTGTCTGCTGTCTCCAACGTGGGCGTTTGCAGCCATTAAAGAATATCATCTGAATATTGATGAAAAGACCATCAATTTGACTGGTAAAGCGGTCAAGAAAATCAGTGTCAATGGTCAGTTTCCAGCGCCTATACTGGATTTTGAAGAAGGCGATGATGCGGTCATCCATGTACATAATCTGCTCAAAAAACAAAATACCTCGGTGCATTGGCATGGTCTATTGCTGCCCGGTTTAATGGACGGTGTACCCGGTTTTAATGGTTTTAATGAAATTCAGCCTGATGGTAGCTTTACTTACAAATTTAAAGTCCGTCAAAGCGGAACCTATTGGTATCACGCGCATTCCAAAGGCCAAGAACAAGACGGATTATATGGCGCTTTGGTAATTTATCCGAAAGGTAAACAAGCACTTGCCGCACATGAACAGACTCAACGTGATTATGTGGTCATGTTGTCGGATTTTCATGAATCATCTAGCGCTCAGATTATGGCAAATCTGAAAAAGTCTGCCGAATACTATCAAAATCAGCGTGAAACGTTTTCAGATGTATGGACGCAAATTCAACGAACAGGTTTAAAAAACACTTGGCAAGACCGTTCGATGTGGAATCAGATGCGTATGCTGAAAACGGATTTGTCTGATGTAACGGGTTATACGTTCTTATTGAATGGTAAAACTCCAGAACAAAACTGGACAGGTCTATTTAAGCCTAACGAAAAAGTTAGACTTCGTTTTGTAAATGCTGCGGCCATGTCGTTTTTTGATGTGCGTATTCCTCAGCTCAAAATGACGGTGGTCAGTGCAGACGGTCAAGCGGTCAAGCCGGTCGCTGTGGATGAATTCCGCATCGGTGCTGCAGAAACCTATGATGTGATCGTAGAGCCTAAATCTGCGCATTATCAGATTGAAGCTGAGTCGATTGATCGGACTGGATTTGCGATTGGCACTTTACATGATGAAACGCAGCCTCAGCACTCAGGTATTCATATACCAAAAGCACGGCCACCCGCTTTGCTGACCATGGAAGATATGGGGCATGGTTCAATGTCAGGTATGGACCATAGCAATATGGGACATATGGCTACAGGTTCAACCCAAACTTCAGCAATCCAGCAAGTGAATGCTCATGAGCACAACATGCATACTGTCGATCCGTCAAAGATTCAGCCGAATCAAGCACATGATCATGCTGCAATGGGGCATGACATGGACCATTCTCCAGTGACTGCGCATACTACTATGCAGCATCCAGATATGCATAAACAGAATATGTCTGATTCAGCGCATGCCAATATGGATCATAGTGTGATGGATCATTCATCTATGAACCACTCCTCAATAAACTCATCCATGAAACATGATATGCATACAGCGATGGAGCATGCACAGTCTAAAGAGGAGAAGCAGGCAGTTGAAAATTCAGCAACGGTTATGGGTTGGGCCAATGCATCAACACCTATGGGTGATAAGGCACTGCAATATAGTGATCTAAAAGCGTTAACCCCGCAGCCTGATACACGTGAACCGACGCAAGATTTGGTCATTCATTTGGGAGGAACGATGGAACGCTATATGTGGACCATGAATGGCAAAAAATTCAGTGAAGCTGAACCACTAAAGGTGAAATATGGTGAGAGAATCCGACTGAAATTTGTCAATGACAGCATGATGGCGCATCCGATGCATTTACATGGCATGTTTATGCAATTGGAAAATGGGCAAGTATCTTCTGAAATGCCAAATAAACATACGGTGATTGTGCCGCCGGGGAAAACTGTCACGGCTCTGTTAACGGCCAATGAATTAGGGGAATGGGCGATTCATTGTCACTTGCTGTATCACATGTCTGCAGGGATGATGAATAAACTTGTGGTCGCAAATGTCGCAGAGAATACGAAAACGGCATCTGTACCGCAAAAGGAGGTGTCTCATGCGCATCATTAAACCATGCACATATACGGTTCTAAGTTTAGCTTTGGCATCGGTCACTCAAATGACCATGGCGCAAGATGCACATCACAGCATGCCGATGTCAGCTCAACATGAGTCGCATTCCTCACTTGATTCGTCGCATCAAGAGATGCAAACAGGGATTGAATCGAGCCAGATAGAGCATACTGCAGAACATGCAGAACATGCAGAACATGCAGAACATGCAGAACATGCAGAACATGCAGAACATGCAGAACATGCAGAACATGCAGAACATGCAAATGCATCATCTATTGCTTCACGTGCTACTTCTGCGCAGCATCCCATTGATCATAAGCGTGAACATGGTGGACAGATTTATCAAGCGACTGAGATAGACAATCGATGGCTCTATAATGCCGATGGCCGAGGAAGTTTAAAGACCGAAATTGAGAGTCGAATCGGGACCGATGAAAATAAGCTCTTCATCAAACTACATGCCGATAAAGCAGAATCTCAAGACGCTGATTATGCGGCTCAAGTGATGTATAGCCGTATGATCTCCGACTTTTGGGATGCGCAAATTGGTGCACGTTATCGGGTAGATGAACATCAAGTGACGGACAAAGAACAGTTAGATGCTGCGGTGGGTCTGCATGGTCTGGCACCGTATTTCTTTGAAACCGATGCTTATTTATATCTTGGTGCAGATAAACAGGTCAGTTTTTCTTTAGAAACCGAACGTGATCTGTTGTTGACGCAAAAATTGATTTTAAAACCTTATCTAAACCTAGATGTGGTGCTGAGTGATGACTCTGCCTATGCACAAAAAACAGGACTCAGTTCTGTATGGCTCGGGCTAGAAACACGCTATGAAATCAATAAAAAATTGATGCCCTTTATTGATGTCGCTTACAGCTATGAAAAAGGAAATCAGCATACGGCATGGCAAACTGAAACTGGAAGTGAAAAGCAATGGTGGTATGGCGCTGGTCTTCGTCTGAAGTTCTAATCGGCGAATAGACCAAATAAAGAGGGCATCATCAACAGGTTTTGGTGATGCCTTTTTTTATGTCTGAATCTATCCTTTGAACAGACATGCCATGTTTTGGCGCAATTCATCTGTGCAAGTTTTTTCATTAACTGAATAACGCCCTGAATTTGGTCAAAAAATGTAAAGACTGCACTAAAATTCAGCAAATTTGCTATACTGAGACAAGATTCGGAGGAACGACCTCCCTTACATCTTTGTTCAAAGCCAGTAAGAAAAATCGTCAGGACGACCTGACTCTACTAATATGGAGGAAGGCATCATGGCCTGGGTTGTTCTGGTATTCGCTGGTATTTTTGAAATCGTTTGGGCCTATTCGATGAAGCTCTCAGAAGGCTTTACAAAACTTGGCCCAAGTTTAGTCACTTTATTTTTTATGATCCTGAGCTTTGGTTTATTGGCCTATGCCATGAAAACGTTGCCTCTAGGAACGGCTTATACCATTTGGACTGGAATCGGCGCGATTGGCTCATTCCTCGTGGGTATTTTTATACTCGGTGAGCCTGCAACAGCTATGCGGATGTTAGCCGCGGTACTGATCATTTCAGGTCTAATTTTGATGAAGTTATCTTCAAGTTAATATGTTCTAAAGCACAGCGGTCATTGGCCCCTGTGCTTTTTTTATGGGTAAAAATATGGCTTGGGTTTTATTAATTGTAGCGGGATTGCTTGAGGTGGTTTGGGCCTATTGTATGAAAGTCTCTGAAGGCTTTAGCAAACTGACGCCCAGTATTTTGACCATTGTTTTCATGATCGCAAGTTTCGCTTTGTTGTCTTATGCAATGAAATCCTTACCGCTAGGTACAGCCTATACGGTGTGGACCGGCATCGGCGCAGTGGGTTCATTTATCCTCGGCATCGTTGTATTGGGAGAGCCTGCAAATGCCATGCGCATGCTAGCTGCGGTACTGATTATTTCAGGACTGGTCTTGATGAAATTATCGTCCTCCTGAATAATGAAGTGCTGCGATTTTGAGCTTGGAGTATCTCATGCAACTTTCTTATCAGTTTTTAGATTCACCCGTTGGACAATTAAAACTTGTTGCACATGAAACCGCATTGGTGGCTGTTCTTTGGGAAAATGAAAACCCTAATCGTGTGCGATTGGCGGCTTTGGTTGAAGATCTGCAACACCCGATTTTGCTCAAAACCGCACAGCAATTAAATGAATATTTTGCAGGTAAAAGACAGCAATTTGACTTGCCACTAGACTTTGAAGGTACCGCATTTCAGCAACAAGTTTGGCAAGCTTTACTGACGATTCCTTTTGGTGAAACTCGCAGCTATAAACAAATTGCAGAGCAGATCGGCAATGTCAAAGCCGTACGTGCTGTCGGTGCAGCCAACGGTAAAAATCCAATTTCAATTATTGCACCCTGTCATCGTGTCGTGGGCGCAAATGGAAAATTAGTGGGTTTTGCGGGTGGTCTAGAAAATAAAGAAATATTGTTAAAAATTGAGAAATTACAATAAAATATAAAATATACTTATTTAATTGATGTTACACAGTAACATCAAAGCACAATTCGCTTCAAAGAAAGAACGATACGCGTTAACGTCATCCGCAAGTGTTTGAGACAGGATGCCGCCTAATCAAAAATGTTTTTGCGATGCTTTGAATAATTTGACGGTGGTGAACGAGTTTTGCGGATGACAATGGTTTTGGGTACTTTTGCCGAAACAAAAGTACTTCCAGCCGAAGGCTAATCCCTTTATTTAAACCCTAGATGTAAGACTCCGGCGAATAGGCTTAAAAATCATTTTAAAAATGCGAAATTACTTTTATGTGGGTAACATCAGTAATTTAAAGTAATGAATCAAATCAATGAATATTTCTCAAATTTTTGCACCGCTCATTTCGACGTTGTGGTGGCTAATTCCATTGTTACTGATTGTGGGGGCAATCAAAGCATTTAAACCATATTTAAAGGGGAAAATGGGGGAGTTTGCTGTCGCCGTTCATGTCAAACTTTATTTGAAAGACCATTATATATTGTTAAATGATTTGACCTTACCAGATGGCGAGGGAGCTACCACTCAAATTGATCATCTTCTTTTAAGCCCATTTGGTGTGTTTGTGATTGAAACTAAAAACTATAAGGGCTGGATTTTTGGGAGCGAGAGACAAAAACAATGGACGCAAAAGATTTATAAAAAAGTTTTAAATTTCAAAATCCGATTCACCAAAATTATAAACATATGAAAGTGTTAGAACAGGTGTTGAGCGATATTCTGGATAAAGGCAATATGCATTCTGTGATTGTTTTTATGCCTGAAGCGGTGTTTAAAACAGAGATGCCATCGAATGTATTTCGGGGTACAGCTTGGGTGGACTATGTTCAAACTTTTCGGCAACCCGTGATCTCTGAAATGAAACTTAAACGAATACAATTGCGTTTAGAAAAAGAAATTTTAGAAAAGTCGTGGAAAACAAATCGACAGCACGTTGAAGATTTAAATCAACGGCATAATTCATAAACTTCCTGTATGCTGTAGATTGTGAACAGTATCTGAATGATAAAAATAGACGGACAATAACAATGAAAGACACGCTTCAACATCTTTATGAATCGACTTTAGATCATCCTGAGCAATACCAAGACTTTTATCAGCAACTTTTAGCCAGCCAAGTATATTGTTTGGGTGAGCGTGATGATGAGCAGCATCTGCATTTTCAATTGATGGCAACGGAGCAGGGCGAGCAAGCCATTCCATTTTTTCTGAGTCTTGCGATGCTTCAACAGGATGTTGGCGCAGATGCAGAGTTTGTCATAATCAGTGCTGAAAAATTATTTGCGATTACCAAAGGCGCAAGCTTGGTGATGAACCCGACTTCGGAACATCCGAAAGAGTTTTTGGCAGATGAGATCGACGCAATTTTAGAGTTTGCCAATCAACAAAGCCTTTGAACACTGTAGGTGTGTTCAAAGGCTTTGCGACTACGCTGAGATATGTGTTTTAAAACTTACATACCGGCTTTGAGTTTTTCCACGATTTCATCAAGTGGTTTGACACGTTTTACTTCATCCCAAAGGGCTTTGGCTTCTGGATAGTGCTTCGACATCATGCCGAGCCATTGTTTATAACGACCGACCATATTCATTTCTTTCTTATACGAGCCATTTAAGAAACGAATTTGTAAGCCAAGCAGTTCATGCCATGTAATCAGCGGTTCATCCGTATTACGACGAATACACTGTGTAATGTCAGGGGTGGTGACTGCAGCACGACCAATCATTAGGTCTTCACAACCGGATTCGAGTTGGCACTGTTTGGCATCGGCATTATTCCAAATTTCACCGTTGGCAATCACGTTAATTTTCAATGCTTCACGAATGGGCTGCAACTGATCCCAAAAGGCAGGCGGGGTATAACCATCGGCTTTGGTTCGCGCATGGACTGTAACCCATGTAGCTCCAGCATCTTCGATGGCATGCGCATTTTCCATAGTGAAGTTACGATCCATATAACCCAAACGCATTTTTGCTGATACAGGAATATGACTCGGAACAGCGTCACGCACAGCTTTGACTAACTCATACACCACTTCAGGTTCATCCAGCAGAACTGAACCACCACGGTGGCGGTTGACGGTTTTTGCAGGGCAACCAAAGTTCATATCAATTGCAGGGGCACCCAGTTCTACCGCGCGTACAGCATTTGCCGCGAGCATGGTCGGATTGTTACCTAAGAACTGTACATGAACCGGTGTTCCTGCTGCAGTTTTGCCTGCATTGTTCAGTTCAGGACAATAGCTATGATAGATATGGTCGGGCAGGACAGAGTCCGTGACACGAATAAACTCGGTTACACACCAGTCAAAACTCCCCACATGCGTTAACACATCTCGCATAATTGGGTCGGTTAAGCCTTCCATCGGCGCAAGAACAAGTTTCACGGTCACACAGCCAAAAATTGAAAAACGGAGTTATACGTGGTTTTGAAAGGGATGTCTAGGTTTTGTGCTTCTGGTGACGCGGAATACGAAATCACAAGATTTTATGTAACTATTTGGTGAAATTAGGACCAAAGTCGTAAAGTCTTGACTGACATAAAACTTAAACAATAAAATGAGTAAATACAGATGGATAGTAATAATAAGAAGATGGCTTTTACTGTTGTTTTTTAATGGAATCAACAACATATACTGTGCTTGAATCTTTTAAGATTTCATGTATGATGGCTGCAACTAGAAAAAAAGTATTGTTTCGTAAATTTTCTTTAAGTATCGCAGTGTTAGTCATAATCCTTCGTTTTTTACAGAAATGAAGTTCAATTCTTTATTATTTTCCAAGTTATAGTCAGTCATCATCCAATGGCTAAATCAACAAATTAATAGGTATTATTATGTCTAATACAGTTACTGGTACAGTTAAATGGTTCAACGAAACTAAAGGTTTCGGTTTTATTGCACAAGACAACGGTCCTGACGTTTTTGCTCACTTCAGCGAAATCACTGGTTCTGGCTTCAAAACTTTGCAAGAAGGCCAAAAGGTTTCTTTCAGCATCGCTCAAGGTCAAAAAGGCCCGAATGCTGTAAACATCGTTGCTCTATAATTTAGACGTAATGAAAAAAAAGCGCTGTATAGCGCTTTTTTTATGCCTGTTATTTCTGTGTGAATAATCAAGCTATAAAAAAGAGAGCTTTAGCTCCCTTCTTGATAAAACTTACTTCTTGATAAAATATTAAATCGTTTCATCGTCGACTTAGCGGCCCAAAACCATTTCTAAAATAAACTTAGATCCAATAAAGCCAACTGCCAAGAGACAAAAACCAATAATGGTAAAGCGAATAGCTTTTTGACCACGCCAGCCAAATCGATAGTGTCCAATGAGTAAAGCACCATAGACGAACCATGAAATGATGCTAAAGGCAGTTTTATGCGCCAAATGCTGTGCAAAGAAGTTATCGATGGTGAAGAAACCAAACCCAAGCGCCACGGTTAGTAGTGCAAATCCAGCAATCAATAAATCAAATAGTAAAGATTCCATGGCTTGGAAGGATGGAAGCAGGCTCACCCATACACGTTTTTTCTGCTTGTTTTTCAGTTCACGGTCTTGTAAACGCAAAATAACCGCTTGAATAGTTGCCATCAGCAGGACGGCATACGCGGAAAGCGACAAAATAATATGGATGTCTAAACCTAGTGAATGTTGTTCTATAAATTGATTTTGTCGACTAAATGCGAAGCCTAAAATCAACCCAGTCGCTGCCACAGGAATGCCCAACAGGTTCATTGCAAGCACAGGTCGATAGGTACTAAATAACACACTGAGTAATAGCATGAGACCTGAAGTAAATGACATCAGGTTGAACACGTCATAGTTCACACCCATAGGCGTCAACATGTCGCTATATAAAACACCTGCATGCAATAACATGCCTAAACCAAGTACAACACCAATAAACCAATGGTTCGGCGCACGTTTAGACATTAAATGGCTGAATAAATACCAAAAAGACGTGGTATAAGCGATTAATGCTAGGATCGTGTAAACCAAGGGGAGACTGATCATGTCAAACCTTTTTCAGGATGTTGAATATTCATTTATATAAATTCTGCAAGAACTAAAGTATCCTATAGCATTCTATGCATAAATTTTCTATTTTAAGAAACAATTTTTTGCTCATGGCTATTTTAAGCGGATTTTGCAATGTTTGATACCTTAACAGAACGACTCACGCAGAGTTTAAGAAATGTTACTGGCTCAGGGCAGCTAACCGAAGACAATATTAAAGATACGTTACGCGAAGTACGTATGGCACTTCTTGAAGCCGATGTTGCGTTACCTGTAACTCGTGAATTCATCGCGAAAGTTAAGGAAGAAGCATTGGGCCAAGAAGTGATGACTCAGTTATCACCGGGGCAGGCTTTCGTCAAAATCGTTCATGACGAATTGACCAAAATGATGGGTGAGGCGAATGAAAGCCTAGACCTAGCGGCAAAACCACCAGTTGTTGTGCTTCTTGCAGGTTTGCAAGGTGCGGGTAAAACAACTACTGCGGCAAAACTTGCACGTTTCTTACAAGAACGTCAAAAGAAAAAAGTAGCAATGGTGTCTGCCGACGTTTATCGTCCAGCAGCGATTAAACAGCTACAAACAGTTGCGGGTGAAGTTGGCGCGATTTTCTTTGAATCTAGCGCAGACGAAAAACCGATTACCATCGCAAATCGTGCGATTGAGCAAGCAAAAATTCAATTTGCTGATGTCTTGATTGTCGATACAGCAGGTCGTTTACATGTAGACGACGAAATGATGGATGAAATTAAAGAGCTTCATGCAGCGATTAAGCCGACTGAAACATTGTTCGTGGTTGATGCCATGACCGGTCAGGATGCGGCGAATACGGCAAAAGCCTTTAATGATGCCTTGCCTTTAACCGGTGTGATCCTGACAAAAACGGATGGTGATGCACGTGGTGGTGCAGCACTTTCTGTTCGTGCCATTACTGGCAAGCCAATCAAATTCTTGGGTATGGGTGAAAAACTCGATGCCCTAGAGCCATTCCATCCTGAACGTATCGCACAGCGTATTTTGGGTATGGGTGACGTACTTTCTTTGGTCGAAGAAGTTGAACGTAAAATCGACAAAGAAAAAGCCGAAAAAATGGCGAAAAAACTGCAAAAAGGCGGTAGCTTCAACTTTGAAGATATGCTGATGCAGTTTGAACAAATGAACAAAATGGGCGGCATGATGGGCTTTCTGGATAAACTTCCAGGCATGAGCAACTCAGGGATTCAAGATGCAATTGCACAAGCAAATCCTGAAAAGCAAGTGAAGAAAATGGAAGCGATTATTCAATCGATGACCATTAAAGAACGTCGTAACCCAGACTTGATGAATCCAAGCCGTAAAAAACGTATTGCAGCAGGCTGTGGTATGGATGTTGCGGAAGTGAATAAACTCATCAAGCAACATGCGCAAATGGCGAAAATGATGAAGAAATTTGCCAACCCAACAGGTATGGCAAAAATGATGAAATCATTGGGCAATATGCAAAAACAATTTGGCGGTGGTGGCATGGGTCCATTGTTCGGCAGTAAAGATCCGAAGTAATTTGGATTTTAAAAAAGGCGCATTCAGCGCCTTTTTTTATGGCTGCAATTTGACGAGACTGTGCGCTTAAGCAAAGTGATCGAGTGCATTTGATAGCAAGTACTGGATGAAGGAATCTTGCTATACCAGCAGATAGATACCGAACTGAGCTAAATCATTACAAAAAGATGCCAAATTGACATTGAGAGCGTGTAGGTGACAGGTTTAAAACAGAGGTGAAAATTTGCCGAACTGCGAATTGAAAGCTTCACTAAAAATAATCACCTAAAATAAGAATCAAATCATGAATACACCGCATACGCCAGAAAGCCAAAAGATCTATATTGTTCATGGTCATGATGCATCGCCGAATGATCATTGGTTTCCTTGGTTGGGACGAAAGCTGCAAGAAGCTGGACATTATTCTCGACGCATCGTGATGGCAAATGCGGCACAACCTGATTTTGACCATTGGCAGAAATTTATAGCGTTGCAAATGCCTGATTTGGATGGAAATACCATCGTGATTGCACATGGTTTGGGGTGCTTAACCACGCTGCATTATCTCAATCAATATTTTGAACAGCATGGCACACGGATTAAAGCGGGCGTTTTTGTGTCAGGTTTTAAAAGTAGTTTACCGACACAGCCTGAATTAACTGCATTTATTCAACGTGCAAAAATGGATAGCGGTGTTTTACAGACCTATATGCCGATTTGTATCAGTCTGATTTCATCCAATGATCCAATCGTGCCGCCACCGGTTGCGATCCAATTGGGCAATTTTATAAATGCACAAATTTATGAAGTGAAAGAAGCAGGGCATTTCACAGCAAAAGATGGCTTTTCTGAGATTCCACAACTGTGGCACGTGTTAGAGCCGATTTTAACGGCTTAGGTAGGTTTTGAGCGCGTGTTTTATAGATCGCGTGTTTTGTCGATAAGATATTTAGTGAAGCCTGAGATTACAATCATGCAATTGAAGAGAAAAAAGGCGCAATCTGCGCCTTTTTGTTTGTTCGAATTATTGATAGATCAGTCGAGTTCTAAAGCAACACGTTCACGAATGTTGTCAATGTCGTCATTGGCTTCACGACCATCTTCCTGCCATGCTTTATAGGCACCAACATATTCACCATCGGTATCGACGACATATTCAGCCGCAATTTTTCCTGAGGCATACCATAAGCGATAAGCGTCATTGCCATTTTCATCGACTTTATACGCTGCGCCACGTTGTCCTGTTGGATAAAACTCTTCGCCGTGGATGCTCACGCCATCTTGGTTCACAAAGGTAGATTCTACTTTGCCATTTTTGCGATAAAGCGTTACTGGGCCTTCGATGTCACTGCCACTGAAACTAAACAGTTTCATCGGATCTTTGACCCAAGCAGGTGAGGATTGAGGGGTTTTGGTTTCTTGGTAAAAATCTTGGACTAAAAAATCACCTGTGGCATTACGACCTAAAAGTACACGGTAATAGCCGTCTTGGACTGGGGTCATGTAATAACTTGAGTCAATATACGATACGCAGCCGCAGTAATCAGGATTATCTTCATCTCCAAAATAGCCCAAAACTGCTTCAGAGGTGCTGAGCTGTGATTTGATTTCGGCAGGGATTTTAGAGTTGGCTAAATTTTGTGTGGTGGTACAACCGCCGAAGAATAATGTAGAGGCGAGCAGGCTTAAACCCAGTAAATTTTTAAATTTCATATCTATACTCTTCGTCTTATATTCTATCTTGAAAGACATTTTTAAATTATAAAGTTGCTGATGTATCTGTCGATCATCGCAGGCTATTGTAATTCCTTGGACGAAAAAAGGTCATGAATCGCGATACAATTTGTAACTACGCTTATATGAAATGCCTCTCAATAAAAAAGCGTGATCACCATTGGTCATCACGCTTTTACAGTTTGCTATCAAATAAATGGCTAAATTACACGCCATTTACATAACTTTGTAGGCCTCTAAGCAGCAAATCTGCTTCGACAGCTGGCTGATATTGTTCTAAATAGCGTGCAAATAGCGCAGCATCGCCCCCAGTTAAAATTAAGCGACTGGGATATTTATCAAGCACCTTTTCAATGGTGCTGACCAAACTGAGCAATATGCCATGATGAACAGCGTCGATGGTATTTTTACCAGGAGACAGCTCGTCAAAGATGGCATCTGGAATTTTAATGCCTTTGGTGTTTTGGATGAGCGAATCACGTTGCAAATATAAATTTGGCAAAATATAGCCACCTAAATGTTGTAATCCATCCGTTAAGTCAATGGTGAGTGCTGTTCCACAGCTAATCACACAGTATTTTTGAGTAGGGTCTTTGACCACAGCCAGCATTTGCAGCCAACGGTCGATCCCGAATTTACTGGTATCTTCGTAGGCACAGCGCAAGCCCGCATATTCGGCATGAACTTTGGCAATGGTGACAGGAACGGCTAAAAATTTAAGAATTTTTTGAATCCGATCATTATTTTTTTTGTCGAGTACTGAAGAAATACCCACCTGATCTAAATTCAAGCTTTTAAAGTGCTGGATCAAACCGAGTAGAAGTTCCGCTGGAGACTGTAAATGCAGTTCCGCAGCATGCTCTATGATTTGATCGTGTTCGGTAATCCAGTATTTCAGTCGTGTATTACCGACATCGAGCCATAATTTTTTCATCAGTAGGCCTTTGCAATCCTGTTTATGATTGATCTGCTAAACGTAAGCGACCTTGGAAATGATTTTCTAAGCGCTGCGAAGTTTGGATGTTGATCGAACCATCATTTTCAATACCGAGAAAGCGGCCTTGGCTTTTGCCTTGTAGGTGTTCAAGCTCAACAGGCTGTTGCATAAATGCAGCATAATGGTTGAATCTTGCAGCGAGGTTATAGCAGTTATGATCGAACCATTCACCTGCAAGTTGAATCGCGGCATAGAGTTCAGCGATTAACTGTAAACGGTTTGGCGAGTGAAGTCCGAGTTCAGATAACGACGTTGCACGTTGCTCAATTCCTGTGGATGGAATCGGAAATAAGTTCATCCCAACGCCGACAATTGCTTGATGTGGCGAAATCGGTTCAATTAAAATCCCGCCCCATTTGCCTTGTGGGCTATATAGGTCATTGGGCCATTTCACTTGTAATGCGAGATTCTGCAAACTTGGCATTTGTAAGATATTTAAGGCTATTTCGAGTGCAAGCCGTCCATCTATCGCTGTCTGTAAATTCAGCAATGTGCTTAAATAGATATTACCAACGGGTGAGACCCATTGATGATCGCGTTGCCCACGGCCTTGAGTCTGTTGTTCACTGCATACCAATACATGTTGGATGCCTTTTTTGGCAATCTCATGGACATCGTCATTGGTCGATGTTGTTATGGGCTTCAGTAATAAAACTTCAGGCGGTTGAGGTACTGTGCTCAGCAATTGCTGTAAGTGTCTGGTCTCTAAATCCATTTGAATCTGAGAGTTGTGGAATAATATTGATGGAGTTAATCATATATTTACTGATTGGTGCAATCGCTGGTTTTGCTGCGGGGCTATTTGGTGTTGGCGGTGGCCTGATTATTGTACCGATTTTATTCATCGTCTTTACCCAACTTCAGTATGATCCCAGTGTGATAATGCACATGGCGGTGGGCACATCTTTAGCCACGATTATTGTCACCTCACTTAGCTCGGTTTCGGCACATCATAAAAAAGGTGCCGTGCTGTGGAATGTCTTTCGAAATTTGGCACCGGGTTTGGTGATCGGTTCATTTCTCGGTGCAGGCATTGCTGATTATCTCTCAGGGCAGGGCTTGCAACTGTTAATCGGCTTTTTTGCGGTCTGGGTGGCTTTTAAAATGTTTCGCGGTGCAGCGACACCGGTTGATCCGAATAAACATTTACCCTCACAAGCCATGCAAATGGCAGCCGGCGGCGGCATTGGGATTGCCTCTGCGATCTTTGGAATCGGTGGTGGCAGCTTAACCGTCCCGTATTTGAATAAAAATGGCGTCATTATGCAAAAAGCGGTCGCAACCTCTGCTGCATGTGGTTTACCGATTGCAATTGCTGGGGCACTCGGCTTTATGTGGTTTGGTCATCAAGCCGATATCGTGGTTCCCAATACCATTGGTTATATCCATATTTATGCATTTATCGGGATTAGTGTAATGAGCTTCATCACTGCGAAATTGGGTGCGAAAGTGGCTCATATGTTGTCGCCATTTATGCTAAAGCGTTGTTTTGCATGTTTATTAACAACAGTTGGTTGCTATTTTATTTACCAAGGTGTGCAAGCCTTTGGCGCTTGATTGTCCGTTTTGACTGACAAAATTGGCTTTGTTGACACAAGATTGTCAGACAATGTCATGTTCAATTAGGTTGCTTATCGTTTCTAATGCAAATAGATTGAGTGTAAATCTGAACATTGCATCTTATAAAAAAAAGATAGGAACAGTATGCAACAACAAGAAGCGGACAGTTTGTCAGAACAAATTGCCAACCACATCGGTGAACAAATTATTCGCGGTGAGTTGGTCGAAGGCGAGCGTATTCAGGAACTCAGAATCGCGGCCGAATTGGATGTGAGCCGTGGCTCTGTTCGTGAAGCGTTATTGATTTTAGAACGGACCCAGCTCATTGAAATCTACCCACGCCGTGGCGCCTTAGTCTCTGAAATGTCAGCTTTACAAGTGCGATCATTATTTGATATTGCAGCATTATTGTTGGGTCAAATTGTGCATCGTATGGCGGAAACGTGGCGCAGCCATGAAGCTGAACGTATTCAGTTATTACTTGAACAATTAGACGTGGAAACTCGCCAAGGCAATACTGAAAAGTTTTATGATCTGATTTTTCAGGGCATGGCTCGTCAGCATGAAATGGTGGGAAATACTTACCTGATGCGTTATTACCAAGAATTGTTGCCATCGCTCAGACGCAGTTATTTCCTGACACTGAATATTTCACGACGTGAACTACAAGAATCTTTTGATTTGTTTAAATTGGTGACTGATGCAGTTTTAATCAGAAAATCACATCAAGCCACTTTATTTATGGAAGATTTTTGTCGACACTTACGCAACCTTGTGTTGGAATCACTAACACGGATGAAACAAATCGAATTAGCGTGGGCGAGACGTTCACGCCGCTGATCAGGACATTATGCGTTTAAGCAGTTTAAAACTTTCCGGCTTCAAATCTTTTGCCGATAGCACAACTCTAAAATTTGAAGGCAACCGTAGTGCGGTTGTTGGACCGAACGGCTGTGGTAAATCCAATGTGATTGATGCCATTCGTTGGGTTATGGGTGAATCCAGTGCCCGCCAATTGCGTGGTGGCACCATGCAAGATGTTATTTTTACCGGAACGGCAAAGCGTAAACCAGTCGGGATGGCGAGTGTTGAACTGCGTTTTGATAATACCTATGGCAAGTTAGGTGGCGCTTATAATGCCTATACTGAGCTTGCAGTTCGCCGTCAGGTTAATCGTGATGGTAAATCTGAATATTTCCTCAACGGCACTAAATGCCGCCGTCGTGATATTACCGATATTTTCTTAGGTACCGGTTTAGGTCCACGTTCGTATGCGATTATTGAACAGGGCATGATCAACCGTTTGGTCGATGCCAAACCTGAAGAAATGCGTGTGTATATTGAAGAAGCCGCAGGGGTTTCTCGCTATCAAGCCCGTCGTCGTGAAACTTTACAGCATCTAGAACACACCACTCAAAACTTAGAACGTCTCGAAGACATTGCATCCGAACTAAAGTCTCAACTGAAAACCTTAAAACGTCAGTCTGAAACGGCAGTGCAATACAAAGAATTAGAAACCCAAATTCGTACCATTAAGATCGAAGTGCTGTCTTTCCAATGTGAACAAAGTACGCGTTTACAGCAAGAATACACGCTGCACATGAATGAGCTTGGGGAAACCTTCAAACTGGTGCGTTCTGAGCTGAACACCCTAGAGCATGACCTATCTTCCACCAGTGCCTTATTTCAACGGCTTATTCAACAGTCCACGCCTTTACAAAGTGAATGGCAACAGGCGGAAAAGAAACTGTCTGAGTTGAAAATGACGCTGGAGCAAAAGCAGGGGTTATTTGCACAAAATTCGGCAAGTTTGGTGGAGCTTGAAAAGCAAAAAGCTCAAACCAAAGAACGCTTACAGTTATTAGAGTTACAACTGGAAACGCTGCAAGAACAACAAGATGGATTTGTTGAGCAATTACAGCGCCAAGAAAGCAGTAGTCAAGATCAGACTCAACAATTAGCCGATTTGAAAGCTCAGCATCAACAAGCGGTTCAACAATTTGAACAATGCCGTGGGCAAGTCGAAAAGCAGCAACAGCAAAAGCTACAGATGTTGGCGCAGAGTGAACAATTGACCAAAAATATTGGTCGTATTGAGCAACAGCGTGAGACTTTGCAACAGCAACGAGGTCAAATTCAGCATCAGGCGCAACAAGATGAGTTGGAGCAGTATCAGCAAGATAAGCAACAGCTCGAACAGCGAATTGTGCAACAAGAGCTGCTGATTGCTGAAACGCAGACACAGCTTGCAGCTGCAGAAGAACAGCAGGCACAGCACAAAAATACGGTGCTGCAGTTAAAGTCCGAAATACAGGTGCTGTTTTCCGAGCAGAAAAACCTAAACCAATTGATGATTAAAGCCAGTCCAAAGCAGCAAAGCCAGCGTCAACATTTAATGCAGCAGTTGCAGTTGAGCACGCAAGGCAAACAGCATGCACAACTGGTTGAGAAATTTTTGTCTAAATGGCTGAGTGCCCAAGTCTTAGGAAACAGTGATAATTTTCAAGATAGTATTGCACGTCAGGTCAAAGGCAGTCATCACACAGCCGCACAAATCGTTGGATTAGACGCTTTGGCGAAGTGGATTGAAGCACCACAACTTTCGATTTGGCAGCAGGTCGCAATTGCCGAAACATTGACGATGGCATTGAGTCATCAGGCTAAACTGGCCGCTGGTCAGTCGATACTCACGCTCGATGGTTATCATGTCGGTGCAGATTGGGTGATTGGTCTAGATTATGATGAGGACAGCCAAGCAGGGCAAGGTGCATTGAGCCACCGTATTCGCTTAGATGAATTGACTGAATTACTTGCAGAGCAGCAGCCAAAGCTAACGCAACTAGAAGGCCAATTGCCTGAGTTGCAAAATGCCGTACAAGCTTTACAGCAAAATCTGCAACAGCAACATAGCCAATTAAAAAATTGGCAAAAAGACATTCAAAATGCTGATGTTGCCATTGCGAAGGTACAAAGTTCCAATCAGGCTTTTGCATTACAAAAGCAGCAGTTAGAAGATCAATTACAGCAACTTGAAGCACAGCTTGAAGAAGATGCCATGCAAAAAGACGATTTGGAAATTGATTTGCATGCGCTGACGATGAAGCTTGAGCAAGCTTTGCCCAATTATAAAACCTTGCAATTCCAAGTTGAAGAGTTGAGTCTAGCACTGGAAAGTGCTCAGCAAGTGGCATTACACAGTCAGCAAGAATTGGAAATTGTGCGTCGTCAGTCTGTACAGACAAAACAACAGATTGAATTATTAGAAAAAGACACGGTCTTTTTGAAAGCGCAAACTCAGCAAATTATTGGACAGATGGAGCAGGCAAAGAAATTTGTCGATCCGGTACAGTTAGAATTGCCTGCGCTTGAGTCACAGTATTCAGAGCAGGCTCAAGTCACTGAACGTTTACAAAAAACCTGGAATGACTGGCAGCTTGAACTCAATAATGTTCAGAGCAAACAACAGACATTGACGGAACAACGCCATTCACATCAACAGCAAGATGAAAAATTGCGTACGCAATTGGAAGAAAAGCGTCTGGCTTGGCAATCCGCGCAGTCTGATTTACAGCATTATTCTGAACAGCTGAAAGAAATGAACAGCGAAATGCTGACGGGCTTAAGCATTGATGTGGTATCCCATCAGCAAAAACTAGAAAAAGCACAGCAGCAGTTTGATAAATTGGGTGCAGTCAACTTGGCTGCGGCAGAAGAATATACTGAAGTTTCTAAACGCTTTGATGATTTAAGCCACCAAATTGATGACTTGCAAAAGACCGTTGAACAACTGCAAGCTGCGATGAAAAGCATTGATCAGGAAACGCGGAAGCTGTTTATGACCACTTTTGATAAGGTCAATACAGAACTTCAAGCGTTATTTCCGAAAGTATTTAATGGTGGTGAAGCAAGTTTAAGTCTTGAAGATGGTTGGCAATCGGGTGTAAAACTGATGGCACGACCACCGGGTAAACGAAACAGCTCTTTGGCATTATTGTCAGGTGGTGAAAAGGCACTGACCGCATTGGCTTTGGTTTTTGCGATTTTCCGCCTAAATCCTGCACCATTTTGCGTTTTAGACGAAGTCGATGCACCTTTAGACGATGCAAATGTAGGAAGATTTTGTAATCTTGTAAAAGAGCTTTCAGAACAAGTGCAATTTATCTACATTACACACAATAAACTGGCTATGACAATGGCAACTGACTTACTTGGTGTGACCATGCCAGAACCAGGAACTTCAAAATTAGTGACTGTGAATATAGAGCAAGCCAAAGAATACGGTTTAGCTGCGGAGGCATAACATGGAAATCACCACTATAGTTGGGATTGTAATCGCTGTAATTATCATGGTTGTGGGCATTCGAATGATGTTTCGTAAACCTGCAGATGCAGCGCCATCACTTGACACCGAATTACATATTGATCCTGATAGTCAGCAACCTGTTATTCCGCGCCATGTACGCAATCAGTTAAATACACCTGAAACCACGCAACGTGTTGAGCCGACTTTGGCTGAGGAAAAAGTCACAGCGGTTGAAACGACTCAAGCTGTTCAAGCAAATGTAACGCAAGAAGCAACGGCAACGGAACCAACTGAGCAGAGCGTTGAAGCTAAGACTGAGGCGATTACGACAGATCCCGTTTCAGTTGAAAACGCTCAAACTGCAACAGAAGACAGTACATTGTCTACAGAAGCAACTGAATCTACAACTATTGCATCTGTAGCCGCCGATGCCAATCACGCAGCGACTGCTGCGACGGACGTTCAGGCTGATGCTGTTCCTGCAGAAAAAGCGCCAGAATTTAGTGTAAATAGCGCAATTGAAAAAGCTGAAATTAGCGATTTTGATGAAGAAAGCAGTATTTTGGATGCGCATTTACATGAACAAAAAATTGTTGATGAAGAAAGTGCTTTAGCAACTGCGGAAACTTATATCGCCTTAAATGTTTTCCCAGATAGCCGTGCATTGTCAGGTGAAAAAGCATTAAAAGTTTTACTCAAATACGGCCTGCGTTTTGGCGAAATGGCCTGTTTCCATCGCTATGATGAAGAAGGTACAAAGTTATTATTCTCTGTATTGCAAATGAATAATGATGGCGCTGCGCAAGGTTTTGATCTTGAAACTTTATCGACTGAAGAAGTAAAAGGTTTGGCTTTCTTCTTAGCGCTGCCACACAGCGATGTACAAAATGCCTTTGATACCATGGATAGCATTTCACGTCTAATTGCCCGTGAAATTGACGGTACTGTGTATGATCAAAATAACCAAGAATTTACACCGCAGATGCGTGAACATTGGCGTCATCAAGCGATTGATTATCGTCAAGGTCAAGCCATCGAAGTCTAAGCGTCTTTGATTGAAACTCACCGAGTGGGTTTCTATAATAGCAACAGATAATGAAATTTGAGGGCGGAGTATGAACCGCCCTTTTTTATGGTGAATGTATGACACAACAATCCACTGTCGTTGCACAGATGCGACAACTGATTCAACTCTTGGCGAAGCATAACCATGCCTACTATGTCATGGACACGCCAGAAATTGAGGACAGTGAATATGATCAACTTTTTCACCAATTAAAAGCTTTAGAAGAGCAATACCCTGATTTAGTACAACCTGATACACCAACTACAAAAGTGGGTGGAAAGGCCTTGTCTAAGTTTGAATCTGTAACCCATGCAGTACCCATGTTGTCATTGGGTAATGTGTTTAATGCAGAAGATTTATTTGCCTTTGCGCGTCGTGCGGAAGAGCGCTTGCCGAATCAAAAAATTGAATATGATGTCGAATTAAAATTTGATGGACTGGCGATTTCTCTCTGGTATGAAAATGGCATTTTAGTCCGTGGTGTGACACGGGGTGATGGTGAAACAGGGGAAGACATTACCCAAAATGTAAAAACCATTCGTAATTTACCTAAAGTACTGACCTCTACACAGACTGAAATTCCAAGTCTGCTTGAAGTCCGTGGTGAAGTTCTGATGCCAAAATCAGGCTTTGAAAAGCTTAATGCTGAAAACGAAGCCAAAGGTGAAAAAACCTTTGCTAATCCACGAAATGCAGCAGCAGGAAGCTTACGTCAACTCGATCCTGCAATTGCGGCTTCGCGTCCCTTGGCTTTTTATGCTTATGGCATTGCACAGTGCGAACCACATCATGGTCAAACCACCATGTCTGCAAGTCTTGAGTGGCTGACACAGTTTGGTTTTGCTGTCGGTGAACGTCACTTTATATGTGACAGCATTCAGGACGTACAAGCTGCGTATGAGCAAATGATCATTGATCGACCAAGCCTGAGTGTTGAAATTGATGGCATGGTGATTAAAGTGAATAGTTTGAAACAGCAGCAAACTTTAGGTTTTTTAAGCCGTGAGCCACGCTGGGCAACGGCATATAAATTCCCTGCAGTCGCAGCGCTCACGACAGTTGAAAATATTGATTGGCAAGTGGGGCGTACAGGCACTTTGACCCCAGTCGCACGTTTAAACCCTGTGGCAGTCGGAGGGGTAACGGTTTCCAATGTCACGCTACATAATATTGGTGAAATTCACCGCCTAGATGTCCGTGTAGGCGATACCGTGAGTGTTTACCGTAGTGGTGATGTGATTCCCAAAGTGGAAAAAGTTTGGCCTGAATTTCGACCTGTAGAAGCAGTTGAAGTTCAATTGCCCGAATGTTGTCCTGTCTGTTCTTCACCTGTGGTGATGCCCGAAGGTGAAGCCTTGGCACGTTGTTCAGGTGGTTTGTACTGTGCTGCACAGCGTATTGAGGCGATTCGTCACTTTGTATCACGTAAAGCTATGGACATTGAGGGCTTAGGCGACCGTTGGGCGGAATCACTTTTACATTTGGATTTGCTCAAAGATGTTGCTGATATTTATAGCTTGCCAGAGCATCGTGAAAAATTACTGACCATTGAAAAAATGGGTGAGAAGTCGGTTCAAAACCTCATCGATTCTATTGAAAATAGTAAGAAAACGACACTAGGTGCATTTATTTATGCACTCGGCATTCGAGGCGTGGGTGAAACCACGGCACGCATGCTCGCCAATACCTTCCAAACCTTTGATGCGATTCGTCATGCAGATCTCGAATCCTTGAAAAAAACGCCAGACGTTGGTGATATTACCGCTGAATGGATTGTCGACTTTTTCCAAGCGCCGCATAACCTCGAAGTGGTTGATCGTTTGTTGGCAGCTGGGATTCATTGGGATGCACCTGTTGCACCAAGTCGTCAGCCGCTGAATGGCGAGAGTTGGGTGATTACTGGAACATTGAGTACCATGGGGCGTGATGAAGCGACGCAAATGCTTCAAGCCTTAGGCGCACGTGTCAGTGGTAGTGTTTCGGGTAAAACCAAATGTGTAGTTGCAGGTGAAAAGGCAGGTTCTAAATTAGAAAAGGCTGAAAAGCTGGGTGTACCTGTGATGAGCGAAGACGAGTTTATTGCCTTTGTACAACAGCATAATGCTTCTTAAGTATTGAAAATCAAACCTGAAAACGTAGTTACTTTTGAACAAACGCCTGATGCATTGCATTGGGCGTTTTTATTTTGCTGCTTAACATGATTGCGTCAGCCTATCAGTTGTTGATGATAGATCAGACATCATTCCTCAACATCACTCACGAAATATTTTGTTAAAGCGTGAATGTATTGAGATACAATTTTAGCCATAAAAAAAGCAGCTTAGGAGCTGCTTTTTTTATTCAGTGATTACATTATTCTTGATCAACTTTCATCGGTTTTACATCCATTTCTTGATATGAAACAAACTTAGTTTTGTGTTTCCACTTATAACCGAACCAAATGGCAAGGAATAAGAAAATACCAATATAGGTAGAAACAACGGCTAACCACTCACCATCTAAAACGGCTTGATAGTTCTGACCAAGGACCACGATGGCACACAAAATAAAGGCAAACCACGGTGCAAATGGGAAGAATTTTGCACGGTAAGCAAGATCTTCTAATTTATTGCCTTGAGCCAAGTAGCCTTTACGGAAGCGATAATGTGAAACTGCAATACCGAGCCACACAATAAAGCCACACATACCTGACATGTTCAGTAACCAGTTAAATACCGCTTGTTCACCGATAAAAGTGGTTAAGAAGCACAGTGCCGCAATCGCCGTTGTTGCATAAAGCGCATTCATCGGTACGCCACGTGCATCTAAGCGACCAAAGACTTTCGGCGCACTGCCTTTACGTGCCATATCAAACAGCATACGAGTAGAGGAGTACATACCAGAGTTACCCGCTGATAAAATCGCAGTCAAGATCACCGCATTCATCACCGATGCAGCAAAAGCAAAACCTGCTTTTTCATACAGTAAGGTAAATGGTGAAAGTGCAATATTTTCAGTAGATGCTGCTTGTAATAAACGTGGGTCATCATAGGCAATGAGAGTGCCGATAATAAAGATACACACGATATAAAACAACAAGATACGCCAGAAAATTTGCTTGATGGCAATAGGAATGGTCTTTTCAGGATCTTTCGATTCACCTGCAGCCACACCAACCATTTCAGTCCCTTGGAAAGAGAAACCGGCAATCATGGCCACACCAATCAAGGCAGATAAACCGCCGACAAATGGGGCTTCACCCTTGGTCCAGTTGGCAAATGTTTCTACGCCCGGTGTCAGCATGATTTTGCCAATCATAAACAGGCCGATAATGATAAAGGCAACAATTGCGAGCACTTTAACAAGCGAGAAGAAGAATTCGGATTCACCGAAGCCTTTTACGGTCAGCGCATTAATGGCAAAGACGATTGCGAGGAAAATCGCACTCCAGTAAAAGCCCGGAATATCTGGAAACCAGAATTTCATAATGAATTGGACTGCAACCAATTCAAATGCCACGGTAATCGCCCAGTTATACCAATAGTTCCAACCCAAAGCGAAGCCGAAACCACCCTCGACATATTTGGTGCCGTAGGTAAAGAATGCACCCGAAGTTGGATTATGTGTTGCAAGCTCACCTAGACTGGTCATCAAGAAGTAAATCATGATACCAATTAAGCAGTATGCAAGCAGGGCGCCACCCGGGCCTGCATTGGCAATGGTTGCACCTGAGGCAAGGAATAAACCTGTACCAATTGATCCACCAATTGCAATCATGTTGAGATGGCGAGCACCCAACTTACGCTGAAGCTGAGCTGGTTTTTGAGTTTCGCTCATCATTGTTCCTTAAGATTTTTTTGCGTGCTTGCAAACAAGACTTTAAATCCTTGTTGGTCGGCTTTGATTGTACATTGACCATAATGCTGCTCAATTAAAGTCGGATAATTGAGGAATCGGTTGGCAACAATCCAAAGCTCACCCCCAGACTTCAAATGTCTGCGCGAAGTTTTGCATAGATTTTCACTGGCATTGTAGTCGGTTTGAATCCCTTGATGGAAGGGTGGATTGCTGACTATGGCATGTAAAAATAGTGGTGCATCCTCGATTCCTGTGACCGCTTTAATCTCAAGTTGTTCAGGTTCAAGCAAATTTTGTTCAAATGTCATTTGTGTAGACGCTAGTGCAAAGGCATCTACATCCATGGCAAAGATACGATTTTTAGGATTCAGTTTGGCTAAATAAGCACTGATAACACCCGCACCACAGCCAAAATCTGCAATTTTGCCCGAAGTCACCTGTGATAAATAAGGCAATAAGGTAGCCGTACCCACATCTAAACGGTTCTGGCTAAATACACCCGGCAGTGCGCAAATCGTAAGCTCACCATTTGGGGTCTCAACTGGATATTTTTGCACCCAATCTTGCAGTGGCTTCAGTGTGACAGTTTTTTCCAATAGGGTTTGCCACATTTGACAGTGACGCGCACTATCAATTTTTAGGGTTTTACCAAAGGGCTGTAATTGTTTTGCAGCGCGTTCAACACCACCTTTTTTTTCACCCACGAGGAAAATAGACGCACCTTGAGCAAGATGACTTGCGACATTGTGTAATAAATAATTTAGCAGTTCTTTTGATTTTGGAACAAAAATAACCGCTTGATCAAACTGACCTTCAGGAAAATCGACACCAAAATGGACATTTGACTGTTGATTTTGAAAGTACTGAAAATCATTAAAATTCCAGCACCAAATCGATGGCTTAATATTGTCATTCAATTGACTGAGTAAGTCATCTGTCGGTGCATTTACGAAAAGCACGCGATCTTGTAATAAATCGATCTGTCGTATAACGACTTCACTTGTGAGATCCATAGATTTCTCCATCATAAAAAACACTGCCTAGGGCGGAACCTAGGCAGTGTTTTTTGACAAATGAACTTACTTCTTCACTTCAGGAAGAACAATATTCAAAATAAGGGCAGCGATACCACCAGTGGCAACGCCTGAACTGAAGATATTACGGAACAATTCAGGAAGATGTTCAAGGATTTGTGGTACTTGTGCAACACCTAGACCCAATGCCAATGAAATCGCAATGATTAATAGTGCGCGGCGGTCTAAATGAATGCCTGACAAAATATTAATACCAGAGGCAGCAACAGCACCAAACATGACCATTACAGCACCACCGAGTACGGCTTGTGGAACCGCCTGAATGACACCTGCTACAGCAGGAAGTAAGCCTAAAATAACCAATAAGGCAGCAATCCAAATGCCTACATAGCGGCTTGCAACACCTGTTAACTGAATAACACCGTTGTTTTGCGCAAATACAGAACTTGGGAATGTGTTAAAGATACCGGCAAGGAATGAGTTTGCACCATTCACCAATACACCACCTTTAATACGCTTCATCCATTCAGGGCCATCTACAGCTTGATTTGAAAGCTTAGAAGTCGCGGTAATATCGCCAATCGCTTCCAAAGATGTCACAAGGTAGATAAATGCCATTGGAATAAACAAGCTCCAAGAGAAGCTTAAGCCAAAGTGCATCGGTGTTGGAATTTGAACCAGTGGCGCATCTTTTAAACCATCAAAGTTTAAATGACCCATAAAGCCTGCAAGGATGTAACCCACGACTAAGGCAATTAGGATGGCAGAACTTTTTACCCATGTAATACGCACACGGTTCAATAAAATGATCAGTGCCAAAACGGTACATGACATGATGAGGTTGTCTGCATTGGCAAATGTTTTATCGCCCATGGCTTGATAACCACCACCCATGCTGATCAGGCCTTCTTTAATTAAAGTCAGACCAATCAATAGCACCACAATACCTGTTACCAATGGGGTAATCAGTTTTTTCACCCACGGTAAGATCCGTGACACACCCATTTCAATGAATGAACCCGCGATCACCACACCAAAGATAGATGCCATCACTGCTTCTACAGGTGTACCTGCCGCAACCATTGCAGAACCAATACCGATAATAGGACCAATAAAGTTAAAGCTGGTTCCTTGTACAATCAGGAGACCTGCACCAAATGGGCCGACTTTTTTACATTGTAAAAAAGTTGCGATACCAGAGATCACCAATGACATCGAAAGAATCATATTGGTGTCTTCTTTTGATACACCAAGTGCTAAACAGATCAGTAGACCCGGCGTCACAATCGGGACAATAATGGCCAATAAATGTTGGAACGCAGCGAGAAAAGCAATAAAAGGTTTTGGTCGATCATTCAATCCATAGACTAAATCGAGTTGATCTTTTGCTTCGGGAGATTGGTTTAAATCAGACATGCGGCACTGAAAATTAAGGCTAGGTGGCGCTATTCTAATCTGTTTACACAGCTTTACAAAACCAAAAGCGTACCAGTCGTCAAAAAAAATGCGATTGTCAATAAACTGTCACTACTAAAATCTATATTTTTTCTGTATAATTTGCCCTCAAACTTTAGGCGTATCGAATTCACATGTCAGATATTAAAACTCTCCGTAACATTGCCATCATCGCGCACGTCGACCATGGTAAAACTACTCTTGTAGACAAACTTTTACAGCAATCAGGTGCTCTTGGCGATCGCGCAGGCGAGATCGAACGTGTAATGGATTCTGGCGCTATTGAAAGTGAACGTGGTATTACCATTCTTGCAAAAAACACTGCAATCAAATGGTTAGACAAGCGTACTAACACTGAATACCGTATCAATATCGTGGATACCCCGGGACACGCCGACTTCGGTGGTGAAGTAGAACGTGTAATGTCAATGGTTGACTGCGTACTTCTTCTTGTTGACTCTCAAGAAGGCCCAATGCCACAAACTCGTTTTGTAACGCAAAAAGCGTTCGCACGTGGTTTGAAACCAATCGTAATTATTAACAAAGTCGACAAGCCAAACGCTCGTCCAGACTGGGTAATTGACCAAGTATTCGATTTGTTCGACAACCTTGGTGGTTCTGACGAACAGTTAGACTTCCCAGTTGTATATGCTTCAGGTCTTCGTGGTGTGGCTGGTCCATCTCCAGAAGAACTTGCTGAAGACATGACTCCATTGTTCGAAACAATTGTAGACATCGTTGAACCACCAGCGGTTGACGTTGACGGTCCATTCCAAATGCAAGTGTCTTCACTTGACTATAACAGCTTCGTAGGTGTTATCGGTGTTGGTCGTATTCAACGTGGTTCAGTGAAATTAAACACTCCTGTAACTGTAATCGACAAAGACGGTAAAACACGTAACGGTCGTATCTTAAAAATCATGGGTTACCATGGTTTAGAGCGTATCGATGTTGAATCAGCTTCTGCTGGTGACATCGTTTGTGTAACGGGTATTGATGAACTTCATATCTCTGACACAATCTGTGATCCAAAAGCAGTTGAAGCTTTACCTGCACTTTCTGTAGACGAACCTACAGTATCGATGACTTTCCAAGTAAACAACTCACCGTTTGCTGGTAAAGAAGGTAAATTCGTAACTTCACGTAATATCCGTGAACGTCTAGATCGCGAATTGATTCACAACGTAGCATTACGTGTTGAAGATACTGACAGTCCTGACCGTTTCAAAGTATCTGGTCGTGGTGAGCTTCACCTTTCAGTTCTTATTGAAAACATGCGTCGTGAAGGCTTCGAAATGGGCGTATCACGTCCACAAGTAATCATCAAAGAAATTGATGGTGAAAAACAAGAGCCATACGAAAACGTAACGTTTGACGTTGAAGAGCAGCACCAAGGCGCTGTAATGGAACAAATGGGTCACCGTAAAGGTGAAATGACCAATATGGAAGTTGACGGTAAAGGCCGTATCCGTATTGAAGCAACTGTTCCTTCACGTGGTTTGATTGGTTTCCGTTCTGAATTCTTAACTATGACTTCAGGTACAGGTATCATGACTTCAAGCTTCTCGCACTACGGTCCAATGAAACAAGGTACTGTTGCGAAACGTCAAAACGGTGTGTTGATTTCTATGGTTCAAGGTACTTGCTTGGGCTATGCACTATTCAGCTTACAAGACCGTGGCCGTCTATTCGCTAAACCTCAGTTAGAAGTTTATGAAGGTATGATCGTTGGTATTAACTCACGTTCAGACGACATGACTGTTAACCCAACTAAAGCGAAACAGCTAACTAACGTACGTGCTTCTGGTACTGATGATGCGTTGACTCTTGTTCCGCACATTGAATTTACGCTTGAACAAGCGCTTGAATTCATTGAAGACGACGAATTAGTTGAAGTAACGCCTAAGTCAATCCGTATCCGTAAACGCTGGTTGACTGAAAACGAACGTAAACGTAACCGTAACGGTTAATTTTACAGTTTCAAAAAAACCGCTGACTTAGGTTAGCGGTTTTTTTATGCATGGGTGTTTTGAATAAAAATGCAAAAATTGAATGACTTTATTCATTTAATTCGACATGCATAATTTTGATAAATCCTTTTTAATAGAATGTATTACCAAAATCAAAAATGTTTTGTGTGAATTTTTATACATGGTATTTAGAATCTAATATAAACCAAGTAAATTAGGTGGAAATAGTTATACAGATATAATGTATACTTCGTCACAAAATTAAAGCTGAAAAAATTTCTGGAGATCACATGAGTATTATTCAAGAATTTAGAGAATTTGCCGTAAAAGGCAACGTGATGGACTTGGCTGTCGGTGTCATCATTGGTGGTGCTTTCGGTAAAATCATCGATTCCATGGTAAAAGACATTATCATGCCTTTTATTTCTTGGATCCTTGGTGGTGACGTTGATTATTCAAATTGGTTCTTAGTATTGGGCGATAACCCAAATAATTTAACCACGCTAAAAGCAGCACAGGATGCAGGCCTTAATGTTTTGGCTTACGGTAACTTCTTAACTATCTTAATCAACTTCTTGCTTTTGGCATGGGTCGTATTCTGGTTAGTGAAATTGATGAACAAATTGCGCCGTCAAAAAGTTGAAGAGCCAGCTCCAGAGGCGACTCCAGAAGATATCGAATTACTTCGTGAAATTCGTGATGAATTAAAACGTAAAGGTTAATCCTTTAGCAGTGAAAACGGCGCTTAAAGCGCCGTTTTTTATTGTGAATTTTGTTGAGGCGTCATTTTCATAAACTTAGGTTCTGATGTCGAAAAAACAATGCCATTTCGAATGCCTGTAAATACTTCATTTGCTTCTTCAGGTGATTCGGGTGCGCAGGCTTGTTGACCTAATATAAATAAGACTAAAGGGTGATTTTTGGATAATTTGCTAATTTGCTGTATCGCATCATACCATTTTGATTCATTGTTACGATTCCCATCTAAATCTAGTGCCAACTGGACTTCACCATGAGGGTTCATATCTTGATCATCATATAATGCTTGGATAAGTGCATGCTTTCGTTCACCTCGAATGATTGTAAAATCTGTTGTATCGACAGTGCCAAGACGAAAATAGTTGTAATAGCCCAATGGAATGTCCTTTGTTTATTATTAAGTAGAATTGATTTAGTGCAATGTTATCTGGTTGCTATGATTTATATTATATGATTGAAAACCGCCAGCCAATGTTCTGAACGATTGAAAAAAATACTGGGATTATGTGCTTTAAGATGAAAAGCACATATTCGCGATATACTCGTTATAGCATGTTCAATGTGGGTGCTATGTTACATCCGAAACTTAATTTCTAATAAATGCCAGCCAAATTGGCTTTTGATCGGACCATGCAGTTCACGTTCAGGTAGGGTAAATACCGCTTTATCAATTGGGCCAACCAACTGGCCTTTTTTAATGTCGCCAAGCTCGCCGCCTTTTTTACCCGAAGGACATGTCGAATGCTGCTTCGCAATTTTGGCAAAGTCCGCACCGCCTTTGATTTTCTTTTTCAGTTGCTCACATAGTTCTTTATCTTTGACTAATATGTGGCGAACAATCGCAGACTTCATGCTTTATTTCCTTTCAGAGTTTTCTTAATCTGCATTTTAACCTTTTTTAAAGGCTGGCACTCAGGGCAAAACACCGATGCACGTTGTCCCAGTTTGATATTTTGCAACGTGGTTTCACAGTTGATGCACATTTCACCGGCACGTCCGTAGGCGAGCAGGGTTTGCTGGAAATAACCATTTTCACCCATCGCATTGCTGTAATCGCGTAAAGTTGAACCGCCTAAATCAATCGCCTGTTTTAAAATGCGTTTGATTTCGATGACCATTTTTTCAACTTGTTCAAAACTCAAACTCGATGCAGGCTGCGCAGGGTGTATGCCGAGGTTAAATAAGCTTTCCGTTGCATAAATATTGCCGACTCCGACCACGATATGATTGTCCATGATCGATACTTTGATACCGGTCTGCTTATTTTTAAATTTTTGGAATAAGTATTCAGCATTAAACGCATCACTCAGCGGTTCAGGGCCAAGCGTGTCAATCAGTTTGCTTTGAGACGATGCATCTAACCATAAAATACAGCCAAAACGGCGTGGATCGTGATAGCGCAATTGCATATCTTCAAAATGAATCACCAGATGATCATGCTTGCGTAATGCTTCATGACCTTCACAAATCCGAAAACTGCCAGACATGCCCAAATGCCACAACATGCTGTCCTGTTCAAATTCAGCCAAAATATATTTTGATCGACGGCTGAGCTGAAGCAGCTTTTGTCCGGCGAGTTTTTGAATGTCGTCAGGAATTGGCCAACGCAGACTCGACTGAAAAACCTCAACTTTGAGAACCTTTTCATTCAATAATGGCAATAAACTGGTTTTAGTGGTTTCTACTTCTGGTAATTCAGGCATAAAGGTCGAAGCAATGGGTCATTCAAGTTATGCATACTATTGGGTCTAGCCCTACAGAATGCAAGTTTCATCGCGGTCTGAGGAATGCATGAACAGGTTATTGATTATTAATTGTGAGAATAATAAACCAATAAGTCACGATGATGAGTTTAAGCAAGCGATCAGAATTTTAAAATTTAATTTTTTAAAAAATATAAGATATTGAAAAATAAAAACTAAAAATATTCCATAACAATAGATTTATTTAAATTCATTTATTAATAAATTAAAGTTTTGTGAATGATAAAAATAATGCTGAGATAGAACGTGAAAAATTATGTAATTTTTGTGACATTAGATTTCAAGCCTTAAGGCTTGTCTAGGGACTCTCTCCAGATTTAGGTTTTACCATGAAAAAATACAGTCTAGCTCTTCTACCTGCATTTGTTGCAGCAGCCATGACACATGTTCACGCCGCAGAAGCATTCGATACTAAAGGTCAGTACATGCTCGGGGATTGGGATGGTAAACGTACCGAACTTGCACAACAAGGTGTGAAGTTTGAGGCCAATATTGCTGCTGATGCTGCCTATCTTGCCGATGGTGGTCGTAATCCGGGACATTCAGCAACGGTAGCTAGCCAATTGTGGTTAGGTACACAGCTTGATATGGAAAAACTCGCAGGTTGGGATGGCGTGACTGTGCGTGCCGTGATGACTGCACGTCAAGGTCAAAGTACCTCAGTTCGTGATTTGCAAGGAGATGTTCCTCAATTGGCAAATGCACAAGCCAATTTTGGCCGTGGTAACCAAGACAGCCGCTTAACCGAGCTTTCGATTGAAAAGAATTTCAAAGAACAAGGCATTAGTGTAAAAGCAGGTCGTTTAGGTCTAGGTATGGACTTTAACGTGATGGCATGTGACTTTGCCAGCACCGCATTTTGTGCAGCGCAAATGGGTAAATGGCAAGGTTCTATGTGGATGAATACTCCAGTTTCACAATGGGGTGGACGTGTGAAATACCAAGCAACGCCAGAACTTGCGGCACAAGTCGGTGTTTACGAATTTAACCCTGACAATGGTAATGCCAAAGCAGAAGGTCAAGGTTGGAGTCTAGATACAGATCATGCTGATGGCGTAACTATTCCAGTAGAATTGGTTTGGACACCAAAATCATTGGTCAATGGCTTACCGGGGAGCTACCGCTTTGGTGCGATGTACAACACTGCAGATAATGTAAAAAATCAAAAAGACATTATTTCGGGCGAAGCAGAAGATCGTACCTTTGGTGGTTGGGTCGCGATTGAGCAACAGTTAACGTCTACAGGTGAAGGCAAACGTGGTTTGCATAGCTTTGCCAATTTTACTTGGCATGATCGTGTCACCACAAAAGTTGATAACTCACAGCAGCTAGGTTTGAAATACATTGGATTGGCCGATCGTTTGCCTAACGATATGGTTGGCTTGGGCGTGAACCGTGTGCATGTCAATGATCGACTTTCTGCTGAAAAATTTGATGCAAGCGCAGAATATAATGTCGAGTTGAACTATAGCCATAACCCTACGAAATGGTTGATGATTCGCCCAAGTTTACAATATGTGATTAACCCAGGCTCAACAAATCGGGTTGATGATGCTTTCCTAATTGGTTTAAGCTCTAAGGTAATATTCTAATGTCAAAATAGGTGCTCTATGCAAAGTAAATTTAACGTCACATCATTTAAGACACATTTACTTTGCCTGACGGCATGTATTAGCCAACAGTTGTATGCAGAAACAGGTTCTACGGAACCTGTTTTACTTCCTGAGATTACCATTGAAGCACCACGAACCAATACCACATGGTTAAAAACACCGGCATCGGTATACCGGGTACAGCAGGCTGAAAATAATAACAATACGGGTGTGAATCTGTCTGAAACCTTAAAAGGTGTGCCCGGACTACAACTGAATAACCGTGAAAACTATGCACAAGACTTGCAACTGTCTATGCGAGGCTTTGGCGCACGTTCAACATTTGGTGTGCGTGGTATCCGTTTATATGTTGATGGAATCCCTGCGACCATGCCGGATGGTCAGGGACAGACATCAAATATCGATATGAGTAGCTTAAATCATATCGAGGTATTGGGTGGGCCATTTTCCTCTTTATACGGTAATTCTTCGGGTGGGGCAATCTTAACAACAACCAAGCAAGGTACTGGAAAAGACTCTATCGAACTCGGCTATTCGGGCGGCAGTCATCATAAAAGTCGTGCTGATATTGTGCTGCAAGGTGGCTCAGAACAGGCCAATGAGCCTAGCTATGTTGTCAGTTCTTCTTATTTTGAAACTGATGGTTACCGTGATCATAGTGCTGCAAATAAGGTACTCAGCAATGCAAAACTGACTTGGGATCTGGATGATGGTTCCAAGGTCAATTGGATTGTGAATCATGTGGATATCAATGCCGATGATCCACAAGGGTTGACTCGCGCACAGTGGCAAAATAATCCGAAACAGCAAGTAGCATTTTTAAAGCAGTTTGATGTACGTAAAGAAATTAACCAAACTCAAACTGGCTTAACATGGAAAAAACCATTGAATGATCAGCATGAACTCAATGCAATGGTATATATGGGGCAACGTGATGTAACCCAGTATCAATCGATTCCTAAAGGTGAGTATTCAATCAATTTAGGCTTTGATGAAGATGGAAATCCAATATCATCAACAAGTCAAAGAAACCCTCGCCATGCAGGCGGTGTGATTGATTTTAGCCGTGACTATTATGGAACAGATATTCGCTGGACAGGCAAAGACCTCTTGCCGAATACACGTTTGACTGCAGGCTTTGCCTTTGATTACATGGAAGAAGACCGTAAGGGCTATGAAAATTTTGATGCCAATGGAGATTATGGCAAGAAGGGGAATATTCGTCGAAATGAAAATAACACCTTGTGGAATTTAGACCCCTATGTACAAGCTTCGTGGAGTTTTTTACCACATTGGACATTAGATACAGGGCTACGATATAGCAATGTACACTATGAGTCTAAAGATCATTATCAGCAGCAAGCAGTATATGCAGCAGATAAAGACAATGGTGACGACAGCGGTAAAACTGACTATGACAAAGTTTTACCTTCAGCAGCGTTAAGCTGGAATATTGCACCTCAACTCAATGCCTATGTCAGTTATGCCAAAGGTTTTGAAACACCGACCTTTACAGAAATGGCCTATTCTAAAGATGACGGCATGAATTTTGATTTAAAACCGGCCAGTAGCGATAACTACGAGCTTGGGCTTAAATCACAAAATGCATGGGGGAATTTCACTGCAGCGGTATTCCAAAGCAAAACTCAAGATGACATCGTCTCTGCAGGAAGTATCAATGGTCGAGCAACCTATAAAAATGCCGATAAAACCTTACGTGAAGGTATTGAGCTTTCGTGGAATAAACAGCTATGGCGAGATTTAAGCGCGCAAGCAAGTTACAGTTATATCGATGCCACTTTTGATGCCGCAATTCCTGACAGTGATATCGTCAAAGGTACCTATATACCAGGTATTGCCAAAAACCAAGCGTTTGCCGCACTGAATTGGCAGCCAGATATTGGCTTTAATGCCGGCCTAGATGTGCGCTATATGGATAAAGTCTATGTCGATGATGCCAACAGTGATGCTGCGTCGAGCTATACCGTGGTTTCTGCCAACGCAGGTTATGTGTGGAAACAAGCAGATTGGAAAGTCAAAACCTATGTACGTGCAGATAATTTGTTTGATGAGAACTATGTCGGTTCAGTGATCGTCAATGATGGAAACGGACGCTTCTTTGAACCCACAGATGGTTTGAATTGGAGTGCAGGATTGAGTGTGACCAAAGCCTTCTAAAAGGAGAGTAATGTGGCGTTGTTATTTCAACCAATTCAGTTTGGAACATTGGGGCTGACTAATCGAATCGTGATTGCACCCATGTGTCAATATTCTGCCAATGAGCAAGGGGAGTTAAGCTATTGGCATGAACAACAATGGGCGAATTATGCCTTGTCAGGTGCTGGACTTTGTATCGTCGAGGCAACGGCTGTACAGGCAGAGGGGCGCATTAGCTATGCAGACCTCGGCCTTTGGAATGATATGCAACGCGCACAGATGAAGGCACTATTGGCCAAGGTGAAATCACTTTCACCTATGCCATTTGCTATCCAACTGGCACATGCGGGTCGTAAGGCATCGACAGATAAACCTTGGGCAGGACGTGGACAATTACCCCCAGATCACCCTCAAGGATGGCAAACTGTTTCAGCAAGTGAGTTGCCCTTTAATGCCACAGATCATGCACCCCATGCTTTAAGCCGAGAAGAAATCCAGCAGATCATTCAAGACTTTGCCGATTCAGCAAAACGAGCGGTAGATGCAGGCTTTGACTTAATTGAGCTACATGCCGCACATGGTTATTTGCTGCATCAATTTATGTCGCCATTGTCGAATCAGCGTAGCGATGAATATGGTGGCAGTCTGGAAAATCGCATTCGGCTGACGCTTGAAGTGTTCCAAGCCATGAAAAATGCCGTTCCTGAAGATTATCCAATTGGGGTACGTATTTCTGCAACTGACTGGATGGAATATACTGAAGCACCGAGTTGGGATCTAGACTCGGCTGTTGGCTTGTCAAAAGCGCTTGCACAACTAGGCACAGCCTATATTCATGTTTCTAGTGGCGGCTTAGATGTTGCGCAAAAAATTCAATTACAAGCCAGTTATCAAGTGCCTTTTGCTGAAGCCATTAAGCAAGCCGTTCAGGTTCCCGTAATTGCTGTGGGTTTAATTACCGAAGCAATGCAAGCCGAAGGCATCTTACAATATGGCATGGCAGATGCGATTGGTCTTGCTCGTGCAATTCAATATGACCCGCGTTGGCCATGGCATGCCGCTGCTGAACTCGGTGAAAACCTAAAAATTTCTCCGCAGTATTTACGCTGTCAGCCACATGCACAAAGAAGTCAATTTACGGCTTTCTAATTTTCAAAATTTATAGCGGTCCTATCTACACTCTCAGGTTGAGGGTGTGGATAGAAGAGTCTATTACACAGGGTATTTCGTATGGTCTTTGAGGTGATTGGTCCAATCTTTTTTCTTTTGGCCTTGGGATATCTGTCTGTAAAATGTAGTTTATTGAGCAAAGAACAAGTTGGAACCATTGGTGCATTTGTGATTAAGATTGCACTGCCGGCTTTGTTTTTTCAGTCATTAGCTTCTAAAGATTTGCATCAAATTTGGTATCCCGGCTATTTCTTTGTTTATACCGGAGTCACTTTTTTACTGTATGGGATGGCCTATTGGCTATTGTCGACACATTTTAAAAATAATATGTCGCAAACAGCGGTACTGTCATTAGGCGCTGGCATGTCAAATACAGGCTTAATTGGCACTGCAGTCCTAAGCTTATTGGTCGGTCAAAATGCGATGACCTATACCTCATTAATCGTCATCATTGAAAGTGTGCTGCTGATTCCAACGGTGCTGGTCCTTGCACAATTAGGAAGTTCACAGCAAAAAGCCAATATTGGCGATATCATCAAAAATACCTTAATGACCCTGTTAAAAAATCCACTCTTTGCAGGGGTAATGCTAGGGATTGGGTTTGCAATTTTCCAAATTCGTTTGCCTCATCAAATCAATGATGTACTAGCGATGTTAGGTCAAACGGCTTCACCACTGGCACTGTTTGCAATTGGTGGAGGGATTGTCGGTATGAGCTTAAAGTATGTGAATGCTCAGAGCTTCTATTTGGTGATTTCAAGCAACTTGGTGATGCCTTTACTGACTTATTTAGGCTTACGTTATTTGACCGATGTCAGCCAAGAGATGTTATATGCAGGGACGATTATTGCCGCATTGCCGATGCCGACGATTTTTGCCATGCTTGGGCAAGTTTATGGCTTAAATGAAAAGACCTTAACGCCTTTGTTGATGAGTACCATCTTGGGATTTGTCGTAACAGGCGTATTAATCAGTTTGTGGTGGGCGTGATTTTGATCAGCTCAAGATTTGCTTAAACCCATGAAAAAAGCCCTGCATGTGCAGGGCTTTTTTTAATGCTCAATTAACTCTTTTTCGCATTGGCTTTTGGCGCTTTGGCTTGTTCAGCAATCATTTTATCCACGGTTGCCAAAGATTCTTTAGCTTGCGGAATATTTTCTTTGGCTAATGCGCTAAATATTTTTTTAGCTTCAGGCAAATTTTGCGGGATGATATTGCCATTTACAAACATATTGCCCACTGCCATCAATGCAGGGACATAACCTTTTTTCGCTAACTCTTGAATGCTATTTAGACCTTGTTGAATAGGCTTTTCATTTTTAGCTTTAAAGCCAGCACTGATGTCATAAAGTGCTTTGGCATGAATCGCAGGGTAGTTGCCTTTTTTAATCAGCGGATCAAGTTTACTGAGCGCCAATTTATCTGACTCAGGTTTATTTTCTGCAAAAAGTAAAATGGCATAGTCGATGGAGGCATCATCAAAACCAGCCGAAGATGCGCGTTCTAAATATTGTTTGGCCTTATTGGTGTCTTGTTTTAAGCCCAGTGTGCCCGTTGCATAATTTTTACCTAAAACATAGTTTGCAACAGGGTAGCCTTTGGCTGCAGCCTGTTCATAGAGTTGGATGGCTTTTTTCTCATCCTTCGCTACGCCTTGACCTGTTTGAGTAAGATAGCCCAAATTATAAATAGCCTGAGCATTACCTTTTGCTGCAAGCTTGCTTAGTGTTTGGTAGGCGCCATTCATATCTTTGGCCTTGACCATGGCTTCCACTTTAGCAAATTCAGGATCGACGGCATCTGTTTTGGTTTCAGCAAAAGCGAATTGAGTGCTCATTGCCAAAATGCTTGCAAGTAGGATTTTTTTCATCTTAAAACCTTTTTTAAATCATACACATAATTCCATTTATGTGTTTTGGTGGTTATTTTTGTCGGTTTTTACATCATAGGTAGATTTACGTAAATGTAAAGTGAGGAATTGTGATTTAAAGCGTTTTTATAAAATAATGTTGATTTCCCTTAGCGCTTTAAATGCCACGACTTTATTGCATCAAAAGCCTTTGCAAAAAAGCAGGACTCTGATTTAATCGCGCATTGTTATTTTCTCTGAGGCAGCACGATGTTTATTAAAGGCATTAAACGCAATTACGATAAAATTAATGCAGATGAATCGATTGCAGATGAAGATAAAATCGATGCGCTTTTGATGAAACTGGGTGCAGAGTTTTTAGTCAGTAAAGAGGATCGTGTTTATATTTTCAAAAAAGGCGATTTGGAAGCTAAATTTGATGCCAAACATGCGCGCGCCTATCATTTTAAAGAATATGTATGCAAAGATATGAATAAGCTATTTCATGGATTTTGATTAAAATCATGATTTAAAAACGAAGACGTGAGGGGGAATAAAGTTCCTCCTTATTTTTGACTGTTGTGTACTGCACCAGCGTATATGATTTAAAAATCCTTTATTTTCAAAAGTATAATATTTTCTAAAAATATAAATTGAATAAAATAGATACAAGACATCTATGATGAATACAGATATACATGATTCATTGAGATGTATTTAAATATGATAAAAATAAGTGCCATCTTGATCCTTAGTTTCGTTTGTTCAATGACCAGTTGGGCTCAACAACCCAAGCTTGTACCTCATCCAATCCATTTAAAAAATGGCAAGCAGTTTTCATTAAATTTGCCTGCAAATTTCGAGATCATTCCTGCTGCTGAAGGTCTCAAACGGGTACGCTTTTTTTCGTAAGCGCCTGATCGCAGAATGCTTGTCACGGATATGTATGACCTAACAGATAATAAAAAAGGTACTGTATATATATTGGATGATTGGAATGCTGACACCGGTAAATTTGGCAAAATCATTCCTTATCTGACCGGTTTGAGAAATCCAAATTCAGTTCAGTTTTATCCCGATGCTCAAGGACAGGATTGGCTCTATTTGGCGGAAACGCACCAACTGACACGGCAAAAATTTAGTAGAGGAGAAACTCAGCCTTCGAGTAAGGCTGAAGTTTTAGCGACATTTCCAGATTATGGTTTGAGTTATAAATACGGTGGTTGGCATCTGACGCGGACGATTGCTATCGGTGGAAATGGAAAAGTTTATGTGTCGGTTGGTTCGAGTTGTAACGCCTGTGTTGAAAAAGAAAAAGTACGAGCCTCCGTCATTGAGATGAATCCTGATGGTTTAGAGCAACGGATTTATGCGACAGGTTTGCGTAATGCTGTTGGGCTAAAATGGATCGGAAAATTTCTATTTGCGACCAATCAAGGTTCTGATCATTTGGGACCTAAAAAGCCAGATGAAACTTTTTATGCGCTAAAACAGGATGTCGATTATGGTTGGCCCGCATGTTATTCATGGCTGGGCAATGTCTTGGCGGACCCTAAATTTAAACGTGCATCTGGCTGTAAAAATGTTCCATCGCCCTATGCTTATTTCCCTTCGCATTCATCTGCATTGGGTTTTGATTATTTTGATGACCCCCATACTGATACCGCCATTAAAAATGCATTTTTAGTAGCCTTGCATGGCTCTACCGATGAGGCGATTGGTCATGGCTATCAAATTGCAATGATGCGTAAAGGACAAAAACTTGAAACCTTTATGGATGGCTTTTTAGTCGGTAAAACGGTGCATGGGCGACCTGCTGATATTTATAAGGTCGATGAAAAATCTTTTTATTTTTCAGATGATCGGGCAGAGGTGATTTATTATGTGAGGGAAAAAATGAGTGATTAAAAAGCCAAAGTCTTTAGGGTTTGGCTGTGGGTTTGATGTTATAAAATATGATCATTAATGAGAGAGGATTCTAACTCTTCTATTTCTATGTTTGCTGTAGAGTTTCTTTTAAAATTTTTCTAAAACGTAAGAACATAATTAACTCAATAAAATTTAAACCAAAGCCCCAAGGCAAAGTTCCAGCTGTATTGAATTTTATTGACGTGTTGTAGCCTATATGTGCTTTTAGTAGATAGAAAAAAGAATCAGGAGTTGCTTCTATGTAAAAACCAAAAATAAGTGCAATATTTGGAATATATAAAAAATAAGGCGTACATATAAGGAAGATCAAACTAAAACTTATCCATTTTAGGGTTATTAAACCTTTAATGTTTTGTTTCCAGTAAAGATAACTGCCAGAAATTGTAATGATAAGTTGAAGAAGGAACAGTAGATAAATAATATTGTTAATTGAGAACAGATTAAGAAAACCAATAAAATAAAATATCATTAAAACTGCTAATATTGAAAAACCACCATAGTAGAGTGCGATTAACTTATGCTTTGGGTCTTGAAATTGTGTCTGATGCATCGTTATATAGTTTATTGTTAAAATTCGGAGTGCATTTTAGTTTAAAAATAGTCAAATTAACATGATGAATTTTAAAATTTAAAACTTAGATTTGTTATAAAAGAAGATAGCTAAATGTAGCTATCTTCTTAATTTATTTAAGCTGACTACGGACGCGCCACATCACCATTCAATGCTTCAGGCAAGGCTAAAACTGTCACATCTAACTCTTCTAAAGCTTCTGGGCGTGCCACAACTAAAGCTACATAACCATTTTCTACAGCCGCGCTATTGACCACTTGTACGCCTTTATTCAGCTGTTCGCCTTGTGCAGGAGCAGTACCTGTACCTGAAATCGCATGCAACCAAGCTTTTGGTTTAGCTTTAAACCATAAACGTGCAATCACTTCCTGACCCAAATAACAGCCTTTGTCATAGTGGACGCCTTCACGCTGATGTAGACGTAACTCTTGCGGTTGGAACACATGTTCAATGGCTTGGTCAATATAGGCCTGACCCGCTTGAATCGCTTGAATTTCCCATGCTGCAACATCCGTCGGTTCCGAAGTAAATGTCGTTTCATCACCGACTAAACTTGGAAAAACTGCACCAGTTTCTTCAAGTTTCATCTTAGAAAATGCACCATATTTTTTAATATGTTTGGCAAATTCTTCGGCTTGATCTGCCGTAGTGACAATAGAAAAACTTTCAGCACTGTGTTTAGTGAGCCATAAACCAAAGTGAATACGGCCTTTGAGGTCGCAGATTGCGGTATAACGTGTTGCATTTTCTTCAAGGCGTTCAACATGCAAAGTCACTTGCCCTTGTAGAAATTTTTGTGCATCGACACCGTTGAGAGAAAAAGATGTGAATGCCATAGACGTTGTCATGACCAGCCTCAGTATAAATTTTAGATATCATTAATCATGTTATTTTGCAGCAAGCCGCAGTGTTAGGCAAACAAAAAGCCCATATTGATATGGGCTTTTGTACAGCAGAGATCTGTCTTAGTGATTGTGTGTAGGCATATCGCTTGCAGTCATATCCATAGTGGAATGATGCGAAGGCGGTTCACTATTACAATCATATTGATCGCCACAAATACGCACGGTTTCCATCATGCCTTGATCTTCATGGTCTAAAATATGGCAGTGCAGTACAAAGTCGCCTTCAAATTTTTCGTATTTACTGCGTACAAAGATTTTATAGCCCTGTTTGACGAAGAGCGTATCTTTCCAAACGCCTTTCATTCCATGATATTGCGAGTCAATATTTCCTGCACCATCTTTATCTGAGCTGCCGATCGCACTGACATCGACGCCATTTTCATTCAATATTTTCACCACTTGGAATGGATTGACATGAATATGGAAGGGATGACTGGCAACATTACTGCTTAACTCCCACTCTTGAGTTTGCCCGATTGGAAGCTTGCGGACATAGCTATGGTGGGTATGGTCTTCATCATGGTAGGCATCGCCAAAGCTGATCAAGGTACCTTCTTCGGCATGACGAATACCAAATTTAAAGCTGCCATCTGTATTGAACAGAATGTCAAAGTTGGTGATTTGCTTCGCCATCGTTTTGAGCATTTCATCGACTTCAGCAGTCATTAAACTCGCATGAGAGATAAAGGCTGATAAATCACCCTGTTCGAGCTGTGCAATCACTTCTGGTGCCAGTTTTAGTTGGGTGGCCTGACTTTTTAAGAAGTTAAACGGCGTTTGCTGCGGTAGTTGAGTTGCTTGCACATTGACCCAACCGAGGAGCTGTGTATTGAGTTTTTCTTCTGGTGCGCGACGAAGTAATGGACTTGATTCAGGCGCATTAATTTCATCTTCCAGATTCAGCTTGGCATCGTATACACAGTATTTATTGGTGGTCGGGAAGGCGAGCATGGCATCAAAGCGATAACCTGGTTGAAAAATTTCAATCCCGTGCTTTTGGATTTTGCCCATGGTCAAGCCGTCTTGTGCAAGGGTATATAACGGTAATGTTTTCAGCGTTTTAAACTGTGAAGACATCGACTTACTTTGATATTTTTGACATTCGCTCAGGGTTTGCTCTGCGGTAAAGAGCGCAGAATCAGGCAGTTCTTTGATGGTCAAACCAATGGTGTCACGGATACCGCCGTGAATCATGCGCCAGCGGTGGTATTGGTTCTGATCCACCTTAATTTCACCAAACATTTTGCCATTGATACTGGTAAAACGATTTTCATCCGCCCATGAGGTTGGTATATCGAGTTTTGAATAATCTTCTAAGCTATAGATGCAGGGTGTACCATTCACTTGGCTTAAATTGCTGTCGCAATCTTCATTGTATTGAATCTGCTGGAATAGCATGATTTTTTCATGGTTATACTGCTGGGTTTTTTGATTTTTCCATAAGATGTCCAAATCTCCAGTCTGCTGAATTTGCCCCTGACGAATGACAGGTTTCCGCTCTCCCTCAATAATCAATGGGCCAGCCATGCCACTTGAGACCTGAATCGCGGTTGAACCATGCACATGCGAGTGATACCAAAATGTTCCCGCAGGATGATTCGGTTCGATCTTAAATTCGTAATGAAAATCTTGCTGAGGTTTTAAGCTCAAAAATACGTTGTCACTATTTCCTTGTGGGCTAACCCAAAGACCATGTGTATGTAAATTTGTGGTGTTAAAACAGTTCCCTTGGTTAATATTGGTCACTGGACTTGGACAGGTCTCCGTCGATTCAACAGGGAGGTGATTGACCAGATGAATTTTTAAATTGTCACCTTGTTTCGCACGAATTTGTGGGCCGACCAATACATCAGAAACACTGCCATCGCTATTTTTCGAGTTCCAAAGTTCAGGTTTAGTCAGATAGCCTCTGACCTGTAATAGGTCATTTTCACCCGTTTCAGGGTCGTATAAGGCTTGGCGTTTATAGGCAATCAGCAGTTCATGTTCACCTTGTGCATTGGCTTTCAAACGTGGTGGATTCGAGACGACAGTCGGTGAGTCTACTTCCTCTTCTTGAATCGTCGAATCTGTTGTCGATTGGTCGTTGTCGCCACAGGCAATGAAGCTGAGACAGCTTAAGAGGCAGCCAGCCCCAATGATGGTTTTAAATTTTGTCATGATCTTTCCCCAAAGCATAATGACGGTAGAACAGTAGTCGCTGATTTATTTAGCTAAGGTTTTGTAAATATTGTGATTATTTTGGCGAGTACAGCGAATTACTGTGCTTGTATGTCGTGCTTTTATTATCTGAGAGAGGGGTGATTCGACGCTATCCCTGCAAATAGGGATAAATTGAGAATTAAGATGAAATAAATAATAAAACAGTGTTTTGATTCACATTATGGCTTTAAGGCGCAATGAGCTAATAAAATAATTTAATGCCTTGATTATTAAATACTAAAATTGATAAGACTGATTTTTAATCAATTTGGTTGATATTTAGATTAAATATTATGCAGTGCAATTTTCCTTAGACTAAAGAATGAGGCGGATTTGCAGCTATTTTTCAAAAAAATTCACATTTAGAGCGAATATTCCAAAGTTAGTGTAACTAAATATTTCAAAAACCCCTGTTTTTATATTTAACTCTATGAAATATATCAGATTTGGGAAATGGGTTTTCGGCAGTGTAGTATGCCTATCGAACAAAGATGAATTGTCTATGAAAAAGACAACGCAAAAAAATGAAAGACCGAGGGCAGGAACGCTATGAACAACAACTACCGTAAACCGCTGCAAGGCACCCAGCTAGAATACTTCGATGTACGCCAAGCCGTAGAAGATATTCAGCCAGGCGCATACGCAAAACTCCCATATACATCTAAAGTCCTTGCAGAGCAGTTGGTTCGTAAATGCGACCCTGCAATCTTAGAACAGTCTTTAAAAGAACTGATTAACCGTAAACAAGACCACGATTTCCCTTGGTACCCTGCACGTGTGGTGTGCCATGACATCTTAGGCCAAACCGCATTGGTTGACCTTGCAGGCTTGCGTGATGCGATTGCTGACCAAGGTGGCGACCCGTCAAAAGTCAATCCTGTTGTTCCAACGCAGCTGATTGTTGACCATTCTCTAGCTGTAGAGTTTGGCGGTTTTGACCCAGACGCATTTGAGAAAAACCGCGCGATTGAAGACCGTCGTAACGAAGACCGTTTCCATTTCATTGAATGGACGAAAACAGCCTTTGAAAATGTCGATGTGATCCCTGCGGGCAACGGTATCATGCATCAAATCAACTTGGAGAAAATGTCTCCAGTGATTCAAAACCGTGATGGTTTAGCTTTCCCTGATACTTGCGTGGGTACAGACTCACATACGCCGCATACTGATGCATTGGGTGTAATTTCTGTTGGTGTCGGCGGTCTAGAAGCTGAAAACGTGATGCTTGGCCGAGCATCTTGGATGCGTCTGCCAGACATCATTGGTGTAGAGCTTGTCGGTCAGCGTAAAGCAGGCATCACCGCAACTGATATCGTGTTAGCGCTTACAGAATTCTTGCGTAAAGAACGTGTCGTCGGTGCTTATTTAGAGTTCTTCGGTGAAGGTGCAGACAGTATGTCTGTAGGCGACCGTGCAACGATCTCGAACATGACCCCTGAATATGGCGCAACGGCTGCGATGTTCTACATTGACCAAAACACCATTGATTACCTGACATTGACAGGCCGTGAAGCGGATCAAGTGAAATTGGTTGAAACCTATGCCAAAGAAATTGGTCTTTGGGCGTCGGATATGACAGCGGCAGAATACCCGCGTGTACTACGTTTTGATTTATCACAAGTCACTCGTAATATTGCAGGTCCATCGAATCCACATGCACGTGTATCAACCGCTGATTTAAAAGCGAAAGGCATTGCAGGTAACTTAGAAGCGGCTAAAGCTCAGGAAGCTGAAGGTTTAATGCCTGATGGCGCAATCATCATTGCAGCAATCACCTCATGTACAAACACTTCTAACCCACGTAATACCGTGGCAGCAGGCTTACTTGCACGTAAAGCTAATGAGTTAGGACTTGTGCGTAAACCTTGGGTGAAATCATCTTTTGCACCGGGTTCTAAGGCTGCGGCTTTATACCTCGAAGAAGCTGGTGTACTCGGTGATTTAGAAAAGCTGGGTTTTGGTATCGTGGCATATGCATGTACCACGTGTAATGGTATGTCAGGTGCTTTAGATCCAAAAATTCAACAAGAAATTATTGATCGTGATTTGTACGCAACTGCGGTACTTTCAGGTAACCGTAACTTCGATGGTCGTATCCATCCTTATGCAAAACAAGCGTTCTTGGCTTCTCCGCCTTTAGTTGTGGCGTATGCGATTGCAGGGACGATTCGTTTTGATATCGAAACCGATTCACTGGGTAATGACAAAGACGGTAATCCAATTTACTTAAAAGACATTTGGCCGTCTGATGCTGAAATTGATGCGTTGGTAAAAGAAGCGGTGAAGCCTGAACAGTTTAAGAAAGTGTATATCCCAATGTTTGACTTGGGTGAGCGTGAAAAAGCGGCAAGCCCACTATACGACTGGCGTCCGCAAAGTACTTATATCCGCCGTCCGCCGTATTGGGAAGGGGCATTGGCTGCACCGCGTACACTTGCAAATATGCGTCCGCTTGCGATTCTGCCTGACAACATCACCACAGACCATTTATCGCCTTCAAATGCGATCATGATGGATTCGGCTGCGGGTGAATATCTGCATAAAATGGGCGTGCCTGAAGAAGACTTTAACTCTTATGCAACCCACCGTGGTGACCATTTAACTGCACAGCGTGCAACATTTGCCAACCCGAAATTGTTCAATGAAATGGTGGTTCGCTCTGACGGTACGATCAAGCAAGGTTCAAAAGCGCGTGTAGAGCCGGAAGGCGAAGTGATGCGTATGTGGGAAGCAATTGAAACTTACATGAACCGTAAGCAACCGCTGATCATTATTGCAGGTAAGGACTACGGTCAAGGTTCGAGCCGTGACTGGGCTGCCAAAGGTGTGCGCCTTGCAGGTGTAGAAGTGATTGTGGCGGAAGGTTTTGAGCGTATTCACCGTACTAACTTGGTGGGTATGGGCGTGTTACCGCTTGAGTTTAAAGCAGGAACTGACCGTAAAACTTTGAAGCTGGATGGTACTGAGCTGTATAGCGTGATTGGCAATATTGCGCCGCGTTCTGACCTGACTTTGGTGGTTGAGCGTTCAACAGCAGACGGCAAAAATGAAATCATTAAAGTGCCTGTGACTTGCCGTTTGGATACTGAAGAAGAAGTGCATGTGTATGAAGCGGGTGGTGTGTTACAGCGCTTTGCACAAGACTTTTTGGAAGGGAATGTGGCTTAAATATCATAGCACCAACTGATAATTTCTTTTGGTGCTTTGACTCTTATGGAATTCAAAATGGCTTTCTTATACCATTATTATATTTGGCTAATAATTTTTCTTTTTTCTGGGATGAATATAGTTTTTTATAAAATTATTAAATCGCAGGTTGATGTTTTAATCATTGTTTTTATTAATCTTATTTTGTTATTGTTTTTTTTGTACCCTTATCTAAATAAAATCTCAAAAAAAATTAGTAATGATGATTTTTTGTCTTTTTTAAATGTATCAAAAGGCTCGATTAAATTTACAGATTTAACAACTTTCCTTGGAGAGCAAGCATTAGGTTCACTTTTAGCAACACTAACAATTGTATACGGTCGTGAAGTTTTCAAAATTACAAATAGTGGAGCAATTACTGCAATATTTATTTATATAATTTTTTTATTAACAATATCCATTACAACGCTTTCATTAGCCAAAATTTCTTTACAAACAATAAATTTGAATCTTAATCGATTTAAAGAGTTTTTATTGATAATTATATTTTTTTTCATTACTTACTGGGCTTATATAGGCGGTTTAAAGCTAGTTCCTAGTATTCCATAATAGAAATATTTTGTAAGTTTTAACCTAAGATAAGAAATGGTATTTAGAGGAAAATATTTTTTCAAAAGAGGATATAAGTTTAGCTTACGATAAATTAGAACCTTATCTAGAAGAAATAGAATTAAGGAACTCAGTAAGACGAAAATATCTTCAGGATTTGATGGATAAATCTTATGATGAAATCGCAATATTGCTAAAGTGCCATCTTATAGTTGAGCATTATCTAGATATCTATTTGGTAGAAGAGTTGGGGTTAAAAGAGCTTAAAAAAGCAAAATTGAACTTTTACAATAAAGTAAATTTGTTACCTGAAAATAAAGTTGTTTATTTTGTTAAACCTGGAATTATTAAATTAAATAATTTAAGAAATAAAGTCGCGCATAACTTAAATGTTGAGTTTACTAAAGATGATTTAGGGCAAATTCTATTTATTTTGAAAATAGCACGTGAAGATATTGAAAATTGTAGCTTCATAGAGTCAATTGAAAAATTTACTGTATTAGCTTGTACATGGTTGTCGCCACCTGATTCTAAAATTCAATCTTATTTTGTAGAATCAACTTCTCATTAAAAAAAATTGATTAGAGTCATTACTTTTCGCCCAATCGCCATCATCATTTGTCAAAATAGACAATAAAACGCCATTTTGAGTGGAGGGTTTTAGACCCTTGTTTTAACTAAAAGCCTGATCAATTGATCAGGCTTTTAGTTTTGGCATTGTTGAAAAAAACTCAAAAAATACCTATCATAAGGTATATATCAAAACTGCTGGAGTAGTGCTATGACTACCGCAAAAGTTTTTATGACAGGCCGCAGTCAAGCCATTCGCTTACCCAAAGAATTTCGTTTTGAAGGCAAAGAAGTAGAAATCTTCCGCCGAGGTGACGAAGTCATATTGCGAGAAAAACCAGTCACAGCAGATCAACTATTTAAAGTTTTGGCGCAAATGCCAGACGACTTTTATGCAGAAACAAGAGTGGATGAACCACCGCAAGAACGAGAAGAGTTCTAATGCCAACACAATATTTATTGGATACAAATATTTGTATCTATATCACCAAGCATCAACCCGAAATTGTACGTCAGCATTTTGAAAAACACTTACCTGACGGCAATATTTTTATTTCAGTGATTACTTTAGGTGAACTTCGCTTTGGTGCGGAAAAAAGCCAATGGAAAGACAAAGCTTTCAAAGTGATTGATGAATTAACTTCAATCATTCCTGTTATAGAGTTAGATGAACACACCGCCGTACACTATGCTCAAATTCGAAAACAGTTAGCGCTTCAGGGGGAAATAATTGGCAATAACGATTTATGGCTAGCTGCTCATGCACGATCAAATAATTGGGTCATGGTCACAAACAATGAAAAAGAATTTCTGCGTGTAGACGAACTGCAAGTAGAAAACTGGCTCAGCAAATCGCTGTAAACCCACCAAAATTTCCACACGAAATTATGCTTTGCCTAAATGCCATTATCAATTGTCGAAATGACCAATAGACATTCATCACAAGAGGGTTATACTGAATCTACCATTTCTAAAAACACATGGAGAACAAAAATGGTTACTGCTGGTCAAAAACCCGGAACAGGCTTCTATTTTTGTGTTCAATGCGGACACCGCGTTTACTTAGAAATTGGTACTGATCGTTTACCACCGTGTATCAAATGCCAAGGCAATCAATTTAACAATAAGAATGCCTAAGCTGCAAAACACTAACAGTTATCCGCTGTTTAGAAAGAAAAGCCCTATCACTCGATAGGGCTTTTTGCTAACGTATAACACAGCATATATAAAAACAAATTGTACGTTTGACCATTCGGAGAAGCCCATGGAAACAATATTAGGACTGTGTATTGGTATTGGCTTAAGTGCTGCCTGTGGTTTCCGTGTCTTTGTACCTTTATTGGTGATGAGTGTTGCTTCCATTTTAGGACTATTCGAACCGATGAAAGGATTCGAATGGTTGTCTATGCCTGCGGTTTGTATTGGCTTAGCAATTGCGACGGTTTGTGAAATTGCAGCTTACTATATTCCTTGGGTAGATAATGCGCTCGACACCATTTCAACACCTGCAGCCATGATTGCAGGGACCATTGCCACAATGGCAGTCAGCTCAGGTGAAATGTCACAGTTTGCCAGTTGGGCTGCAGCAATTATCTTGGGTGGTGGTACAGCAACAGCAGTGCAAATGAGTACTGTCGCTGCGCGTGGTGTATCTACCGCAACCACAGGTGGCGTTGCAAACCCCATCTTATCTACAGGAGAATGGATTGGTGCTGCAGTCTTGTCAGTATTGGCCTTTTTAGTTCCATTTTTTGTTGTGATCTTAGTGATTGCAATCGTGATCTGGTTGGTTCGCCGCATACGCCAAAAACGAACTGTACAGGTCGATACCCCTTTATAAACCAATCAATATTTCACTCTAAAATGAATCCATCTTTTAGAGTGAATGATCTGCATTTTGTTTAATAAATATAAAAATAAAAATCCGAAACCGAGTTTTTCAGCGTTTGATAAAGATTATTAAAATTATAAGAAGTGCTACTGATACATAGACCTTCATACAGTTAGAGACAGTACTTTCGTTTGTCTGATTTGGACACCGTATTTGTTAATGCCAGTTCGAGTGAAAAATACCTTTATTCAACATTCCAAGCACTCGGCTTAAGCGCAAAAAATGAAATCGAGAAATCCCACCTATCCATCCTAAAAGAGTACATCATTCTGCGTTTAGGTCATCCAAGAGACGCCTAAAAATATCTTTAAAATATGGTTGATTTTTAAACAATAAAGGCATAATTTTAGTATGTGATTATAAATCACATAGTTTTTATATGGATTTATTAATCTTTGAATTTTATAAAAAATAATGAGGGGAATGGTAGATGATTAAATTTATAGTGGATGAAAATGCCTTAACGAATGGCTCGCATTTAATTCACAATGGTACGCAAGGATGTGTAGACATGCCGCAATTTGACCAGCAAATATTGATTGGTTATTTTGCCAATTTCGAACTCGCTTATAAGCGTGCACGTATGAGTTGGCCAACAGAAAAAGTGGTCGGTTGCGATAAATGCTGTAGTCAAAGCTAGAAATTCAACATGCATTAACTTTGAAATAACGCTGTATATCCAAGAAAAATGGCGCAGAAATTGCTAACTAAAACAGGTAATCGCGTTATTAATAGGATATGCAGCATGACCACAGAAACCATCCGTTCTACAAAATATCCAGCAGAGGCGCATGCCTATGCAGCATGGCCTTTGATCCTGATCATCATTGGTGGTGCGATTGGACTGGTATATGCTGTGATTGCTTATTTGATCAATCTCAAAATATATGCATCAGACCTCAGCCGAATGAATAAAATTTTGGCCAATTTACTCTGTGGTATGGCAGCATGTAGTGGTTGGTGGTTTAGCGCACAGTGGGTGCAAAGCTATTTAGCTCAATGACCAATCATGCGTTGAATAGATCATCCATTAAATAGCTGATGTTACACACTTAAAAGTAGTTTTGCATTTTTAAAATGATTTTTAATTCTATTCGACGGCGTCTTATATCTAGGGATTGAATAAATGGATTAGCCTTCGGCTGGAGGTACTCTTACGAAACATTGTTTCTCATTCGGCAAAATGAGAAGCGAAGCTTCGCAAGGAAACCATCTTGCGGAGCAATGCTCCTCACCGCAAAACTCGCTCATTACCGTCAAATTATTCAAAGTATCGCAAAAACATTTTTGATTAAAAGTAGCTCTGTCTCAAACACTTGCGGATGACGTGACCGCGTATCGTTCATTTATTTGAAGCAAATTGCGCTTTTGATGTTACTGCGTAACATCAGTTCAATAAGTAGAACAAAGATAGATCTAGATCATTAGTTACTCATTGAGCGGTGTTTTGTGAGTCATGATTAATGTAGATAATTCAAATGAAGGGATGAATGCTCAGTGGCGATACATTTTAGAATTTAGCACTGTGTTTAGACGTTTGGTCTGTTGTAAAAGAAAATTTTCTTATAATTGGGCAAATCTGCAGATAAAAAACGCTGAAATGAGCTGAAAAGATAAAATATCCTGCTAAACCTAAAATGGCTGAAAAAATTTGCTGAATTTGTAGAAAATTAGAAAAACTTAGGAAATTAATCCCGATCCTCTTTGGTTAAAGTATATCTCAAGGGTGTGATAGAGATTGAAAAGAGTAGCATGCTGTCAGTGGTGCAAAACACGTGTACAGTACTCACCCAAAAGGTCTCGATTCAGCTTAGGACGCTATAAACCAGAAGTTTATAGGCTATAAGATCATGACTTACAAAGTGATGATAGTTGAAGTAAACAATATTGTTTTCTCTTATACCACCCCAAAAATTTAAGCCAAAATAAAAAAGAATAATGAATCATTACTCCTTTAATCCGCATAAAACAAACCACACCAGTTTAATCACCATAAGCTTAAAGATCATCAAGCATCTCCCGTAAAAATAGTCCTAAGCCAAGTGTTAAATCTGAACGAATTTCATTTTCATCGCATTGAATAGCCTCTGTACTTTTTGCTACTTTTTTCAAGCACACCTCAATTTTCAAATCTCGCTGTGGTATGCATTATTGACTCTTAATCCAGTTGGAGAACTCATTTCAATACAAGTTCTCATTGGTTAAAAGTCCTGTCTAGAATTCAAATGATCCCGATGGTTTGAGTGATAAACTATGGCGAAAATTCTCGGGAAAAGTCATTTATCAGATGGAAAAAATGCTAAAACATGATACAAGAAGAAAATATTTTCAATATATCTTTAAATGTGAAAAATATTTTTAAAATAAGTCAAAAATAGTAATTTTCAGGGAAACAATCCCTCATCGATACCACTACTATATATCTCAAGGGTGTGATAGAGATTGAAAAGAGTAGCATGCTGTCAGTGGTGCAAAACACGTGTACAGTACTCACCCAAAAGGTCTCGATTCAGCTTAGGACGCTATAAACCAGAAGTTTATAGGCTATAAGATCATGACTTACAAAGTGATGATAGTTGAAGTAAACAATACTGTTTTCTCTTACACCCTAAAAAATTTTTAAGAATTAAATCGAATAATAAATCCTTCCATCTTTTTCAAAATTCCAAACTTCGCATTCATTCCAAACAAACTTTGATCATTGCTGATGTAATGAATATCACGCAGAACAACTCAAACTTAATCTAAGCTTCGGATTGTCCTTTTTCACAAAGTTGTTATGCTTAACTATCTAAATTTTAAATAATTTTGTTATGGGTTATCTGAATCAATTGATACAGGATTGTCTGCAGGCACAGCAGACTAAAGCTGAGCGTATATTTGAGTTTTCAAGTTTTGATGATCTTGCTCTACACGCACATTATATTTATGTGATACAGCAAGTTGGTGGCGATATACAGCAGACATATCAGGATTATGCCGCATTTAAGGCATTGAAAACCCATGCTTGCGCCAAGTTAAATCAACCCAATCACATTCTGTATGTCGGATCATCACGGACAGGTATAAAGAACCGTTTAAAACAACATCTAGGTCTTGGGCCTAAACAAACTTATGCCTTGCATTTATCGCAGTGGTTTCAGGGCGAATATCGCATCACACTACATGAGTATCCATCAACCACGAGTGCAAGCATCTTACAGTTACTGGAGGATGATTTGTCTCATTCATTAGCACCAGCCTTTGGTAAATTGGGGAGCAATAATCGTTAGGGTTAGACCTGATCGGTTAAAGTCGATTGACAGCGAATTAGTCAGTTGTTATTTTGCCGACATTCTCCCAGTACACAGTCTATCCATGCCTTTAGATCCCAACTTTGTCTATGCGCCGCCTCAAGGTCCTCTACGTATTTTGTATGAAGATGCAGACTTGGTTGTCATCGAAAAACCGGCGGAATTGTTGTCGGTTCCGGGACGTTTGCCTGAGCATCATGACAGTGCCTATCTTCGTGTTTTGGAACAGTATCCGGCGGCAAAGATTACCCATCGTTTAGACATGGCAACATCAGGCATTTTGATGTTTGCGAAACACCGCGATGCAGAAGTGGCAGTGAGTAAAATGTTCCAAGCGCGAACGGTTCAGAAGCAATATGTGGCTTTGGTTCAAGGCAAACTTGAAGGTGAGGGTAGTGTTGAAGTGCCCCTCATTACGGACTGGGAAAATCGCCCACGACAGATGGTGCATTTTGAATTGGGCAAACCTTCAAAAACCTTGTATCAAGCCATCAGCTATGACGCAAGCAAGGATATTAGCCGAGTATTATTAACACCAGTGACAGGGCGTTCTCATCAGCTACGTGTACACATGATGCATATTGGGCACCCAATTACAGGGGATCAACTGTATCACCCAAATGCTAAACAGAGCTCACTCGGACGGATGGCGTTACATGCTTGCGATCTGGCATTTACCCAGCCCTTAACCCAACAAGCTGTTCATATTCATTGTGCGGCAGAATTTTAAAGCATATTCATGTGAATACTCATTGTTCATAAAATCTGCTGTGTTGAATTGAAATCTTTATGCAGCTTAGCAAGCTAAGAATAATTACGGCTTTAAATAGGTTTTTCTGCTTAAAAATGAATCACCATATGCACTATATCCCCAATTCTGGGGATATATAAATAATTTAAATATCTCTATAAAGTGTGTGAAATATTTACAAAGATTAATATTAAGTTTCTTTGTATCTTTTAGTAAATAAATACCATTTCTAAAGTTTTATTATATTTTCTAAAGAATATTGATTGATTATTTTTTAATATGAAAAATTTTTTATTAAATTAATTTAAAACAGTATTTTAGTTGAATTGTGTGCAAGTGTGTATTTGGTCAGATAAATACGGTTTTTTGCATTTGTTCTGCTAATATGAAATGAATTATAGATTTTAACTTTTGTAACTTAGGTTTGTTTTGGGGAATAAACTTAAATTATTGAAGCTTATTTTGAGGATTAGCAAATGATCAATATTGCTTTAGTCGTCCTTATCATCCTATTAATTGTGGCTCTCCTTTTTGTTTATAACCGCAAATTGAAAAATGATAAAACCCTACGTTCACTGCAGGAAAACTTCGATCGTGCGCGGTTAAAACTGGCTGAAACAGAGTCGCAGCAAGATGAACTGAATTATGAAATCAGCCAATTACGTATTCAAAACAGTGGCTTAAAAATCCAAGTCGATAAAGTAGCGAAATATCAACATATTGTGGATATTGAACAATATGTTGAGTATCGAACTTTACAGGCTGATGGTTTGGTGGAAGTCACCAAAGCCAATGCCGATATCATGTTGAATGATATTCGCGCACAGATTGAACAAGTACGTCAGTATTTGAGCAAATATCAAGAAAGAGCTAAATCACAAATACAGGAACAAGCCCGTGCCGAGTTAAAGGGTTTGTATAGCCAAGCGCTGGATCAGCAGCATTTGGATAACATCAACCGTGCTTTGGACAACAAAATACGGGGCTATCAGTCAGCATTCTTTTTACCTTTACAGAGTATTTTAGATCAGCTGATGGATGGCATGAATGAATCTGCGGCAAAGCAAAATTTGACTGCGGTACGTTGCAAAATGATTGATGCAATGGAGCAGCAATCGACTGCAAAATGTAATTATCTTGATGAAGAACGTCGTTTGGCTGCGATGCAATTATTTACATTGGTGTTTAATAGTCGTGCTGATTTGTATTTAGCCCAATTAAATACCAAAAACTTAGGTGAGCTATTGCAGGCTTTGGCGGATGATTTCACCTTGCTCAATGCGCATGGTGTACATTTTAGTCAGGCACGGGTACTCGACAGTTATCTACAATTACGCTTAGAAGAATTGAAAATGGCAGCTTTGGTTTTACATCTTAAAGAAACTCAGGCCCACATGGATGTTGTGGTTTAATTTGAATTGTTATCAGAAAGATCACTTCGACGGTCTATTTCTGATTAAAGAGATTTAGCTAATGCAAATTGCAACAATTATCCGTTAATCTAAGTCAACAGAATAAAATTCATAAACGATAAGGGAAAGTACAATGACTCGTGATTTTAAACAATTTCCAGATGATGATAATGGCAATGTGCTGTGGCAGATGCAGCAAGATGGTGATGATTTATCTGTGCCGCACGAAATCGAATATTCAATTGCCTTTTCGAACGAAGCGCAGGCTGAACAGTGTGCATTGTATTTATTGAAAGAAGAGCAAAAAATTTCGTTGTTCCAAGATGAAGAATCAGATCGCGTGGAATGGATTATCACGGTCTATGTTTATATGGAGCCTGATTATGAAGATATTGTCGATTTAGAGCAGTGGTTTATTAAAATTGCAGAACAACATTCAGGCGAATATGACGGTTGGGGTTGTATGGCTTATATTTATGAAGATGATGATCTGGATGAAGATGAAGCACAATTGAGCTAAGTCTCAGTATTACATCGAAAGTGACAAGAACCCAGTGATTCAACTGGGTTCTTATTTTTTAAATTATAGGAATATTGGGTTAAGTATTTATTTTTAAACAATTTAAATTCAAGTTAATATGAATGCAGCTCACAAAACATAACAAGGCATTGCGTTAAAGTGATGGGATCAATCTGTAGGATTCGCTATAGTATTGAACAGCAATGACCTTTCTCGCACGTCTCAAAGCTGTCTCATTTAGAACGTTTCAGTGTGATAAAAATGGACGATAAAGCGAGGGTGAATGCATGTGGATGATTCAGTGAAAACAATGACAAAAGGACATCATCATGAGCAATACTGTTCGATTACATCGTGTTTTTAGTGCGCCTGTAGAGCGCGTTTATCGTGCCTTTGTGGAGCCAGATGCTTTGGTTAAATGGATGGCACCGCATGGATTTACTGCCCATGTGGAACATTCTGATGTGCGTGTAGGTGGCTCGTACCGCATGTCGTTTCAAAATTTTTCAACGGGAACCACACACGCTTTCCATGGTGATTATCATGAAGTCGTGCCGAATCATTTACTGCGCTATACAGACCAATTTGATATGCCAGAGTTGGCCGGTGAAATCGAAGTCACTGTTGAGTTTAAAGCGGTCTCAGTCGGAACCGAAGTGACGATTGTACAGGCAGGGTTGCCGAGCGTTATTCCACCTGATGCCTGTTATTTGGGTTGGCAGGAGTCTTTACAGTTGCTGGCTTTTTTAGTGAATCCAGCGATCCCCGATGAATAATCTGAAAAATGATCGAAAACTACAAATAGGTGAGGAAGGGTTTAATGACTGTAGACATTAAACGTATTTATGATGAGATCAGCCCAGATGACGGTAAACGCATATTGGTCGATCGCTTGTGGCCGCGTGGTATCAGTAAAGTGAGCGCAGAGCTAGATTTGTGGCCGAAGGCATTGACGCCATCTACAGATTTACGTCGTTGGTATCATCAAGACGAAGCAATGGCTTCTCGTTGGGACGAGTTTAAACAGCGCTATTTGCAAGAAATACAACCCCATCAAGCCGAGTTAGAACAACTGCGCGCATGGGAAAAAGAGGAGCCCCTGACCTTACTCACAGCGGCCAAACATATAGATAAAAATCATGCGCATATCTTAAAAGCGTTGATATTAAACACCTCATTAGAGATCTAAAATTTAAACCGATTAGTTCTGTGTCGTTGTGTGATTAAGGTCTTCACAACATCACTAAACCATACGATTTTTATGGTTTTTAAGTTTATGAAATACATAAAAATGTTATATTAAGTTTTTGTGGATTTTTACATCCATATTTTTTTTGAGGTCTTTTATGTCTTTACCCAATTGTCCCCAATGTAATTCTGAATATACCTACAATGATGGCGATTTACTGATTTGTCCTGAATGTTCACATGAATGGCGTGAAGGCGAAAGTGCTGCAGATGAACAGATAGTGATTAAAGATGCCAATGGCAATGTATTGATCGATGGTGACACGGTTACTGTGGTGAAAGACCTTAAAATTAAAGGTTCATCTTCAGTGGTGAAAGTTGGCACAAAAGTTAAAAATATCCGTCTTTTAGCTGATGCAACAGATGGTCATGACATTGATTGTAAAATTGATGGTATAGGAGCAATGAAGCTCAAATCTGAATACGTGAAAAAAGTTTAAGTTTCGTTTTTGTTCGCTCTAAAGCAACCGTCTATCATCCTAAGCGAAGTCAACACTTGGCTTAGGATGTCTACTTAAACATGAAATAGATAACTAATCCGCTATAGATTTTATTTTTCAGCCTGCATAATAGACGCATTACGGGTTTGAAAAGTCTTTACTATGCCGCATATTCATTTGGAATATTCCAATAACCTTGAGCTTGAGGCTCGTCCTTTACTTAAAGCGCTAAACACTGCCTTATTTGAATCGGGTCATGTTAGTGCTATCAATGATATTAAGAGCCGCGCTGTCGCTCAGCAAGATTTTGTTGTGGGTTTGGATGAACATGCTCAACATGCGTATATGCATGCCAAAGTTTCATTATTGACGGGTAGAACGGTTGAAGTTCAAAAGCAAATTTCATTGTTGTTATTGGACGTGATGAAACAACATGTCACAGCTTCAGCAATAGAGGTGCAACTTTGTGTAGAAATTTTAGAAATGAATAAAGCGACCTATTCGAAGCTGATCGTCAGTCCTTAAGGCCTTTATTCAATACGTTGAGTAAAGCGCATCTATTCACAAATACATCATGATGAAATCCGACTTCGGTCGGTTTTTTTTGATTGGAATTATTTATTGAAAATCATTTTCTTAGTGATTAAATTTTAAGCCTTGACACTGATCAAAAAAGACATTGAAAAATGTGACCGAGTTCATTTATATTCTGTAGATCAGGTTGAATTTCCAACAACAAATCCTGATCGAATAATAGATAAAACAATGAAAATGAAGGGGTAACATATGTCGGGATGGTACCAGATCAGTCATTCTAATGATCAGCAGTTTCGTTTTGTATCAAAAGCATGGAACGGTGAAATCATTTTAACGAGTGAATTATATAAAGTGTAAGCATCATCACAAAACGGGATTGAGTCTGTACAAAACAACAGCGCAGATGATAGTCGCTTTGAACGACTGAATGTTAATAATGGTAAACCATATTTCAATCTGAAAGCGGCAAACCATCATATTATTGGGATCAGCCAATTTTATGCCAGTGAGCAATCGCGCGATAAACGCATTTAGTCAGTTAAAACCCATGGTGCGAATACCCAAATTAGAGAATTAACAGCTTAAATTTGAAACAACCTGATTAAGACAGCCAAAGCGAGATGAACAAACCAGAAGGCTCGTCAAAATCACAAGATCAAAAGCTATATGGTTCTCAGATAAGCGCTGTTAGGTTGGATGCTATTCAATCTAGATCAGGCTTATTTAACGGTACAAGGAAGTACCACAACTTCACTGGCTAGAGTGGTGAACGATGAATAAGCAGAATCATATTTTGTATTATGGGCTCATTGCGATCTTGATCATCGTCTTGGGTTGGATGATTGCGTCTCCGTATTGGGTGCTGTACCAAATACGTCAAGCCTATGAGCACAATCAACCTGAAAAAATTGCTCAATATATCGATTTTGCGACAGTCAAATCGAGTCTAAAACCACAAGTTAAAGACCTCATTCAACAGAAAACTGGGCTACAGCATTTACCCGAATTCGCTCAGTCGTGGGGTGGGCAGCTCAGCACAGTCCTCAGTGCAACGCTGGTCGACAGTCTGGTCAATCCAAACAGTATCATGCTGCTTTTACAAGGCAAAGCATTAAAAGAGTCGATCCAATTACCAGAAATAACCCAACTAACCAATCCGAGCATGATTAGCTCAGGGATTGAACTATTCACTCATGCTGAAAATAAGGTCGCAGAACAACCTCATACATCAACATCATCCAAAAAGGATGCAACTCCAACTACTGTCGCTTTAAAACAAAGCCAGTCCCTTGAACCCAAAGCAAGCTATAGTGCTTGGAATCGATTTGATCTGTATGTGCCGCTCCAAGGCCTAAGCGAAGCAACATATACCGTATTTAGAATGCAACGCCGCGGTTGGAGCTGGAAGATCGTTGAAATTCAACTTCCAAACGCCTCACAGAATAATGCTTCATAAAAAATAAAAGAAATAGGTGCCAGAGATGCAAGATAAAATCAAAATAGTCGGTGACCAACAGGCCGCTGACGAAATTCTGCAATTTTTAGCCAATTGGGATGAGGTCATCTGCCAATTGAAAATTGAAAACATTGCTGAATCCTGCGCAGCAGATGTGAACTTTTTTGATGCCAGTTGTGAAATGCGCGGCTTAATGGCATATCAAAAAATGTGGGAATTTTATAGAGAGTATTTTCGTGAAGGTTTAAAGGTGTTTAGGCGGGAACTGGTCATCCATGCAGAACCTGATATTGCCTTTCTGCACTGTTATTCCAAAATTGATGATAAGAGTGGAATACCAACGCCAGGGATCTCGTGGTGTCGTAACACCATTGGGATGAAAAAAACGCAGTCTCTATGGAAGATCGTTCATCAACATATTTCTGTTCCAGTGGATATTGTGACTCATCAAAGTAAAGTAATTACCTTTTAATTCATCTCAAAACACAGTATGAAAACAGAGCCGTGTCGCTCTGTTTTTTTCTTTGCAAATCATTACATGAAATGCGTATGCAGTTCTAAAACTTCAGCCTAAATTAAAAAATAATGACCATCGTTCAGGATAAGAAAATGGATCATAAAAATAATAAATTAGCGCAAGATTTTGAATCATCACCATCAGGTCAAAAGCAAGGCTTACAAGACCTGAACGCCTCGAAGCAAATGCCCCCTGCAGATTTACATAAAGTGATTCGAATCACGGCAGGATTCATCATCGGCAGTTTGCTGATTGCGGCCTTATATCTTGGTAAAGATATTTTTATTCCATTGGCACTCGCAATCTTATTGGCTTTTTTAGTTGACCCTTTGGTGATGAAACTCCGAGGTTGGGGGCTACCACAGATGCCATCGATATTTATTGTGGTCGGTTTGGCTTTGGCGATTTTGTCCGGCGCGGCCTCTTATTTGGGTTATCAACTGGGGCAATTAAGCCAAGAGTTACCGCAATATCACGGTACGATTCAAAAGAAAATGGATTCTATTCGTCAATTTGCACGCGGCCCGAGTGTTTGGGATGGCGCAAAAACCACCATAGATACTGTTGAAAACTCGATAGATGATGTGGTGCCTGAAGAGAAAAATCCTAAAGTGCAGCAAGTGGAAGTGGTGGGACAACAACAAACCACGGCTGAAGCGGTCATGGCTTGGAGTGAGCGGGTGCTCAATCCCTTGGCAACCGCAGGTATTGTATTTTTGTTTGTGATTCTGATTTTGGTCAATCGGAAAGATTTGCATGACCGTTTCCTTAAGCTGCTGGGCGGCAATTTAAATATCGGAACAGACGCACTAGATGAAGCCGCCAATCGTATCGGTAAATATTTACGTATGCAGCTGATGGTCAATGTGACCTACGGTATTCCGATGGCCTTGGGACTTTGGTTTATTGGGGTGCCGGCAGCAATTATGTGGGGAATGGTGGCGATAGTGATGCGCTTTGTTCCCTATGTCGGCCCAATGATTTCTGCGATTTTCCCCATTGCATTGGCTTTTGCGGTAGATCCCACATGGAATATGGTGCTATGGACAGTGGGTTTAATTTTGCTCTTGGAATTGGTCAGTAATAATATTATTGAGCCTTGGTTATATGGGGAAAGTACCGGACTTTCAACCTTAGCCATTATTATTGCCGCCATGTTTTGGACGGCTGTGTGGGGGCCAATTGGTTTAATTTTATCGACGCCTTTAACCGCATGTTTATTGGTGCTTTCGAGCTATGTACCATCCTTAGGTTTTATTAAAACCCTGATCGGTAGTACACCTGCATTGGCACCGCATGAGCGCTTTTATCAGAGATTAGTCGCTGATGATGTGCAAGATGCCGTGGATGTCGCACAAAATTTTATTACTGAAAAGTTACCGAAGGATGCGACGGATGAAATCAAGGCACGGCGGGTTAATGCGTTTTATGCCAAAGTCGCGATTCCAGCCATACGGATTTTTTCGAGAGGCCACAACACCGAGGCCAGTGCTGAACATCGACTACGTTTACATCAGGGATTAAAACTGTTTAATCATAGTTTTCAACGGGCATATCCAGTGGCACAGCAGGATCAGAAAGCAGCGGTGTTATGTATCGGGGCACGTTGGGAAATTGATGTTCAAGTATCGGCTATGTTGGCGCATGGCCTAAGTTTAAGGGGTATTCCGGCTCAGGCATTTAGCGACGTCTTAATTCAAAATCAGCATCAAAGTATAGATGATATCCAAGAGGATATTCAGATCGTATGTATTTCGATTTTCCATACAGCACCAGAAGCTCAAATTCGCCTTTTAAGCCATGTTTTTAAGGCACAGTTTCCAGATAAAAAACTGATTTTTGCACTGTGGAGCTGTGATGAGATATCCCAATTAGATGCGATCAAAGAAAATTTCACCGTCGATGCAGTGGTCAATAATATGAATGACTTGTTATTAACCATTGAAGCTTTTCAATTGAAGCAGGGTGAATCTTGGTTGGATGAGCCTGATCCTAGCGTTGAAGCACAGCGCTTAAAAGCATTAGAAGAACTGAATGTTTTGGATGAGCGGAATTTACCGATTTATGAACAATATATTGAAGAAGCCCGACAAGCCTTCGATGTGAAATATGCACAAATTTCTTGGGTCAAGCAAGACTGGGTCTATACTCCAGGTAGCCCTTTGGCTCAGGCTACCGAGCAACCGATGCAGGTGCGCCAGTCGAAGCAAGACTCAATCTGCAGCCATTTGGTATATCAAAATGAACGCTTGATTATTGAAGACTTACAACGTGACCCACGCTTTGCGCATTTACCTGAATTGATGCATAACCGCATTCGCTTTTATGCAGGCGTTGCACTTAGAGACCGTAATGGGGTGGCCTTGGGAAGTTTTTGTGTTTTAGATCGGCAGCCGAATCAAATGACAGATGATGATATGAGTCTTTTAAAAGGCCTAGCGGCAGATTTGATGAATACGCTCAGTGATGAAAATGTGAAGCGAAAAAAATGTGAGGAGATACAGCAACTGAATGATTCATCTCTATAAATTTAAATCATGTAGCAGATCCATTTAAACTGGAGTTTCAGTGAAAAGCATTCTAAGATAGCTCTAATATAATTATTTTGAGCCAAAGACATGAACAAAAATAATGTCATCTGGCAACTTTTATTGGGCTACGTTGCTGCATTGGGTTGTAGTGTGAGTTTTGCTCAAATTCAAGGAAATTATTTTTCACATAAGGATTGGGAAATCGCTTGTGATAATACGGGGACATGTCGCGTTGCAGGTTATCAAGCGGAAGGCAATCACCCCGCTGTTTCTGTGTTATTACAACGTGCCGCGGGAGCACAAGCGCAAGTCAGTGCACGAGTAAAGCTCGATCCTGAAACGTTAAGTGCGGCAAATAAACCACTTCAACTTTACATTTTAGGTAAAAATCAGGGAACTGTGCAGCTTGATGCCAAAACTGCGGAAGGTCAGTTAAGTGCAGCTCAAACTCAAAAACTGATTCAAGCCTTACAAGCCAATCAACCGATTGTGTGGAAAGGCAACAACAAAACATGGTTATTGTCTGTGCAGGGCGCAAGCGCAGTATTACTCCGTATGGATGATTTTCAAAAGCGCATAGGGACAAATTCAGCATTATTGCGTAAAGCCAATAGTAGTTCGGCCAATGTACTCAAACCGAAAAGTATTCCGAAAGTGAATATTCAAAATTACAGTAAGGGCTTACAAACACGGTATGCCGTCAATGCGCCCACAGCCAAACAATTGTTTGGATTGATAAAGAAGAAAACGACAGTAGAAGATTGTCCTCAACTCTTTGATGCAAATTTCTTAGAGGATGATCGGGTCGTGGTGTTTCCAATCAATGGGAAAAATGCCTTGGTCGAAGTGCCATGTTGGCGTGGGGCATATAACAGTGGTAATGGCTATTGGCTGATGGATCGAAATTTAAAGCAAATCAAACAATCCGTGACCTTTTCCGGAAGTGGTTTTAGCGAAGGGCAGATTTTCTCCAACCAACGTGGACGAGGCATTGGCGACTGTCATAGTACGGGGGAGTGGTCATGGAATGGTCAGCGTTTTATCCAAACCTATATGGCAAAAACCACACAGTGCAAAGGATTTGCTGGTGGTGCGTGGGAAATTCCAACCTTGGTCTATCGCGTTCAACTCGACTCTTAATTTGAAAAAGCCCTGATATTCAGGGCTTTAAATGATATAGCGTTTTATTCTATGGGGTTTAAATAAATAACCGAGTACTTTAAAAACGTTTTGGTATTTTTTGTCCACCGACAACCGGTGATTCAGCGCTTTTCAACACACCAAATAGCCATGTTTCGGCATGATGAACAGCCGTTTTGAGCTCATCACCCAAGGCTAATCGCCCAGCAATAAAACTCGCCAATGAGCAGCCAGAACCGTGATATTCCCCATCTAGTCGTGGACAACGGGTTTCAGAAACTAATTCACCCTGAATGTACAACGAGTTTTGTATATAGTCTGGCGTATTTTCATGCCCACCTTTTACTAATACCGCTTGAGCGCCCATCGCAAAAAGTTTTGCTGTAGCTTTAGATATGTCGTCTTCAGCTGTGAGTGCGCGTAATTCTACGGTATTGGGTGTAAGCACCGTGGCAAGTGGAATCAGTTCTGCAAAGGCTTTGACCAACGTTGCTTGATCACCCAAAGAGCCACCACTATTGGCAACTAAAACGGGGTCGAGAACATAATGATATTCGGGATGTTCACGTAAAAACTCAGCGAGAGCCGCGATATTTTCAGTTGTTCCTAACATTCCTGATTTTACACAGCGAATAGGGAGGTCACCGACGACGGCATGTGCTTGAGCCAGTAATAACTCACGTGAGGTTGCTTCAAATGAATACACTTGTTGTGAGTTTTGAACGGTTAACGCTGTACACGCAATGGCAGCATGTGCGCCACTTTGACCAATGGCTTCAATGTCCGCTTGCAGTCCTGCACCACCTGAAGGGTCAAGACCTGAAAAGCACAGTACAGTAGGGCGCACAATGATGTCCTTATTACACAAAATTTACGATAGTATAGGCAACTTTGAGCGAACACTCGATAGTATTTTTGCAGAAGTGAATGGATAAGGTAAAAGCTGTGATTAAGAATATATTGATCGATCTCGATGGAACATTAACAGATCCAAAAGTTGGCATTACCACTTCAGCACGCTATGGACTGGCGAAAATTGGACATCCCATTTCGGATGAGACCAATATCGATTGGATCATTGGACCACCTTTGAAAGCCTCTTTGGCCAAAATCCTCAATGTCGATGTGCATAATGTACTTGCAGATCAGGCTTTACTAGGTTATCGCGAGCGCTTTGCCGTTACCGGTTTATTTGAAAATAAAGTCTATCCTGCCGTTGCTGAAACTCTAGCAACCTTACAACAGCAAGGTTTTCGCTTGTATGTTGCTACAGCAAAGCCGACGGTCTATGCTCGCCAAATTTTAGAATATTTTGATTTGGCGCAATATTTTACTGTAATTTATGGCAGTGAACTAAATGGCGAGCGCACCAACAAAGGCGATTTAATTGAATACATTTTGCAGCAAGAACAGTTAGATGCAAAAGAATGTGTGATGGTGGGAGACCGTGAGTACGATATTTTAGGCGCACGCCGTAATGCAGTGCCGAGTATTGCTGTGAGCTATGGTTATGGTAGTGCAGAAGAAATTCAAATGGCTGCACCGGCTTTGGTGATTGATCGTTTTAGCGATTTGATTTCGAGTATTGAGCAATTGCAGCAGCAGAAAGTGTCGTAGTTGCACCGAACCTAATGAATGATGCTGATTATTTAAAGATAATCAGCAAAATCAGAAAAATCAGCCCACAGAAAAACCATTTGAGCAAAGATGACTCATCATTTTTGATGGTATCTGCTTCGAGTGCGATGCCATGTTTATCGTAGACAAATACAAAATGCGCATTTGCGCTTAGAGCCATTTCTTGAATGGCTTGTAGCTCGAGTACGCTGACTTCTTCACTTAAGCGTTCTTTTAACTGAATAAAAATAACCGGCTGTCCAAACTCATACCACTTGAAGTGGATCTGTTGTATGAGTTGGTTGAAGCACTGTTCTGCAACATGATAGTTTCGGACAAAACTTCCGCGTTCTATAAACGCCAGAGGGCAGTTTTGTTCAGCTACAATTTGATGATCACGCGTTAAAACTTGCATTTGATCATAATGGATCTGTACCCAAACTGCGTCAGGAAAAGACGCTAATTTTTCTTTTAACATCACTTTTCGGTTTCATTATTATTTTAGTGGATAGCAGTATGTCATTAAAATTTAGTGAAAAATATAGCTGAGATATAAAAAATACAACGATCTATCGAGTTTTTATCTTAAACGTCTTTCGCAGTTTTATTACTTTAAATTTTTACTTCCATAATTGAAATATCTAACGCTTAAGTAGGTTTTTAAAGCCATTATCCTTTTTCTAGAAAACTGTTTCTCATCTGATTTATGTAATCGACCTTGTAACTATTTCAGGCTTTTGAAAAAATTCAGACAGAAAACAATAAAGCTGAATGCTATGTCCAAATCATTTTTATTCCCTAGCCAGTGGCTCAAACCTTTGCACCCACGTGATCCACATGAGCATCATCGTGTCGCGACCTCTTTAGAATTGCTTTTTGACTTGATCTTTGTCGTGGCGATCGCAACCGCAGGGCAGCAACTGCATCATGCCATTGTTGAAAATCATTTGGCTCAGGGTTTAACGCTGTATGGCATGGTGTTTTTTGCTTTGTGGTGGGCGTGGATGAACTTTAGTTGGTTTGCCTCGGCATATGATCATGATGATGCGCTCTATCGAATCTTAACTTTCGTACAGATCATTGGCTCTTTGGTCATTGCTGCTGGTATTCCAAGCGCTTTTCAAAAGCAAGATTTTGACGTAATTGTGATTGGTTATGCCATTATGCGTCTAGGCTTAGTTACGCAGTGGCTTCGTGTTGCAAAGCATGATCTGTCCCGTCGGAAAACTGCGTTACGCTATGCTTTTGGCATCATACTGGTACAAGTCGGGTGGCTGTTCTTTCATTTTTCACCGCTGCATTTCACCGTTTATCTTTTCATTTTGCTCGCAATTGCTGAACTGTCTGTGCCAGTTTTTGCAGAAGCTGCAAGCCGTACACCTTGGCATGCGCATCATATTGCAGAGCGATATTCACTGCTCACCATTATCGTTTTAGGCGAATCTATTGTTGGATGCTCGATTGCCATAACCGATGCTTTAACGAATCAGCGTTTTAGTACTGAACTGATCTTTTTGATGGTGGGCGGCCTGATGATGATGTTCACTATGTGGTGGTCTTATTTTGATACCAGTATTGCAGAGCGTTTAAATAGCCGCAAAATGGCATTTACTTGGGGGTATGGACATTTCTTTGTCTTTATTAGTATCGCGGCGATTGGTGCAGGTTTAGCTGCCGCAGTCGATGTGGTTTCGCATGAGGCACTGATTAGTTCTGAAAAAGAAAGCTATTTTGTGGCGATCAGCCTCGTGATTTATACGACAAGTTTATATTTACTCCATGAATTGCATCATCAAAGTGGCTTTAGAAAACTTTTATATCCTTTAACCGTGGTGATTGTTTTGTGTATTCCGTTGTTTATCACTCCTGCAGGTTATGCGATATTTGCGATGGCAGTGGTATACGCACTGCGATTGATGTTTACAAAATGCTATTTGGCAAGATAAGTTAATGATATGACATTGATCAATAATTCGTTATATTGCTGATGAAAATAACGTCCAAGAATCATCAAATAAAGATAAAACATAGAGGATTATATGAAAGGGCAAATACTCGATTTTTCTGTTCAAAATAATACAGGCATCATCAGCGGAGATGATCAGAATCGTTATCAATTTTCTGGAAGCGATTGGAAAGGACAAACTGTTCCTGCTCGTGGACAATTTGTTGATTTTGAGACAAGTGGAATGGGTTACGCAACCGATATTTACTTAGTCGCTGTGCCGAATGCTTTAGGCACGCAATACGGTCAAAAGAGTCGAATTGTTGCTGCACTCTTAGCATTCTTCCTTGGTGGATTTGGTATCCATAAATTCTATTTGGGTCGTATTGGATGGGGGATTGTGTATCTACTATTCTGTTGGACCTTTATTCCATCCATTGTTGCTTTTATTGAATTTATTATTTATCTATGCACTTCAGATGAAGATTTTGCACGTAAATATGGCTAAATTTTTGTGTTAAAAGATAAGGCGCATTGTGCGCCTTATTTTATTGTTGCAGATCTCTAGCGGGTTGACCCCATTGGTTGTTCTCGGCTTTGGTGTCTGTAGCCCACCATATAATCAGTGGGATGATCCCAATGATTGTGAGCATTAAAAGTTGCCACCAACCCGAACGTCCCGTGTCATGTAGTCGACGTGCGCCAACAGCTAAGCTAGGAATGAGTAAAACGATATTGGTAATATTTTCTAGCCAAGGTTCACTACCAATTACGAAATCGCAAACAGAGGCAAGTATAGTGACCAATATACAAAATAGCCAAAAGAACCAGAACTCTTTACGTCGAGCACGTCCTTCAAATTCAGCAAACTTTTTCAGTGGTTTGAATGACCACGCGAAAAAGTCATAGTTTTCCTCTTCTTCACTGTAGTTTGTTCGCGTATTGGTGGAAAAACTTTGTTGGCGTAATGCAATATAGACTTGAATCGCTTGCCCACTTTCATCCAAAGCAAAATCAACCTGTTCTCCACGTGTAGGTGGTCTTTGACCTCGCCATTCATGACCAGCAAATTGATAGTGTTTTCCATCTTCAGCACTAATCACCCCAGTATTAGTTTGAATCGAAAAATCTAGTATTTGTCCTTTCATATTTTTCCTGAGTTAATGTGCTGTTGATAGTGTGGCTAGATGAACAGTAGCCACGATTTTTTATTTATTTTGCAGGTTGTCCCCATTGGTTTACTTCAGGTTTGGTTTCCGTTGCAAGCCAAATTAGAACCAGAATTGGTCCAACGAGCGGAATCATTTGTATTAACCAATACCAACCAGATTTATTAATATCATGCAAACGGCGTACTGCAACAGAAAGGGAAGGAATAACCATTGCTAAGATGAAAATACCTGTGAATATTCCTCTGGTTCTAAGCACGGAATCTACAATTAGAGTAATAATCATTGCGATAAGATAGACCAATACAAAAAACCAATATTCTTTACGGCGTGCACGTCCAGTAAAGTTGGCATAATTTTTTAGACATTTGACAAACCAATCAATCATGTTGAATTTTGATTCAGCTTAGTCTTGGTTTGAAATTTTATCGAGTTGCTGTGAAATTTGTTGAATAGGATTACTGCTGCCAAGAGCATTGAATACTTGAACAGCTTGACCTTCTGGACTGATATCGAAATCTACATGATCGCCGCGTTTAGGTGAGTTTTGGCCACGCCATTCTGCACCTGTAAACTCATAACGGTTTTGATCATCTCCACTGATAATGCCTGAATTGGTTTGTACTGAATAATCTAAAATCTGACCTTTCATTCTGTCCTCTTTTATTATGTGATTTTTATTAATTGATGTATTTTTATACCGTTTTATATTAGCAGAATATGAATTAAATTAAATGCATAGATTTGCTTGGGTGAATGAAATTCTTCATAAAAAAAGCGGAACACTTGGTTCCGCTTTTGATATTTCGCTGAAAAATTTATTACCAGCTTAACGCACCACCAGTTTGGTAATCCGTTACGCGAGTTTCAAAGAAGTTCTTCTCTTTACGTAAGTCCATCATTTCTGACATCCACTGGAATGGGTTATTCACACCAGCAAATTGTTCAGGCAAGCCCAATTGGCTCAAACGACGGTTACAGATGAACTTCAAGTATTCTTCCATCATGCCTGCATTCATACCCAATACACCGCGTGGCATCGTGTCACGTGCATATTCGATTTCAAGCATTGTACCTTCAAGAATCATTTGAATGATTTCTTCTTGGAACTCAGCAGTCCATAGGTGAGGGTTCTCGATCTTGATTTGGTTGATCATGTCGATACCAAAGTTCAAGTGCATAGATTCATCACGTAAGATGTATTGGAATTGCTCAGCAACACCATTCATCTTGTTACGACGACCCATTGACAAGATTTGGCTGAAACCACAGTAGAAGAAGATACCTTCAAGTACGCAGTAGAACGCGATCAAGTTGCGAAGCAAGATTTGGTCGTTTTCAGGTGTACCTGTTTTGAACGTAGGATCACTTAAAGATTGTGTATATTTCAGACCCCAAGCTGCTTTACGAGCCACTGAAGGAATTTCACGGTACATGTTGAAGACTTCGCCTTCGTCCATACCTAAAGATTCGATACAGTATTGGTAAGCGTGCGTGTGAATCGCTTCTTCAAATGATTGACGTAAGATGTACTGACGGCATTCAGGGTTGGTAATGTGACGGTAGATTGCAAGAACCAAGTTGTTTGCAACCAATGAATCCGCAGTCGAGAAGAAACCTAAAGAACGCATAACAATGGTACGCTCATCTTCGGTTAAGCCATTTTCAGACTTCCAAAGTGCGATGTCATGGTTCATGTTCACTTCTTGCGGCATCCAGTGGTTTGCACAACCGTCTAGATATTTTTGCCAAGCCCATTCGTATTTGAACGGTACAAGTTGGTTTAAGTCAGCGCGGCAGTTGATCATCGCTTTATCGTCAACTTGAACACGCTGAGCACCCATTTCTAGCTCTTCTAAGCCAGGTGCAACGTCTAGATTTTCTAGAGCGTTAGATGCTCTTGCCAACGGATCGGTTGGATCTGTTGGTCGATTTGTACTGGTTCGAGCGGGTTGTGCAGCTGCCAAATTCGGCGATGAGTGCTGTGCATTAGATACCACTTGCGAATCAGTCGTTTTTTGCGGTTCGACGGGCGCAGGCTGGTGAGCTTGTGCAGCTTGTTTCGGTTCATCATCTTCGAAATCGTCCCAACTTAGGATAGACATAACAATTCTCACAAATTATACGCTTCACTTATTTACAAAGGATGTTTGGGTGTATAAAAAACACACAAACATTTTGTAAAGTTAGGCGATTTAGTTTTTTAATAAATTGGGAGCTATTGTAGTTTTAATTAGCTTATTTTGGTAGGTCAATAGAGCGTTTTATTAGCCGTTAATAATGCATATTTCATATAATTTTTTGATTTTAAAAATATTAAAATTTTTTAATTTCATCATTGGAATAAACAATAAAAATCATAGTGTTATATTTTGAAACACAACCAAAACCCTCGGGTTAATTGAGGGTGTTTTTTAAATATAAAAGCAGTATTTAGTGTTTTTAAAAATGTTTCACTGCTTTTAGAAATTTTGTATAAACGTTTTCTTTTTAAGCGAAACTAAAATCTAAGAAATAGATCATTAAAATTAAAAAGACATTTATTTTTGATTACGCGATTTATATGCCTTAAACCAGAAATAGGCGATCGGGACATAAAAAGTCAAAATAAAGGAAACCACCAAAGCAATAAGCCCTAACTGATAGTTATGCGTCATATGTGGCATGGTGACCTCCTTTATTAGTGATTGTGTTTAGAATTTTTTGTTGTGGTCACCATAATAATTATGGTTGGTGATGTTATTTATAATTTTCGTGTTCTGCGAATTATTTTTATTCGCTTTAAATGAAAATTTTAAATTCACCGCGTACAACGTTGCTACAATAGCTATCAATCCTAAAACACATATAGTTATGAAACTGTCCATTTAATCACCGTTAATTTTGGCGATTTGGCTATCTCTGACTATTAACAACATCCTTGATAACCAAATTGGCTACTTTGGGGGTTAATTAATTTTTTGGATTAATTAACCCTACGGATAAATTGCTATTAATCAGTGATTACTGACAAGCTTCACAATCAGGGTTGTCAATTGAACATGCCATAGGCACTGGAGCTGCTTGACCAAAACCTTCTTCTTCAGCAGCAACTTCAGCTTTAGGTTCTTCTTTCGCAACAGCAGTTACAGGTGCTGCAACAGTAGCAGGCTTAACTGCGTTCAATGCGCCAGTGTTAATGGTTGATTTCTCAGCAGAAGTCGCACCCAATGCACGTAGGTAATAAGTGGTTTTTAGACCACGTAACCATGCCATTTTGTACGTCATATCAAGTTTCTTACCGTTTGCACCAGAGATGTAAAGGTTAAGCGACTGAGCTTGGTCGATCCATTTTTGACGACGTGATGCAGCATCAACAATCCAACGTGGCTCAACTTCGAACGCAGTCGCGAAGATTGCTTTAAGCTCTTCAGGAATACGTGCAATTTTTTGAACCGAACCTTCGAAGTGTTTCAGGTCGTTCACCATTACAGAATCCCAAAGACCGCGATCTTTTAACGCACGTACTAGGTATGGGTTGATCACTGTGAATTCACCAGAAAGGTTAGATTTCACATACAAGTTTTGGAAAGTTGGTTCGATTGACTGTGATACGCCACAAATGTTCGAAATGGTTGCAGTCGGTGCAATCGCCATCACGTTTGAGTTACGCATACCGTCTTTTTGAACTTTAGTACGTAAAGTATCCCAGTCCAAACGTGTTGTACGGTCAACTTCGAACATACGGTCAGGACGTGCTTTTTGTACGATATCTAAAGAGTCAATTGGCAAGATACCTTGATCCCAAAGTGAACCTTTAAATGTCTCGTAAGTACCACGTTCAAGTGCCAAGTCGCTAGACGTTTGGATTGCGTAGTAAGAAATCACTTCCATAGATTCGTCAGCGAACTCAACCGCAGCATCAGAACCATAAGCCAATTTCATTTCGTATAAAGCATCTTGGAAGCCCATGATACCCATACCCACTGGACGGTGTTTCAAGTTCGAGTTACGAGCTTGTGGAACAGCGTAGTAGTTGATGTCAATTACGTTATCGAGCATTCGAACAGCAGTTTTAACTGTACGAGCAAGCTTTTCACGATCTAACACACCACCTTGCACGTGTTGTACAAGGTTGATTGAACCTAAGTTACATACTGCGATTTCATCTTCGTTAGTGTTCAGCGTAATTTCTGTACACAAGTTAGAAGAGTGAACTACACCAACGTGTTGTTGTGGTGAACGTAAGTTACATACGTCTTTGAATGTGATCCAAGGGTGACCAGTTTCAAACAACATAGACAACATTTTGCGCCATAAGTCTTTCGCACGGACTTTCTTATGTAGCATGTTGGTTTCTTTCGCAATGCCTTCATAGTAAGCATAGCGTTCAGCAAATTCTGCACCTGTTAGGTCATGCAAATCAGGTGTTTCAGATGGTGTGAACAGAGTCCATTCAGCATCTTCGAATACACGTTGCATAAACAAATCTGGAACCCAGTTCGCTGTGTTCATGTCGTGTGTACGACGACGGTCATCACCTGTGTTCTTACGAAGTTCTAGGAATTCTTCGATGTCCAAGTGCCAAGTTTCAAGGTATGCACATACTGCACCTTTACGTTTACCACCTTGGTTGACTGCAACAGCAGTATCGTTGGCAACTTTAAGGAACGGTACAACACCTTGTGACTTACCATTTGTACCTTTGATGTACGAGTTAAGCGCACGAACTGGCGTCCAGTCATTACCTAAACCACCCGCCCATTTAGACAACATTGCGTTATCACGCATTGCGCCATAAATGTTGTAAAGGTCATCTGAAATCGTTGTTAAGTAACAGCTAGATAACTGTGGACGTAAAGTACCAGAGTTAAATAGAGTAGGCGTAGACGCCATGTAATCGAAGCTAGACAATAAGTTATAGAATTCGATTGCACGTTCTTCACGGTTTGCTTCGTTCAATGAAAGACCCATTGAAACACGCATGAAGAATAATTGTGGTAATTCGAAACGTACGCCATCTGAGTGGATGAAGTAACGGTCAAATAAGGTTTGTAGACCTAAATAAGTAAATTGGTTTGAGCGTTCTGGTTGAATCGCAGCAGCCAATTTTGCAAGGTCAAAGTTAAGTAGTTCTGGAGAAAGAAGATCAAGCTCGATACCTTTCTTCAAGAAAGTTTCTAAAGCGTCGCCTTCATTCGTGTCACTATCTAAACCTAAGAACTCTAACCCTGTAGCAACAAGGTCGTTACGCAATAAACGCGCAGTCACATATGTATAGTTTGGTTCTTGTTCGATACGGGTACGAGTAGCCATCATCATGGTCGTTGAGATGTCTGACTCTTTTACGCCGTTATAAAGGTTTTTTACAGTCTCATCGATAATCGCTCGAACATCGATGCCTTCTAAACCTTCAGCTGCTTTAACAATATTTGCCTCAAGTGCGCCAAGATCAAGCGGTTTAAGCTGACCGTTTGAACCTGTCACTTGTAAAGTAGGGTGGTGGTGAGCACCAGTTTGTTTACGAGCTTCGGCACGTTGCTCGCGGTAAATCACGTAAGAGCGAGCAACTTTTTGCTCACCTGTACGCATAAGCGCAAGTTCAACCTGATCCTGAATTTCTTCAATATGAATGGTACCGCCAGAAGGTAAACGACGGTTAAAGGTATTCAATACCATCTCAGTTAATTGAGAGATACGGTCATGAATACGGCTGGAGTCAGCGCTTTGCTGGCCTTCAACGGCCAAGAACGCTTTACCAATCGCCACAGAGATTTTTTCTGCATCAAAAGGTGCAACGTCACCGGTGCGTTTAATCACCTGAATTTGACCAGGGGTTGAATTCGTTACGCTCATGCTAGCATAGCTCCATTTGTCATCTATTTTTATGTTAGGACCGTTTGAACTGGGCAATTTTTATGCCACAGTGTTTGAGGTTTAAACACAAGACCTAGTGGTTTAAAAATTTATTGAACACAAGATACGGGAAAATTCAGGGTATATCAATATTGACATTTTACTAAATGCTTTGAACTTTTCTGGCAGAAATCCATCTCAAAAAATCCCTATTTTTTATCTTTGTTATATATGCCTTATCCGACAAGGGCATAGCATAGCAAAGTCGAAAAAGAGTGCTTATAGATAACATTGTGGATAACTTCAGAAAGCCTAAAAAGTTGTGAATTAATCAGTCAGTTTTTATTCGATGAAAATGTATCCAAATTTATAATTGTTGGTATTGTGAGCAATAGGGCATGGAAATGATTGGTAAATACGGCTGCAAAAATGTAGCAGGTTAAAATTTATTACAAAATACGATATTGATGTATCAGTTTGGTGAATGCCATCTTGTTTACAATGTAAACGTGTGTATATTGCAAACTATGTTTAAGCGTATCTATCGGATTTCAAATAGGATACGCCCAATCAAATAAGGGGCAATCAATGAGCCAAGAAGAAAAGTTACCTAAAATTTTAATTGTTGAAGACGATGAGCGTCTTGCTCGTTTAACTCAAGAATACTTAATCCGTAACGGACTTGAAGTTGGGGTAGAACCAGACGGTAATCGTGCGATTCGCCGTATTATCGCTGAACAACCAGATATGGTATTACTCGACGTGATGCTTCCGGGTGCAGATGGTTTAACCATTTGTCGTGAAGTTCGTCCACACTACCATCAACCAATTTTAATGTTGACTGCACGTACCGAAGACATGGACCAAGTGTTGGGTCTAGAAATGGGTGCAGATGATTATGTTGCAAAACCTGTTCAACCTCGCGTTTTACTTGCGCGTATTCGTGCATTATTACGTCGTACAGACAAAGCACCAGAAGATGAAGTTGCACAGCGCATCGAATTTGATGATCTTGTAATTGATAATGGTGGTCGTTCTGTCACACTCAATAATGAGTTGGTTGACTTTACCAGTGCAGAATATGACCTTTTATGGCTGTTGGCATCTAATGCGGGTCGCATTCTTTCTCGTGAAGATATTTTTGAGCGTCTGCGTGGTATTGAATACGATGGTCAAGACCGTTCAATTGACGTGCGTATCTCGCGAATTCGTCCAAAAATTGGTGATGATCCAGAAAACCCGAAACGTATTAAGACCGTACGTAGTAAAGGTTATTTATTCGTAAAAGAAACCAACGGCATTTAATGTAAAATACCGTCCCTTAGTTTGGCAAAGTAGGACACTTTTACGTGTTTAAACACAGTATATTTTTGCGCGTTTATGCGGGGCTACTGATTTTAGTCTTTTTAGTCGCTACATTTGGCTATTTGCTGGTGCAAATCATTAACTACCAGCGCGCGCAAGAATATCGTGAATCGCTTACTGACGGTTTGGCTTTCATTATAAGTGAAGGTATTGCACGTCAGCCAAATGAACAACAAAAGTCAGATTGGGTGTCAGATGCATCCGATCTACTTGAGTTGCCTATTTATTATGTAAAAGCTAATCAGGTTGATTTAACCCGAGCGGAAACAAAACGTATAGAAGAGCGTAAAGCTGTAGTGCGTTGGGACGCACAAACCACAGCAGCTTATATTATTATTGGCTTAAAAGATGACCCTGCACATCTACTGTATATAAAAGCTGATAATATTTCAGAACGCCAAATGAAAGCATTGCCTGTCTTTATACTGGATTATTTGGTGTATTACCCAGGTCAAGAAAAACAATATCTTGAAAAAATCCAACATCATTTTTCTTATCCAATTTCAATTCAAAATGTTCAAAGTTTGCCTTTAGACTCTGAGCAAATCGGCCGACTACGTTTAGATCACAGTATTATTTTGTATCGTGATAGTGCAACAGAGCGCGGCACAACTATTTCGATCGTATCACCAATTCCAAGCTCAACTTCAGAAGTCTTGGTCATGGGGCCGGTACCATTATTTAATTGGATGCCTTTCCAGTTGGCAGCGGGTATTACGCTACTGAGCTTGTTTGTCTTGAGCTTGGGTGTTTATGGTCTATTGGTGCCGATGCAACGTAAGCTGCGTGCTGTAAATTATGCGTTAAATAAAATGAAGGGCGGGGACTTATCTGTACGTCTGCCTGTCGAAAGCACGGATGAGTTTGGTACTTTAGCATCGAGCTATAACTCCATGTCAGATCATATTGAGCGTTTAATTGAAGCACAGCGTGAGTTGATGCGCGCGGTATCGCATGAACTGCGGACACCCGTGGCACGTATTCGCTTTGGTGTAGAAATGATGGCGGATGAAGATGATTATGATTACCGGCAGCAACAAGTTGAACAGATTGATAAAGATATTGAGGCTCTAAATACTTTAATTGATGAAATCATGACTTATGCCAAACTCGAACAGGGCATGCCATCTTTAGAATTTGAAGATGTTAGCTTGTTTGAAGTTTTAGATCAGGTTCTGATTGAAACTGAAGCCTTAAAGACTGGGAAAACCTTGGAATTGCAAGCACCACCAATTGGAGTGGTTGTGGAAACCGAGCGTCGCTATTTACACCGTGTTGTACAAAACTTGGTGGGGAATGCAGTGCGATATTGTGATGATAAAGTGCTGATTAGTGGTGGTGTGAATGATGAAGGTATGGCTTATATCTGTGTTGAAGATGATGGCCCCGGCATTCCAGAAGAAGATCGTAAACGTATCTTTGATGCTTTTGCACGTTTAGATGATAGTCGCACACGTGCCTCAGGGGGCTATGGTTTAGGCTTATCGATTGTTAGTCGCATTGCATATTGGTTTGGCGGGACTATTGATATTGATGAAAGTCCAATATTAGGCGGGGCGCGTTTCACCATGACATGGCCTGCAACTCGTTTTAAGAAAAATAAACCGAAGTTAGATGTTAAAGAACCGAGTACCAATGAAAATTAAGTAAGCTTAGATATGTAGCTAAGCTGATTTTAGTGAATGATAAGTATAAAAAGCCATTCAATTTGAATGGCTTTTTGATATCAGTTTTCTACTTATTCCGTAATTGTTGCATCGGGTTCAATAATAGGTTTGCCATTTTTTAATGCGGCAAGAGCATCTGCATTAAAATCGATGAGTAAGGAGTTGTTTTTAGCATCGATAGAATAATTGCTAATAAGTTTTTGATCACCGTTTAAAGTTTCAAGTTTATATTCATCTGCAATATTCATAATCCCGTTAAGGTTGGTTGTTGCAGAAGCTAAATCTTGTCGTAACAACTCATAGATATCACGTAAATCAAAAATGGCATTTTGAGCATCAGGATGCTTATCTAAGTAGCTTTTAATATGGTGAATCACCAATTGCGCAGATAGAAAATAATCAGGTTTATGCGTAAATTCTAAAGTCATTATTGTCTCTCCGTTGTGATTGCTTTTTGTGTTTTAACTACAAATATCACACTCTTTGTGGGTCGTGTCAAAGAATTGCAAAAAAGTCACAAGAAGCTAAAAAAAGCCTTTTTTCTTTGTGCTAATTCAACTTGTTTTTCATTTTAGGGGAAAGATCAAAGCTAATAGATGGGATAAAAAAGGCAACCAATTTGAAACAAGATGGAATTTATTTAATAAATGATACGGCCATGAAAATTTAATACATGAGCTAAAAGTTGAAGGATATGTTCATGAAACTGAACAGTCATAATTTTCTGTTAAAATCGCATAAATGTAATAATTAATAAAAAAATAAGATCTAATCTAATTAAACGATTAATCCTAAATTTAAGGGAGTAAACCCAATTTAAATGCTGAAATGATTAAAAAATCATCCTAAAGACGAATATCGATAAGCTAGCAAGAAGCCTCCTCAATCAGGTACAATTGGCGGGATTAATTTTGTGTTTGGTGTATTTGAAGGCCAATACATACATTCTTTGTTAATAAATAGGCCTGCCAGGAGTTATCCCCGCATGAGTGCCATTACTCCATACGATTGGGCAATTATTGCCTTCGTGATCGGCGTTACATTCCTTTGCGTCTTTATGCTGACCGTCCCTTTACTCCTTGGGGGTAAATCATGGGGTCGTGCTAAGCAAGAGCAGTTTGAGTCAGGTGTAGTAGGTGCTGGTGGTGCACGTATTCGCTTGTCTGCGAAATTCTATTTAGTTGCGATCTTCTTCGTGGTGTTCGATATCGAAGCACTTTACCTTTATGCATGGGCATCTTCTGTTCGTGAAACAGGGTGGGTTGGTTTTGCAGCTGCAGCAGTCTTTATTTTAGTTTTACTTGCTGGTTTGGTTTATGAATTGTCTTCTGGTGGTTTGAATTGGTCACCTTCTGACAAGCGTAAAGCGGCGGGAATTAAACCTAAAATTGGTTCGCCAAATATGGATATCGCAGAAATCACACGCTTTAACTCTATTGAAGAGTTGGTTATGGACCCTACAGGTCAAATTCCAGCGCAATCATCTGGTCGTGTGAAATCTAAGTCACCGACTGCATCATCTGACAAGGAGTAAGACGGGATGAAATATACATTAACCCGTGCGAATCCGGATGCTGATCAATATCCACTTCAAGAGCGTCAAATCGTTACCGATCCGCTTGAAGAAGAAGTGAATAAAAATGTGTTCATGACTCGTTTAGAGGATGTTGCACATACAGCAGTAAACTGGGGGCGTAAAAACTCAGTTTGGCCGTTTAACTTTGGTACATCTTGCTGCTACGTAGAGTATGCAACGACTTTAACAGGCGTGCATGACTTGTCACGTTTCGGTGCCGAGGTTATTCGTGCTTCACCACGTCAGGCTGACTTGATGATTGTTGCAGGTACATGCTTCATGAAAATGGCGCCTGTAATTCAACGTTTGTACGAGCAAATGCTTGAGCCTAAATGGGTAATCTCAATGGGCGCATGTGCAAACTCTGGTGGTATGTACGACATTTATTCAGTTGTACAAGGTGTGGATAAAATCATCCCTGTCGATGTGTATATCCCGGGTTGCCCACCACGTCCTGAAGCTTTAATTCAGGCATTGATGTTATTGCAAGACCAGATTCAACTTGAGCGCCGTCCTTTATCGGCCGTGATTGGTGATGATCTTAAGCCAGTGTATAAGCCAAAGATGATGCCAGAACGTGACCGTAAGAACGCACAGCGTATTGCAGTGAAAAACTTACGCTCAATGGATGAAATTAAATAATCACTGCGACGAAATATTGATACACCCGGACTGGGTGTAATTGTCGTTTTGATTGACTGAATTTGTATTAAATAGGAAGCCAAGCCAATGGCTGAAACTGACATTGCTATGCCAGAATCAACTCCAGTTGATTCCCGCCCTGCATTTGCAATTGTAGAAGAGCTCAAAACCAAATTTGGTGAGAACTTCTACGTGCAAACGACTTTTGAAGACTTTCCAACAGTCTGGGTTGAGCGCGCACGTATACAAGAAGTTTTAATGTTCTTGCGTACGGTGTCACGTCCATACGTGATGCTGTTTGACTTGTCTGCGGTTGATGAGCGTTTACGTACACACCGCGATGGTCTGCCTGCATCTGACTTCACTGTGTTCTATCACTTGTTATCGTTAGAGCGTAACAGTGATATTCGTATCAAGGTTGCATTAGCTGAGAATGATGTAAACATTCCAACGGCAACCAATATTTGGCCGAATGCCAATTGGTACGAACGTGAAGCTTACGACATGTTTGGTATCAACTTCGAAGGGCATCCAATGCTCCGTCGTATCTTGTTGCCAACATATTGGGAAGGTCACCCGTTACGTAAAGAATATTCTGCACGTGCGACCGAATACACGCCTTATCGCCAAAACCAAGCGAAACAGGATTACGAACAAGAACATCTTCGTTTCGTACCTGAAGATTGGGGTATGAAGCGTGGGAACGATGATGAAGACTTCATGTTCCTAAACTTGGGTCCTAACCATCCATCTGCGCACGGTGCCTTCCGTGTGATCTTGCAGTTGGACGGTGAAGAAGTGAAAGACTGTGTTCCTGACATCGGCTATCACCACCGTGGTGTGGAAAAAATGGCTGAGCGTCAAACATGGCACTCATTCATTCCGTATACAGACCGTGTTGACTACTTAGGTGGTTGTGCGCAAAACATGCCTTACGTTCTTGGCGTAGAGCAAATGGCAGGGATTACTGTTCCTGATCGTGCACAATGTATCCGTGTCATGATGTCTGAATTGTTCCGTATCAATAACCACTTATTGTTCATTGGTACTGCGATTCAGGATGCCGGCGGTATGACCCCAGTATTCTATATGTTCGCTGACCGTCAAAAAATCTATGACGCGATCGAAGCGATCACGGGTTACCGTATGCACCCAGCATGGTTCCGTATCGGTGGTACAGCGCACGACTTGCCAAACAACTGGCAGCACCTCATTCGCGAAATCCTAGATTGGATGCCGAAGCGTATGAACGAGTACTACACTGCAGCACTTAAAAACTCAGTGTTTATCGGTCGTACCCGTAATGTTGCTCAGTATGATGCTAAATCTGCATTGGCTTGGGGTGTAACGGGTACTGGTCTACGTGCTACAGGTATTGATTTCGACGTTCGTAAATACCGTCCTTATAGCGGCTACGAAAACTACGACTTTGATGTGCCTTTAGAGTACGAAGGCGATGCTTATGCACGTGTTCTTGTTCACTTCCGTGAAATTGAAGAATCGCTGAAAATCATCAAGCAATGTTTAGACAACATGCCTTCTGGTGCATACAAAGCAGACCATCCACTGGCTGTTCCACCACCAAAAGATAAAACTTTACAAGACATCGAAACATTGATTACGCACTTCTTGAGCGTGTCATGGGGTCCTGTAATGCCAGCAGGCGAAAGCTCTGTAATGGCGGAAGTGGTAAAAGGTGCGTCGAACTACTACTTGACTTCAGACAAGTCAACGATGAGTTACCGTACACGTATCCGTACACCAACCTTCACGCACTTACAGCAAATGCCTTCTGTGATTAACGGCAGCTTAATGTCTGACTTAATCATTTATTTAGCGACAATTGACGTCGTAATGGCTGACGTGGATCGCTAAGGGGTAATCGCATTATGATGATTTTGACTGACAAAAAACCACGTGTGAATGTTGAAGGGATTTTAACTGCGGAAGAAATCCACGATATCGAACATCACATTGGTCACTATCCGTACCCACGCGCAGCATGTCTTGATGCTTTGAAGTGTGTACAACGCCGTAATGGCTGGGTAGATGATGCACAGATGAATGCTATTGCGCAATTGCTTAGCATGAGCCTTGCAGACCTAGAAGGTGTTGCAACTTTCTATAACCGTATTTACCGTCAACCAGTTGGTCGCCACGTAATTTTATTATGTGACTCGATTGCTTGTTTCTTGATGGGTGCGGAAACACTTGCTGAAGCATTCCAGCGTGAATTAGGCATTTCATTTGGTCAAACGACTGCAGATGGTCGCTTTACTTTATTGCCAATTTGCTGCCTAGGTAACTGTGACAAAGGTCCGACGTTAATGATTGACGAAGACACTCACGGTCTAGTTGAAGTGACTTCAATTAAACAGTTATTGGAGAAGTATGTATGAATACTGAACCAAAACCAATTTATGGCGACGGTAACCCAGAAACTCACCCATTAACTTGGCGTTTGAGCAAACAGGAACACGTTCGCAGTGCAGATGATTACGAAGCACTTGAAGGTTATGCAGGCTTTAAGAAAGCTGTTGGCATGCAACCGAAAGAAGTGCTTGAAGTGATCAAAGCTGCGACTGTAAAAGGTCGTGGTGGTGCGGGCTTCCCTGCAGGGATCAAATGGTCGCTTATGGCGCCAAATGATAACTCAGGCCCTCGTTACCTTATCTGTAATGCCGATGAAATGGAACCAGGTACCTTTAAAGACCGTCTGTTGATGGAAAAACTTCCTCATCAGTTGATCGAAGGTATGTTGATTGCTGCTTATACATTAGAAGCAACACAGGGTTATATCTTCATCCGTGGTGAATACGTCGAAGCGGCTCAATACTTAAATGAAGCATTGGACCAAATTCGTGCCAAAGGTTACTTGGGTGAAAACATCTTAGGTACAGGTTGGAACTTCGAGTTACACGTGCATACTGGTGCGGGTCGTTATATCTGTGGTGAAGAAACTGCATTGATTAACTCGCTTGAAGGTCGCCGTGCGAACCCTCGTACTAAACCGCCATTCCCACAAGTTGCAGGTGCTTGGGGTCGTCCTACGATTGTTAACAACGTAGAGACTTACAACAACTTACCCGCAATTATGCTTCGTGGTCCTGAATGGTATATCGGTTTATCTGAAGGTAAGTCGAAAGATCCAGGTACTAAAATTTATGGCGCTTCAGGCAAAGTAAAATTCCCAGGTCTTTGGGAACTTCCATTTGGTACAACTGCGCGTGAAGTGATTGAAGATCATGCGGGTGGTATGCGTGATGGTTTAAAACTCAAAGCATGGTTACCGGGTGGTGCTTCTACAGACTTCCTTGCTGCTGAACATATTGACCTTCCTATGGATGCTGAAAGCATCATGAAAGCAGGTTCACGTTTAGGTACGTGTTTGCTCATGGTAGTCGATGAAACTCAGTGTATGGTTTCTGCGACACGTAACTTAGAAGAATTCTTTGCGCGTGAATCTTGCGGTTGGTGTACACCATGCCGTGATGGCTTACCTTGGGCGGTTAAAGCGCTTAAAGCCTTGGAAGATGGCACAGGTAAGAAAGAAGATATCGATCACTTACAAGAACTGACTCGTAAGCTTTGGATTGGTAAAACTTTCTGTGCGCATGCTCCAGGTGCGATGGAACCGTTAATGGGCGCACTCAAACATTTCCGTGGCGAGTTTGAAGCTAAAGTCGTAAATGCGGCAGCTCAAACTAGCAACGTAGAACAAGCTTAAGGAATTCGACTATGGCTACAATTCATGTCGATGGAAAATCGTATGAAGTCAACGGCTCAGAGAACTTGCTACAAGCATGTCTTAGCCTTGGCATCGACATCCCATACTTTTGTTGGCATCCATCCTTAGGTTCTGTCGGTTCTTGCCGTCAATGTGCTGTGACTCAATACGCGAATCCTGAAGATACTCGCGGTCGTTTAGTTATGTCATGTATGACGCCTGCATCTGACAATACCTACATCTCGATTGAAGATGACGAAGCAAAAAATTTCCGTGCTTCTGTTGTTGAATTCTTGATGACCAACCACCCACACGACTGCCCAGTCTGTGAAGAGGGTGGTCATTGTCATTTACAAGATATGACTGTAATGACTCAGCATGACCGTCGTCGTTACCGCTTCACAAAACGTACGCATTACAACCAAGAGCTAGGCTCTTTCATTTCTCATGAAATGAACCGTTGTATTGCGTGCTACCGTTGTGTGCGTTACTACAAAGATTATGCAGGTGGTACAGACTTTGGTGTGTATGCAAACGCTTCGCGTGTTTACTTTGGTCGTCCAGAATCAGGTACTTTAGAATCTGAATTCTCTGGTAACTTGACTGAAGTGTGCCCAACAGGTGTATTCACAGATAAAACTCACTCTGAACGCTATAACCGTAAATGGGACATGCAGTATGCGCCAAGCGTATGCCAAGGCTGTTCTTCAGGTTGTAACATCTCTCCGGGTGAACGTTATGGCGAACTACGTCGTGTAGAAAACCGCTTTAACGGTGACGTGAACCAATACTTCCTTTGCGATAAAGGTCGTTTCGGTACAGGTTATGTGAACCGTGAAGATCGTCCACGTCAACCACAATTCCGCTCTGGTGCAAATGTGACTACAGTTTCTGTAGACCAAGCATTGGATACCGTAATTGAAAATATCCAAGGCAAAAAAGTATTGGGTATCGGTTCACCACGTGCGTCACTTGAATCAAACTTCGCGCTTCGCGAACTTGTAGGTCAAGACAACTTCTCAACAGGTATGTCTCAAAAAGAGCAAAAACTTGTTGAGCTTGCAGCTTCTATCATGCAAACCGAAGGTGTTTATAACCCAGGTATGCGTGAAATCGAAAGCTACGATGCTGTGTTGATTTTGGGTGAAGACTTAACTCAAACTGCACCACGTATGGCTCTATCTGTTCGCCAAGCTGCGAAAAATAAAGCCAAAGAAATGGCTGCAGAGCGCCGTACGCAAGAGTGGTTGGCTGAGCCTGTACAACGTATTGCTCAAGATGCGAAATCTCCGATTTACATCCTTGCTGCAACTCAAACACGTTTAGCTGATGTTGCAACAGGTGAAGTTGTTGCATCACCTAACGACATTGCACGTTTAGGTTTTGCGGTCGCAGCTGCTGTCAAAGGTGAAGTGATCTTAGGTTTGGATGACGATGCAAAAGCATTTGCACAAACTATTGCTGACACTTTAAAAGCTGCGAAAAAACCATTAATCATCTCTGGTACAAGCTTGCAAGACGCATCAATCATGGAAGCTGCTGCACAAGTTGCACAGAACCTTGGTAATGCGGGCTTAACATTGACTGTTCCTGAAGTGAACTCAATGGGCTTAGCGATCTTTGGTGGTCAAAGCTTAGAACAAGCATTTGCACAAGATTACGATACTGTGATCGTGGTGGAAAATGACCTTTATCGTCGTTTACCAGCCGCGCAGGTGAATGCTGCACTTTCTGGTAAAGAAGTGATCGTACTTGATCATTCTGAAACTGAAACTGTGAAAAAAGCCAACATCGTACTTTCTGCTGCTTCATTTGCTGAAGGTGATGGTACTGTGGTCTCTCAAGAAGGCCGTGCACAACGTTTCTACCAAGTGTATGACCCAAGCTACTACAAACCAGAACTTGCGATCAAAGAATCTTGGCGCTGGTTACATGCCATTGAAACTGGCGTGAAAGGCAAAGCGATTTCTTGGACAGTTCTTGATGATGTTATCGAGTCAGTAGCGAAAAACGTTCCTGCACTTGAAGCAATTCAAGACGTAGCACCAGATGCTGGCTTCCGTGTACATGGTCTGAAAGTGGCACGTGAACCACGTCGTTACTCAGGTCGTACTGCGATGCGCGCACCACTTTCTATTCATGAACCAAAACAACCAGTCGATAAAGACTCTGCGTTGACGTTTTCTATGGAAGGTTATGTAGGTAACCAAACTCCAGCTTCACTTGTACCATTTGCTTGGTCTGCAGGTTGGAACTCTCCACAAGCTTGGAACAAATTCCAAGACAACGTGGGTGGTCACTTAAAAGGTGGTGATGCAGGCGTTCGTTTATTCGATCGTTTAGCGAAACGTCCAGCACGTACTTTCGTTGCACCTGCACCTGTTGCGGTTAATGGTGAGAGCTTCCGTCTTGTGCCGATGCATCACATCTTCGCTTCTGGTGAATTTACAGTGAAAACTCCTGCGATGGAATCACGTATTCCTGAAGCAATGTTTGCTGTGGGTGAACAAGATGCAGCACGCTTAAATGTTCAAGATGGTCAACGTATCGCTGTGAAAGCAGGGGATGCTGAAATCGTCCTTCCAGTTCAAGTGATTGAATACTTACCTACAGGTTATATCGGTTACCCAGTGGGTCTAGCACCTACAGTATCGCTTGCAGAACCTGTTTCAGTCGCGGTAGGAGTGTAATTCATGGAACAAGAATTAATCCGTCAAACGCCGCTGTGGGCTGAAAATTGGCCAATCGCCTATTCAGTTCTTCAAGCAATTGTGATCTTACTGGTTGTGGTATTGATCGCTGCGTTGATGTCTTTTATTGAACGTCGTTTACTCGGCTTGTGGCAAGACCGTTACGGTCCGAACCGTGTAGGTCCGGGCGGTATGTTCCAGATTGTTGCCGACATGCTGAAAATCATGTTCAAAGAAGACTGGACACCAAAATTTGCTGACAAATTGACTTTCCGTATGGCTCCAGCAGTTGCGATGGCAACTGCGGTGCTATCGTTCATGGTTATTCCTGTTTCACCTTATCTAGGTGTTTCAGACATGAGCATCGGTCTATTGTTCTTTATGGCAATGGCTGGTATTGCGGTATACGCAGTATTATTCGGTGGTTGGTCATCAAATAACAAATACGCATTACTTGGTGGTTTACGTTCTGCTGCTCAAACCATTTCTTATGAAGTGTTCTTGGGTATTTCACTGATGGGTGTGGTTGCGATTGCAGGCTCATTCAACATGCGTGAAATTGTTGAAGCTCAACGTGATGTTTGGTTTGTTATTCCTCAGTTCTTAGGTTTCTTGATCTTCGTGGTTGCGGGCGTTGCGGTAACTCACCGTCATCCATTTGACCAACCAGAAGCAGAACAAGAATTGGCGGAAGGTTACCATGTCGAATACGGCGGTATGAAATGGGGTATGTTCTTCGTTGCGGAATACGTCAACGTCGTACTGATCTCTGCATTAATCGTGACTTTATTCTTCGGTGGTTGGTTAGCGCCTTTCAACCTAGATATTCCATTCATTCCAGCTGCGTTCTGGTTCATTATTAAAACAGCATTCTTTGTAATGATGTTTGTCTTGGCTCGTGGTTCTTTAATGCGTCCACGTTATGACCAAGTCATGAACTTTGGTTGGAAAATTTGCTTGCCATTGGCGTTGGTTAACCTTCTGGTAACTGGTGCTGTGATTCTGATGAATCAGGCCTAAGACAGCAGGGAGAATAAAATGTTTAAATTTCTAGCTGGATTTGGGTCAATTGTACGTTCGTTGTGGATGGTATTCTCACACGCGACACGTAAACGTGACACCATTTTATATCCAGAGGTTAAAGCGGAAGACATCGTACCACCACGTTTCCGTGGTCGTATCGTGTTAACGCGTGACCCTGATGGTGAAGAGCGCTGCGTTGCATGTAACCTTTGTGCGGTTGCATGTCCAGTCGGCTGTATTTCACTACAAAAAGCTGAAAAAGAAGATGGTCGTTGGTATCCGGAATTTTTCCGTATCAACTTCTCACGTTGTATTTTCTGCGGTATGTGTGAAGAAGCATGTCCTACGACTGCGATTCAAATGACACCTGACTTTGAGTTAGGTGAGTATGTTCGTCAGGACTTAGTATATGAGAAAGAAAACCTTCTTATCTCAGGTCCTGGTAAATACCCAGACTATAACTTCTACCGCGTAACAGGTATGGCTGTTGCTGGTAAAGATAAAGGTCAGGCTCAACGCGAAAGCACACCAGTTGATGTACGGAGTCTATTACCATGATGTGGCCATTTTATTTGATGGCGCTTGTGGCCATCGTCTCTACCGTTCGTGTTGTAACTAACACGAACCCAGTACACGCTTTATTAAGCTTGATTATCTCTTTACTTGCAGTTGCAGGTATCTTCATGATCGTGGGTGCGCCGTTTGCCGGTGCCCTCGAAATTATCGTTTACGCTGGCGCAATCATGGTGCTATTCGTATTCGTCGTGATGATGCTGAATCTTGGTCAAAATACAGTTGAACAAGAAAGCAAATGGCTGACTTCTTCAGCGTGGGCATATCCTGCGTTGATGAGCTTCCTGATGGGTCTAATCCTTGTTTGGATGTTGAAGTCAGACTACACAACTGCTGGCACTGTCATGGGTGCTCAAGTTGTCGGTCCGAAAGAAGTGGGTACTTCACTCTTTACTCAGTACTTATTGCTGGTTGAAGTTGCTGCGATGTTATTGCTTGGCGCACTTGTCGCTGCATTCCATCTTGGCAAACGTGAGCCAGGTGCAGAAGAGGACAAAGAATAATGGGCAACATCCCTTTAGAACATGGTTTGATCGTTGCAACCATTCTTTTTGCACTGGGTTTTTACGGTGTGATGGTTCGACGCAACCTACTATTTATTTTAATGAGCCTTGAAATCATGATGAACGCAGCTGCTTTAGCGTTCGTTTTGGCAGGAAGCGCATGGGCACAGCCAGATGGTCAAGTGATGTTTATCTTGATCTTAACGCTTGCTGCAGCAGAGGCTTGTATCGGTCTTGCGATCGTCCTTCAGTTCTATCATCGCTTCCATCATCTGGATGTGGATGCTGCTAGTGAGATGCGCGGATGAGTTATTTATATTTAACAGTACTATTCCCGCTAATTGGTTTTATCCTGTTGGCGGCAGGTCGTAAAAATCTTCCTGAATCAGTTGCTGCAATTATTGGTGCAGGTTCAGTTGGTCTTTCAGCTTTATTTGCATTAATTGCCGGTATCGACTTTGTTAATAATGGTTCAGTTGCAACAACTCAGCATCTTTGGACTTGGTTCAGTGCAGGTAACTTAGCACCGGGCTTCACGCTTCATTTAGATGGCTTATCATTATTGATGATGGGCATGATCACAGGTGTGGGTTTCTTAATTCACATCTTTGCAACATGGTACATGCGTGGCGAAGAAGACTTTGCACGTTTCTTCTCATACTTCAACCTATTCGTAGCAAGCATGCTGCTTTTAGTGTTGGGTGACAACTTAGCGTTGTTATTCCTCGGTTGGGAAGGTGTAGGTCTATGTTCATACCTATTGATTGGTTACTACTACCAAACACCTGCAAACGGTTTTGCTGCAATTAAAGCATTCACTGTAACACGTGTGGGTGACGTATTCCTACTGATCGCATTGTTCTTGATCTACCAACAATTCGGCACTTTAAACATTGCAGAAGTTGTAGCTGCTGCGCCAACAGTTTTGGCTCAGAGTTCTTCAATTGCGATTTGGACTGCATTGATGTTGTTCTTGGGTGCTGCAGGTAAATCTGCTCAGATCCCATTACAAACATGGTTGGCAGATGCGATGGCTGGTCCTACACCAGTATCTGCATTGATCCACGCAGCAACAATGGTAACGGCGGGTGTTTACCTATGTAGCCGTATGTTCAGCGTGTTTGAACAAGCGCCAGAAGTGATGATGTTCATCTCAATCACAGGTGCGGTGACATTGTTAGTTGCAGGCTTTGCTGCATTGGTACAAACAGACATCAAACGTATTCTTGCTTACTCAACTATGAGTCAGTTGGGTTATATGTTTATGGCTGTAGGTGCTGAAGCTTACCAAGCAGGTCTATTCCACATGCTGACTCACGCATTCTTCAAGGCATTATTATTCTTGTCTTCTGGTGCAGTGATTTTGGCTTACCATCACGAGCAAAACATCTTCAAGATGGGTGGTCTATTCCACAAAAACAAATTCTTGTTTGCTTGTTTCGCGATTGGTGGCGGTGCATTGGCTGCGATTCCATTCATCACGATCGGCTTCTTCTCGAAAGATGCGATTCTTGGTGCGGTATGGGTGAAAGGTCAAGCGATTGCAGTTTATGACTGCTTGTACTGGACTGGTGTAGCAGGTGCGTTCTTAACTTCAATTTATACATTCCGTCTTATTTGGGTTGTATTCTTTGGTAAAGAAAACACGCCTTACCATGAAATCAAAGGTGTTACTTACTGGGGTCCATTGGCGATTCTTGCAGTGCTTTCAACTGGTTTAGCTTATGTATTAAAAGCACCAGTAACGAATATTTTAAATGCTGCACAAATCCCAGCGTTTAATATTCCAGAAGCACTAGAACACGGTATGCATAGCGCTGAATACACAGCTGTTGGTATTGCACTTGCAGGTCTTGCAGTGGGTGTGGTGTTATTTGCCTTTGCTTATGGTGCAGTGAAATCGTTCGCGAAAACTTCACTGGGCGCGGGTCTTGCAAATATCTGTCGTAATGCACTTGGTTTCGATGCTTTGTACAACATTGTTTTCGTTAAGCCTTATTTGCTACTGGCTAAAATCTTTGGTCGTGATCCAATTGACGGCTTATGGCTTGTATTGCCTGCACTTGTTAAAGGCGGTAATAGCTTTACAAGTTCACGTCAAACAGGTTCATTGCGTGAATACGCATCTAGTATGGCATTCGGTACGTTTGCATTACTATTGATCCTGGTCGTGATTCAGGTCGTGGGGAAATAAAATGGAAACTCCAAACAATTTAATTCTACCCGCTCTGATCCTTATTCCGTTCATTGCAGGTTTTGTATGCTGGCTTGTCGATAAACTCGACAAGCACTTACCACGCTATATTGCCTTAATTGGTATGCTATTAACGTTGGTGTTAACCGTCGTTTTATGGCAAAGCGGTACTTATAACTACGAGTTGGGTACACAAGCTCCACAGTGGGCTGCTCAATTTAACCTACCGTGGATTACCACTTTAGGGATTAACATTCACCTTGCGGTGGATGGTCTTTCACTGCTTATGGTGGGTTTAACTGCATTACTGGGTGTACTTGCGGTCGGCTGTTCATGGGGTGAGATTCAAAAGAACGTTGGTTTCTTCCACTTAAACCTACTGTGGTCTTTAGGTGGTGTGATCGGTGTATTCTTAGCGATTGACATGTTCCTATTCTTCTTCTTCTGGGAGATGATGCTGGTACCAATCTACTTCTTGATCGCACTTTGGGGTCATAAAGGGGCAGAAGGTAAGTCACGCGTTTACGCTGCAACTAAATTCTTTATCTATACTCAGGTTGCGGGTCTGATCATGTTGATCGGTATCTTGGGTCTAGTGGTTGTTGGCTTCCAACTTCACGGTCAAATCAGCTTTAACTATGACTTCTTGATGAGTGTTGCACAAACTGTTGAGGCAAAAGCTCCAGCACTTGCGTATGCATTCATGATCTGTATGTTTATTGGTTTTGCGGTAAAACTTCCAGTTTTCCCATTACACGGCTGGTTACCAGATGCACATGCGCAAGCACCTACAGCGGGTTCTGTCGACCTTGCAGGTATCTTGATTAAAACTGCGGCTTATGGTCTTTTACGTTTCGTTATTCCATTCTTCCCGGTAGCATCTGCTCAGTTTGCTGACATCGCGATCATTCTTGGTCTAATCGGTATTTTCTACGGTGCATGGTGTGCATTCCAACAAACAGACATGAAACGTCTGCTTGCGTACACATCTATTTCGCACATGGGCTTCGTACTTCTTGCATTGTATGCAGGTAACATCCTGACATTCCAAGGCTTGATGATTATGATGCTGGCTCACGGTCTATCTTCTGCTGCATTGTTCATTATGTGTGGTCAGGTTTACGAACGTCTGCATACACGTGACATGCGTTTGATGGGCGGTATCCGTGGTCAGTTCCAATACCTTTCATTCTTCTTAATGTTCTTTGTTGCGGCACTTGTAGGTATTCCGGGTCTAGGTAACTTCATCGGTGAATTCCTGATCTTGATGGGTTCTTATGACAAGTTCCCTGTGTACACAATCCTTGCTGCAGTAAGCTTAGTATTTGCCGGTCTTTACGGTTTAATCCTGATCCACAAAGCATTGTTTGGTACACCAAACGAAGAACAAAAACAGCATTACGCAAATCCGTTGAAAGACTTAAATGCGCGTGAAGTTGTGATTCTTTTAATCTGTGCTCTTGGTCTAGTATGGCTTGGTCTATTTCCACAAAGCTTCCTTGATATTTCAAATTCAAGCATGGCGTGGATTGCGAATAGCTATATCCCAGTTCAAGAAGTCGTTGATGTTGTGCAGCAGATTGCTGTACAACCTGAAAATGTGGAGATGCAATAAGCCATGGACTTCACAATGTCATTTTCTGAGCTTATGCCATTAGCTCCTGTGATGATCGTGGCTTTAACTGCGATCGTCGTGATGTTGCTAATTGCAATCAAGCGTAACCACAATTTAGTTGCAACGACTTCCGTTATCGGTCTGAACCTTGCAGCCTTTTATATTATTTTTGTTTTCGTTGCAGGGCAGTATGCACCTGCAAACGTAATGAATTTGTTCATCGTAGATCCATTTACGATGTTGTACCAATTCGTGATTTTGATTGCAGCACTTGCTTGCTGCACACTGTCACATGCGTATATCGAAACCTATAAAGATAACCGTGAAGAACTTTATATCTTGATGCTGTGCTCTGTAACAGGTGCATTGTTAATGGTTGCAAGTTCTCACTATGCGTCATTCTTTATCAGCCTTGAGTTAATGTCGATTCCTGTATACGGCCTATTGGCTTATACACACCAACGTTCACAGTCGCTTGAAGCGGGTGTGAAATACTTGGTGCTTTCAGCAACCGCTTCTGCGATGTTGTTGATGGGTATGGCTTATGTATATGCGTATACAGGTACAATGGCATTCGTTGCTGAACCAGGCAAAATGTTCACAACATTCAGCCAACCGGGTGTAGTCCTTGGTCTTGCACTGATTGTATTTGCTGTTGCATTTAAATTGTCTCTTGCGCCATTCCACAAATGGACACCAGACGTGTATGCAGGTGCGCCAGCGCCAATCGCGACATTCTTAGCGACTGTGGCTAAAGTGGCAATGATCGGTCTATTCGTTCGTTACTTCTTGGCTTCTGGCTTAATCCTTTCTGACAGCTTCATCACGATCGTGACCATCATTGCAGTATTGTCTATCCTTGCGGGTAACTTACTAGCAGTACGTCAAGTGAACTTGAAACGTATCCTTGCATACTCTTCAATCGCTCACTTTGGTTACTTACTTGTTGCTATTGTCAGTGCACGTAATACTGACTTTGTTCAAGTACAAGGCTTTGCAACATTCAGCAGCGTCAACGTTTATGTGATTACTTATGTATTAACAACGATTGGTGCGTTCGGTGTTGTGACACTGATGTCTAGCCCTTACAACAACAAAGACGAAGCAGGTAGTCTTGCTGAGTACCGTGGTTTGTTCTGGCGTCGTCCAGTGTTGACTGCAACACTCACTGTCATGATGTTATCTCTTGCAGGTATCCCATTAACAGCGGGCTTTATTGGTAAGTTCCTTGTGATCAAAACAGCAGTTGCTGGTGGTTCATGGTTCTTAGCTGCAATGGTGATCCTTGGTTCAGGTATCGGTTTGTACTACTACCTACGTGTGATGGTTGTGATGTACATGACTCCACCGGAAAACCCACGTATCGACGCTGTCGATCATTGGGGTCAAAAAGTGGGTGGTATTATGGTGCTTGGTGCAGCTGCTCTTGTGTTGTTGATCGGTGTATATCCAGATCCAATCATTGCAGTTTCTCAAGTGGCATACTTTGCGATCTCATCTGAATTACAACAGTTCATTTTTAGCTTAATTCAAAGTGGTTTTAACTAATGAATTAAGCAATTAATTTGCTTATTACAAAAAAGCCTCCTGTAAAGGGGGCTTTTTTATTTTTATCATTTGTTAAATAGCTTTATAATGGTTGAAATTTTATCTTAACCTTTTAGGTGTTCTCCCGTGGCTATCCATGAAATCCGTCATCCTTTAATCCGACATAAACTCGGCTTACTTCGTCGTGCAGATATTAGTACTAAAAACTTCCGTGAGCTTGCTCAAGAAGTGACTATGCTTCTGACTTATGAAGCAACGAAAGATTTACCAATGGTCGATCATGAAATTGATGGTTGGAATGGTAAAGTAACTGTAGATCGTATTGCCGGTAAAAAAATAACAGTTGTACCGATTTTACGTGCAGGTATTGGTATGTTGGATGGTTTCTTAAACCTGATTCCAAGTGCGAAAGTATCTGTATTGGGTTTAGAGCGTGATGAAGAAACTTTAGAAGCGCGTACTTACTACAAAAAATTAGTACCAGACGTACAAAACCGTTTAGCGATGATTATTGACCCAATGCTTGCAACGGGTTCATCGCTCGTTGCTGCTATTGACGTTCTAAAAGCCAGTGGTTGTAAAGATATTCGTGTCATGGTGCTTGTTGCCGCTCCAGAAGGCATTAAACGTGTAAATGAAGCTCACCCAGATGTGATCATTTATACAGCATCTGTAGACCAAGGTTTAAATGAAAACGGTTATATCGTTCCTGGTCTTGGCGATGCAGGCGATAAAATTTTCGGTTCAGTTCAAAAAGACTAATTTTTGCATCATGAACAGAAAAGGGGCTTTTATAGCCTCTTTTTTATATACTAAAGACATTGGCATAAATGGAATAGGGTACTTTTATGAAGTCCGAACAATATAAAGGTAAAGTGAAGCAGTACAATCCTGAAAAGGGCTTTGGCTTTCTTTCATGTGAAGAAGGTGATGTATTTTTCCATATCTCTGACTTTCCCGCAGATGGTGTCGAGCCAAAACGTAATGATCGTGTGAAATTTAATGTGGTGAAAAATGGTGATCGTTATAAAGCCATAAACATTGAGCGTGAAGAAGACAAATCTGCAAAAGCTAAAAAATCTAAAGTAGTGGCAAATAACCAGTCAATTACTTCAGCTTTGCTTTCGAATTTGCGTAAATAATGTGATTTTAAGATTTCATGGAAATCTTTGAAATAAAAAGAGGTCTATCTGGCCTCTTTTTTATTATGATAAGAGTATTAAAAGAAAAGATGAGAGACAATTTTTATGATTAAAGAGGGGAAAATCAAAAGCTATAACGTTGAGCGCGGCTTTGGATTTATACAACAAGATCAAGCACAGGATTTATTTTTTCATATTCGTGATTTTCCTAGCCGACAAATCGAACCACGTGTTGGAGAAAATCTCAAATACAGGATTGAAGCAGATCGAGGTAAATTTAAAGCGGTAAATATCATCCGTTTAGATTTGAAAAAAGAGCAGTCCACACATGAACAGATAAATCCGTCATTTGAATCAAGGTCGGATCGAGTGAATGACCAAGCTACTCCTCACGATACAGCCAAAGGTACAGTTTGGGGCAGTAAAATCTTCAGCATGATTGGACTCATTGTAATTCTAGTATTAGCTGTGGCTGTTTATGGGAAATATCAGCAGTACCAAGAACAGAAGCAGCTACATTTACAACAGCTCATGCAAGAAAATGAAAACATTGTAAAAGAACAACGTAAAGCTCAGGGGGATTTACCCGATCGGGTGCTGACTGAGCAAGGTGAAAAAAATCTATACGGCACAGCTTCAACGCAAGCTCAGTCTGTTGTTCAAGATACTGCGCAGGCACCTTCTTCAAGTGATACGCCAAGGGTAGTAGAGAAAGCACAGTTTAGTTGTGATGGGCGTACGCATTGTAGTCAGATGCGTTCATACGAAGAAGCAGTGTTCTTTAATAATAATTGTCCAAATACGAAAATGGACGGCAATAATGATGGCGAACCATGTGAACGCCAATTTAAAAATAGATAAAAAAGCGCCTTAAGGCGCTTTTTTATCTATTTTTCACAAAATTGCATAAAGGCTTTGAGACCCGGTCCTTGGTATTTCTGACGATGTACCAACATGAATAATGGACGGGCAAGTTGCCAGAACGGCGTATCTAAAACCACTAATTGACCTTTTTCACGTAAAGGCTCAATTGCCAGTTTAGAAATACATGACATACCAAGACCACCTGCCACGATTTTTAGAATGGCTTCGTTATGACCCAAGGTTAAACGTATATTGGCATCTGGCAGGTCTTTTAAAATTGCGTTGTCAAATACTTCACGTGTGCCTGAACCTTCTTCACGTAAGATCCACTCTACGTTATCAAAGTCAGCTGCAGTGATTGCACGATCCAACTTCGCTAAGGGGTGCTCTGGTGAACAGCATACTGCAAGTTCATCGTCACGCCAGTGAATACATTGTAGCTGTGGCAGATGGCATGAACCTTCAATTAAGGCCAAATCCAACTGAAATTGGTTTACCGCTTCAATCATTTGGCGGGTATTGCCGACTTGAAGTTGTAAATGTGCTTGAGGCTGAATTTGTAAGAAATCTGCCATGAGGTCTGGCATCAAGTAGTCACTGATGGTCAGGGTCGCGCCCAAACGTAGATCAATACTTTGTAGTTCGCCTTTCGCTGCTTGTTCAAAAGCTTCGCAGCGCCCTAAAATTTCCAAAGCTTGTGGCAATAAAAAACGACCCAAGTCATTCAATTGCAAGCGTTTACCAAGTCGGTCAAACAGTGGAGCACCGAGACCATCTTCGAGGTCTGCCAATGCCATACTTGCTGCACTTTGAGTAAGTTTGACAGCATCACTGGCTTTGGTAACGGTACCTTCTTGAGCGACTGCTACAAAAACAGCCAACTGGCGTAAAGTCATGCGCATGAATCAGGCCTTAACATTTAAAAAATATTAATAAATTATGCTGTCATGCTAACATGAGCACAGTCTGTCACGCCACGTTCAAATCATGTCAATTGAAAAATTTAGCTTAGAAAAGGTTTTATCTGTACACCGTTGGACCAATACTTTGTTCAGTTTTACCATGACACGCCCTGCGCATTTTAAATTTACCGCTGGTCAGTTCGCACGAATCGGCTTGAAAGTGGGCGATGAATTGGTGGTTCGTGCCTATTCTGTGGTGTCGTCCCCTTTTGATGAAACTTTAGAGTTTTTCTCTATCGTCGTTCCAGATGGTGCGTTTACTTCAAATTTGCAGCATCTACAAGTTGGCGATGAGCTGTATTTAGAAAAAGTCCCTTATGGCTTCCTCACCTTGGCGCGTTATCAGTTGCCATTGCCGAAGGACTTATGGCTGTTGGGGACAGGAACGGGTCTTGCACCATTTTTATCAATGCTACAAGACTTTGAAACGTGGTCTAAATACGAGAAAATTAATCTAGTCTACAGTGTGCGCACCGTATCAGAACTGGCTTATGTAGAGCGGATTCAAGAAATCGCTGAGACCTATGGTGAAGGGCATACGGGCTTCAAATTTATTCCTATTGTGACACGTGATCCAAATGCACCGCTGCATGACCGTTTACCAGTTTTAATTGAAAATGGCGAATTAGAACAGGCGGCTGGCTTAGCATTTAATGTGGAAACGACGCATGTCATGCTGTGTGGTAATCCACAAATGGTTGATGACACGAAGGCGGCCTTAAAAGCGCGTGGTTTGACCATGAACCGTCGTGGTGAAGGCAATATTGCTGTAGAAAATTATTGGTAATCTGCCATGAAAAAAAGCTCATCGATGGATGAGCTTTTTTATTTTCGGAAATTAAATAACTGATGTTATGCATGCAAAAGTAATTTTGCATTTTTAAAATGATTGTTAAGCCAATTCGATAGAGTCTTACATCAAGGGAATGAATAAAGTGATTAGCCTTCGGCTGGAGGTACTCTTACGAAGCACGCTTCTCATTAGGCAAAATGAGAAGCGTGCTTCGCAAGGAAACCATCTTGCGGTGCAATGCACCTCACCGACAAAACTCGTTCACTAGCATCTAATTATCTAAAGTATCGCAAAAATATTTTTGATTAGAAGAAGTCCTATCTCAAACACTTGCGGATGACGTTACCGCGTATCGTACTTTTATTTGAATCAAATTACGCTTCTGATGTTACTGCGTAACATCAGTTAAATAAACGTTTTGATTTTAATGCAGAATTTTATTTAAGAACTGCTGCGCTCGTTCACCACGAGGGGCATTAAAGAAATCATCTTTACTGCAGTCTTCCACAATTTTTCCTTGATCCATAAAGATCACACGGTCCGCAACCTGACGCGCGAAGCCCATCTCATGGGTTACACACATCATGGTCATACCTTCTTTGGCAAGACCCACCATCACATCAAGCACTTCGTTAATCATCTCTGGATCAAGTGCCGAAGTCGGTTCATCAAACAGCATGGCAATCGGGTCCATACTGAGCGCACGTGCAATCGCAACACGTTGTTGTTGTCCACCTGATAACTGTGCAGGGAATTTAGCGGCATGCGCACTTAAACCCACACGGTCTAAATAAGCCAAACCTTTCTTCTTGGCTTCGGCTTCTGATCGACCCAAGACTTTAACCTGCGCAATGGTCAGGTTTTCGGTAATGGATAAATGTGGAAACAATTCAAAGTGCTGGAACACCATACCGACACGACTACGCAATTTATTTAAATCGGTTTTTGGGTCATTAATGGAAATACCGTCGACTAAAATCGTACCGGCCTGAAAAGGCTCAAGTCCATTAACGGTTTTAATGAGCGTTGATTTACCTGAACCCGAAGGTCCACACACTACAACCACTTCACCTTGTTTAATTTGAGTCGTGCAATCGGTAAGCACTTGAAAATCTTTATACCATTTACTGACATTTTGGAGGTCAATCATCGTTTTTTGATCGGTCATACACTTAACCTCCGTTGTAATTTTTTAACTGCATAGGTAGCGATCATACTAATAGTGAAATACACCAAACCGGCAAATAGAATGTATTGGGTTAACAATGACATGAGGTCGCCTCGAACATAGTTGGTGCGGAAAAAGTCTAACAGTCCGATGGCATAAACCATGGTTGAATCTTGGAACAGAATAATGGTTTGCTGTAAAAGCAGTGGCGTCATTTTGCGAAAAGATTGCGGCAAAATAATTAAGCGCATCGCTTGGCTATAGCTCATACCCAAAGCATAAGCTGCAGAAGTTTGACCTTTAGGAATCGATTGGATCCCGGCACGGACAATCTCTGAAAAGTAAGCCGCTTCAAATAGCATGAAGGCCACGATACTGGACACAAGGGCAGTATCAATCGTTAGATAGTTACCGGTGATCCCTGTGTAGATAAAGGGTACTGCAAAGTAGAACCACATCAGCACCAAGAGCAAAGGAATAGAACGAAATAGGTTCACATAGCCTTTAGCAAAAATATTAAAAGCTTTAATCGAGGACAGGCGCATCAGCGCCAGTAGGGTCCCAATAAAGACACCACCAATAGTTGCCGTGATCACCACTTTGAGTGTGATGCTGAAACCATGCCATAGTGCAGGGCCAGACGCTTGGAGGTCTTGAATAAAAGAACTGAGCCATTCCATTATTTATCTCCTGCAATTAAGCCAGGAACGCGTAGGCGTTTTTCCAGAAAATTCATTAAACCAATTAAACAGATGTTGATCACGATGAAAATAATGGTGACGTAGGTATAAATTTCGATAGTGTTTTGCGTGTATTCACTGATGGTTTTCATCTGTGAAATGATTTCTGCAACACCGACCAAAGACGCAACTGAGGTGTTTTTGACACAGTTGGTCAACTCAGAGCTCAGTGGTGGCAAAATCGTGCGGAACGACTGCGGTAAGATCACATAGCGATAAAGTTGAGTCGTGCTAAATCCCATGGCATAACCAGCATTGGTTTGCCCCAAAGGAAGCGCTTCAATACCTGTCCTGACTTGTTCACAGACCCGTGCAGCTGTAAAAAGACCCAAACCGACACTTGCAGAAATTAAGGCGGTCGTATTTGCTCCAAGGTCATTCATCCACCAGCTTTTAATCGTAGCGGGGAGGAAGTTGGGTACAACATAGAACCATATAAACAGTTGAATCAATAAGGGTACATTTCGGAAAATAGTCACGTAGGTAGTACCTATACCTCGTGCTACAGGACTCGGTAGGGTACGCATAATACCCAAGATGCTGCCAAGCACCATCGCAATGCTCCATGCCACCAAAGCGATGACAAACAGCCAGCCGATCCCAATTAAAATCCAATTCAGGTAGGTTGAATCACCTACACCTGTAGATTGGAACAGCACACCCCAATTCCAGCTATAATTCATAGGAACTCCCTATAATGAGCTTAAGCCAAAATCCGTTTGGCTTAAGCATCTTTAGAATGTTTAGGGAAAGTTATTCGTCACGGTCATGTGGATTGCTAATCAATGCTTTTAATTGATCAGACATCGGGAAATTCAAATTGATATTTTTTGGTGGAATTGGCGTTTGGAACCATTTTTTATACATGTCATTGATTTCACCAGAGCTATAAGTTGCTTTGATTGCATCATCAACCACTTGTTTAAAGCCGGTATCGCCTTTACGCAGCATACAACCATAGATTTCATGAATCGGTGCTGTACCTACGATTTCCCATTTATTTGGATCTTTGGCTTTTGATTTTTCACCCGCCAGCAAAATATCATCCATCATAAATGCCGCTGCACGACCATTTTGTAGCATGAGGAAAGACTCAGCATGGTCTTTGGCAGAAATGACTTCACCAATACCTAATTCTTTTTCATGTTGACGAATATAACGCTCAGATGTCGTTCCTGCCGTGGTGACTAACTTTTTGCCTTTTAGGTCAGCAAAATCTTTAATCCCAGAGTCTTTTGCTGTAAGTAAGCGTGAACCGACCTCAAAGAAACCTGTTGAGAAATCTACTTGTTGTTGGCGTTCTTTATTGTTTGTGGTTGAACCACACTCTAAGTCGACTGTGCCATTAGAAACCAATGGAATACGGTTTTGGCTGGTCACTAAGTTATAACGGACTTTTAAATCGGGAAGATTTAATTGCTTTTTAACCGCCTCAACGACTTTTAATTGGAGATCGTGTGCATAACCTACAGGTTGGTTTGGATTATCTGCGATATATGAAAATGGAATCGATGAATCGCGATAACCTAATACAATTGTGCCGGATTTTTTGATCTTATCTAAAGTCCCTGAGTCAGAAACAGCAGCTTCACTTCCTGCAGCTTTATCCGTTGTAGGTGCTTTATTGTCACTACATGCGCTAAGCCCTAAAGTGAGCGCACTTGCACAGAACAAAGTTGCTAAATGTTTTTTTGACGTCATCGTTAAAACTCCTTTTACCCTGATTTAATATCCACTTTTTATGATCTTGTTTCTAGTTAGATTTTATTGCTTTGTTATTAAGAATGTTTCAACAATAAAAAAGAGATCATTTTCTACATCTTAGGTGATATATCGAGCAAGGCTCAAGCAAAATTTATTGCCGAATTGTTACTAAGAAATAGGATAAGTTATGAACATTTTTTATAAGAAGGTTTGCTATAAGCCATTAAATATAAAATAATTTAATTTTATTGTGAAATAAATAATTAAAATAAAAGGGCATAAAAAAACCTCCAAATGGAGGTTTTCGGGATTAAACTTTAGTTTAATCTCCGTATTAATGCACAAACATATCCATAAATTCACGAATTTCTTGAATCGCTGTGTCTACGTCAGCAGTCAACCAAGTCGGTTCAAAAAAGCCAGCATAATGCTCCAGTCGATCTTGGGGAACAACTAAGCGAATCGGACATTCTTCTTCGAGCAAGCGCCAAGGAATAATAGGCACTTCATTATCTAAAAAAGCCGCAATATTTCGAATATCAATCACCATCGCATTGATGCATTCAGGGAAAGGCATCACTGAAAACTCTTCAGTACGTCGGCGGAAATATTCCAAATCACCCCATTTCAACACATAACTCGGCTTACTAAATTCAATAATGCCAATAAGATGTTGATCGCGAGTGTAATGAAGGGAACATTGATGAGTGACGTCAGTGTCAAGATCAAGCGTTACACCTTGTTGATGGTACGCCATAGATTTGATAACAGGTGAAAAATAAGGTGCATGATTATAGCTCATTTCATTCATCAAAAGCAGATAATTCCACCGGGCTCAAAAAAGCATTTATTCTTTAAGATATAATCCTATAAAAATGCTTTAAATTTAAATATAGCACTTAAATCTTTGCCCAATATTTTCACCCTTATATATTGATTTATCTTCAAAAATAACTGACCTAGCTCCAAAGGAAAATATATTTATTAAACTATCATTCAAGACTTATCATTCAAGTTACACGTTTTCACTGATTGTAATTGTTCTTCACACAATACTGGATATTGTATTGCTAGTATAAAAATTCAACTATGAACAACAAAATTGCGAGGGGAATATGACACACGATTTTAATAAACCACCCCATACAACCAGTACGGAAGAAACAACACAAAAAAAACGTATCCCTGTGTACATACTGATCTTAGTGGGTATCTTTTTAATCGCATTATTATTTTATATGTTTGCAGATATGAAACCTTCTGCTTCGGATGCACCGCCTGATCATCCTGCACCCAATGCACAAACTGCAACAGCCAATGATACGACTAGCGGTACACCGGGGGATGAAGCTGTTGCTAATGATTCAAATACTGCAACTGCGACAGATCGTTGATAATAATTGATGATAAACATGAGTCAGAGTTACATGAGTGCAAGATCTGAACCTTAAGTATCTCTTCAGAGTGACATAAATAAAGCCTTGGTTGTCCCAAGGCTTTTTTACATTCAATTGTGAGCTTTTGTTGGAGTTATGCATACTTTGGTTGATTAAAAAATACGCAAAAACTAAGGTGGAAAAGAAAGCTTAAGTTCAAAGCACTAATGCTGTGTGATATCGCGGCATACGTAAAAATGCACATAACAACAGATCATGTATAACAATGAGGGCGAACGTATGAATGATTATCTGGGTGGTCCGCGTGGCCGTTTTGATGCCATGTATTATTGGGAACAGTTTCACCCCATTTTAAGTGCATTAGCAATTCTCCTGATAGGTTGGGTTATTGCCTTATTGATTGCTGCTGGCGTCAAAAAAGTTTTGCAAAAATTAGGTACAAATCAAAAACTTTCAAATGCAACTGGGCACCGTTCCAATGTTGAAAATATAGTCTCCAGAGTTGTGTTCTGGATTATTTTGATCATTGCCGTCATTGGTGCACTCAATGTGCTGAATTTGACCAGTGTCAGCGGCCCATTCAGTAACATGATTCAGCAGTTCTTGTTATTTATTCCACAGCTCTTGGCTGCAGTAGCTGTAGGTTTTATTGGCTGGATCGTGGCGAGTTTGGTCAAAGTCGGTTCAAAGAAACTGCTTGATAAAACCCAACTCGATGAAAAACTCAGTTCTGAGGTTGGCGTCAGCCCAATCAGTCAAAATATCAGTGAAATTGTATATTGGCTGATTTTGTTACTTTTCCTACCGATTGTTTTATCGATCTTAGGTTTGAACGGTCTCTTGTTCCCAATCCAAAATATGGTCACTGAAGTTGTTTCTTATCTTCCCAATATCTTTATTGCCGGTGTCATCGTCTTTGTGGGGTACATCTTGGCGAAGATTGTGCGAGGGATTGTGGAAGGCTTGGTAAACAGTTTGAGTTTGCAGCAGCAAGTCGAAAAAGTGGGCATGTTCAAAAATGCAAAACTTGCTCAAGTTTTGGGTAATTTTGTCTTTGCTATAGTTATTATCACGGCTTTAATTGTGGCTTTTGAAGCACTTGGTATCGAGGCAATTTCTCAGCCTGCAACAGCCATGTTACATGAGATCATGTATGCGATACCGAACATCATTGCCGCAGGTTTAATCTTAATCTTGGCTTATGTGGTATCACGTTTTGTGGCACGTCTAGTGGTGGATGTGATCTCGGGTACTGGTGTTGATACTGTGCCAGAAAAATTAGACATTCAACGCTTTTTGGGCAAAACCAAAGTGTCGGATGTTGTCGGTTGCCTCATTGTATTTTTCACAATGTTGTTTGCGGTATCTGAAGCTGCTAACCGTTTAGGCTTTGAGCAAATCAGTGCCCTTATTGCTATGTTTATCCAGTTCGGTGCAAGTATTTTACTTGGTGCTGTGATCTTGGTGGTGGGTTTCTGGCTTGCCAATATTGTGGCAAATGTGGTGCAACGAGGGGAATATAACAGTTCGCGTTGGTTAGGTAATTTGGTCCGTGTGCTGATTATGGGCTTGGTTGTAGCCATGGGCTTGCGTGCCATGGGTATTGCTGACTCGATCGTGAATTTGGCCTTTGGTTTAACCCTCGGTGCGGTTGCAGTTGCTTTCGCTTTGGCCTTTGGTTTAGGTGGTCGCAATCCGGCGGAACGATTGTTATCAGATCTTATCGATAAAGCGAAACGTGAAGCCAACGAACCGAATCCAGTACAGGAACAGGCGAAGGCAAAAACCACCTTTAATACGCCTACATCGTCTGTAGCGAGTCCAACGCCATCAACATCTGTGATGACTTCTGAAGTGAAAACAGATGATGGCTATCCAAACATTCAACAGGCTGCTCCCGGCGTCAGTGAAAAAGAAACTGCGACGCCAGATCAGTTGGATGTAAACCCAAGTGATCAACCACAAAATAATCCATTTGGATCGACAGGCGAGGCTGAAAAACAGGTCGATGCACCTTCGGCACCTTTAACCCCGCCAAAACCAGATGATCCAAATTAAACTATTCTGTCTTTAAAAAAATCGGCCACGCTTAGGTGGTCGATTTTAATGCTCTATAAGGAATATTGTATGGCAAAAGCACCGAATAAATTTTTAGCCCCAGTGATTATTGCAGGGATCACGGTAGGTTTTTTGGCGAGCGCACGACGCTTTATTTTTGCAAAATCAAAACGCACTGATTTGGAGCAGAAAGAACAATCACCGCCAAACAGTGAAAAAAATTATACCAATCAGTCCAAAAATAATGATTGAAATTTACCCGAAAATTGGTATTTTAAGTAATAGTGATATATGGAATATTACTTAAAATATAAAAACTTAGGATTCATATTGCTGTCATGAATGACACTTATGATCCGTGCAAAGGAATGGCAAAATGGGGGTAATTTCAATGCTCAATACTTTAGTATCGACACTCAAACAAACCGCAAGCGTGCAACCACAACATATTTCAGTTGCCGTTGAAAAAATGGATCTGACAATTCAACGAACTTCGACGTCGTCGGTATCATTATTTAAAACCGACTATCTTGAATAAGTTAGATCGGGCATAAAAAAGGGCTGAATGAATCAGCCCTTTTTTTATACAGAGTTCATCTGCGGATTATGATCAACTGATGTTTCTACGTGACATCAGAAGTCCTATTTGATTTAAATAAAAGAATGATACGCGGTAATGTCATCCGCAATTGTTTCAGACAGGATTACATTTAATCAAAAATGTTTTTGCAATACATCGAATCATTTGAAGATAGTGAACGAGTTTTGCGGTGAGGAGCACTGCTCCGCAAGATGGTTTCCTTGCGAAGCTTCGCTTCTCATTTTGCCTAATGAGAAGCGTGCTTCGTAAGAGTACCTCAAGCCGAAGGCTAATTTTTTATTCAATCCTTAGATGTAAGACTCCGTCGAATAGACCTAAAAATCTTTTTTATAAATGTGAAATTACTCTTACTGTCGTAACTTTAGTGCTTTATTAACGCTATGTCGAGATCAGACGTATTCGGAAGCTGCATGCGCAGAAGCCCATGCCCATTGGAAGTTGTATCCACCTAAATGACCTGTTACATCGAGCACTTCGCCAATAAAGTACAAACCTTTCTGCTTTTTACTTTCCATGGTTTTTGATGAGATTTCAGTGGTATCGACACCACCGAGTGTAACTTCAGCAGTACGGTAACCTTCAGTGCCTGATGGCTTCACTTCAAAGCTTTCCAGACGGCTTACAATGAGTTCTAGTTTTTCATCACTGATATTGCCAATGGCTAATTCAGCTTGTTCAGGCCAAATCAGATTTTGTAATTCTATAACTACACTTTTCGGTAAGTGTTCATTGAACAGTGTGCGCAGTAACACTTTTGGTTGACTAGATTTCTTAGATTTGAGGAAATCTAAAACATCTAAAGCTGGAAGGAAATTGATGTTAAAGCGTTGACCGACATCCCAGTAGTTTGAAAGCTGCAATGAGCTTGGGCCACTTAAACCACGGTGAGTAAAGAGTAAAGCCTCAGTAAAACTATTTAACTCATTCGATAACGTCGCTTCAACAGCATTGCCGCTCAAGCGAGTGGTTACTTCTTTAAAACTATCGGAGAAAGTGAAGGGTACTAAGCCTGCACGAGTGGGGTAGACAAAATGACCAAATTGTTTGGCAATCTCATAGCCAATTCCTGAACCACCTAACGTTGGAATGGACAGACCACCAGTGGCAATAACCACCGATTCTGCTTCAAAATAGCCTAGATTGGTTGCCACTTGAAAGCCTTGTTCAGGTAAGGCATTGACTGCTTTTACTTCACAGTTGGTTTTAATATCTACCAAGCCTGTTTTGTCACATTCTGCCAATAGCATGGCGAGAATTTCTTTTGCACCATTTTGGGTAAATAACTGCCCATGTTTGCGCTCTTCGTACTCAATGCCATATTCGCAGACCATACCAATGAAGTCCCAGTTGGTATAGCGAGTTAATGCTGAAATAACAAAGTGTGGATTATGTGAAATATAATTTTCTGGTTCGACATACAAATTGGTGAAATTACATTTACCACCACCAGACATCAGGATCTTTTTGCCAACTTTATTGGCTTTTTCAACCACCAAAACTTTGCGTCCACGCTGCGCCGCTTTATATGCCGTCATTAAGCCTGATGCACCAGCACCTAAAACAAGGACATCATATTGATTTTGCGACATGGTAAGTTTCCGCGTGGAAGAAAGGACGCAGGATTATACGCTTTTTAGCGCTTCGGTTGAACCTTTCAGGCGACCTTGTAGGCCACCAGTATGAATCACTAAAACACGTTGATGGCTTGTAATTTGACCCCGCTCAATCATGCAGAAAATACCTCGCAGCATTTTAGCCGTATAAACCTGTTCTAATGGAATCGCAAAGCGTTGTTCAAAGTCCTGCATAAACTGTAATAGTTCCGGCGTTATTTTGGCATAGCCGCCACAGCAAAATTCATCACTGATGTTCCAATTGGTTTTCTGTGTCAACTGAGCAACATCGTCGCAAAGAAAATTGCCTTTGAGCGCTGAAAAACCTAGAACGTGTTGATGTTCAGCACTGGCTTCAATCAAGCCCGTTATGGTTCCACCTGTACCGACTGCACAGCAGATGAGATCAAAATTTTGTTGATTTTCATGGCTTAAGATTTCTCTACAGCCACGGATAGCCAATGCATTGCTTCCACCTTCAGGAATGACATAATGTTCGGGAAATTCCTGTCGTAATTGCACTAAAGCGTCTGCTTGTTTCTGTTCTCGATACTTTTGGCGTGTAACAAAACTGAGCTGCATACCAAATTGTTCAGCGGTGGCTAAAGTAGGATTTCGGGCTTGATGTTGTAATTCCTCCCCACGGATGATGCCTAAACTGCCGAATCCAAATAAATGTGCAGCATATGCAGTGGCTGCAATGTGATTTGAATAAGCACCGCCAAAGCTAAGCACCTGTTTAAACCCTAATTTCTGCGCCTCAATAAAATTATATTTGAGTTTATAAAATTTATTGCCTGATATTTGTGGGTGTACCAAGTCCAAACGCTTAATACACAAATCAACCCCTTGATATTGAATAGTCTGCTCAGGAATGGCGTGGGCGATAGATTCAAACATGTTGGTAATCGTTATCTTGGTGGTTAGAGTTCAAATAGGTAGGCATTGTAAAACGGGAGGTGCAGAAGATAAAATCCTTTGCATCTTGGTCAGTTCAACTCTGCTTATAGCACTTCACTGCCGATATCTGCTAACTAGCAACATCAACGGAGGTGACGACAGACATACCGGGTCTTAAGTTTTCCAAACCTTGTTGATTGGGATCAATCGCAATTTTCACGGCAATGCGTTGCACGACTTTAGTGAAATTTCCTGTGGCATTGTCAGGTTTCAATACACTAAATTCAGAACCAGCCGCAGGGGAGATTTGCTCAACTTTGCCGTAAAATTTTTGATGTTTCATGCCATCGACGCTGAACCAAGCTTTTTGACCAATATGCATATCTGCAATTTGCGTTTCTTTAAAGTTAGCAGTCACCCAGCGCTGCTGTGGAATTAAATACATCAGTTGAGAGCCTGCCGCAACATATTGACCAATACGTGGGCTGACTTCGCCAAGCTGACCATCCATAGGTGCCACAATCGTGCTGTAGTCTTTAGTGGTCACTGCCTGATCAAATTGTGCTTTGGCACTATTCACTTGCGCTTTAAGCCCTGTCGCTGCAACTTGTGCAGTTTTGAATGATTCTTTGGCAACTAGTAAATTGGCTTCTGCTTGATGAAGTTGGGCCAAACTATTTTTAGCGTCTGCAATCACTTTATCTTGTTCTGATTTCGATGCAGCGCCAGTATTGCCGAGTTGTTGGTAGCGCGTCATTTGTGCAAGAGCTAATTCATAGGCCGCACGTGATTGGTCCACTTTCGCTTCGGCTGCCGTAATATCTGCTCTGCGTTGTTCAATGGCCTGGCTTTGATTGGCAAGCGAGTTCTGTGCTTGTTCCACCCCAGATTCAGCCTGTGTGACTTTTTGATCATAGGTCGTTGCATCGATATGCATAAGCACTTGACCTTTTTTCACATGATCAAAATCCGTCACCAAAACATCTTTCACATAACCATTAATTTGTGATGAAAGCACCGTGGTTTTGCCTTTGACATAGCTATTTTCAGTCGACTCGATACTGTTATGAAATGGACCAATCCGCCACGCCCATAAGATCAGCGCAATTCCCAACAAGAGGATGATCAACATAAAAATCAAGGTACGCTGCGGCGTAGAAATAAGCTTGCTCGATGGCGCAGGCATAGCGGTTGCTGTTTGTGGTTGCTGCGGTGCTGCTTGCTCAGTGGGTTTATGGACTTCGGTCATGTTGTTCTCAATATCGATTAGGTCATTTGGCGGTTGCTTATGTTGTTTAAGTCGGGAAAATTTTAACTGCTATCCGTGCGTTGCTGTTGGCGTAATTGATATTTATTTTTGCCCATCAGCAATAAACCCCAAAGCAACAATAAAACGGCGAAGATGCCATTTAAAAAAATCACATCGTTATAGGCTCGAACTTGGGCTTCTCGAGTGATGGTTTGATTAAGGCTACGTATGGCTTGTTGTTGGTCTAAATTTGAGTCTAAAGAATATTGATGCGCACTTTGCGCCAATTGTTGTAGGCGCTGTTCCACTATAGGGGAGGTTTGCGATAAATCATTATAAATCTGTGCCTGATAGGTTTGGGTACGCATTTGCTGATAGGTCGAAAAGAACGATGAGCCGACGAGACCACCAAAAGTTTGCGTTGCAGAAAATAGTACGATAAACGTCACCATGTGCGATGGGCCTTTTTGCAAAGCACTGACAATGCCTGTAAGCAAAAGTGGGCCAATAAACATGCCACTGGCAAAGCCCACCAAAAACTGACTCCAATAAAAATCATGCGGTCGAACATCACTGGTCAGGTGATAATCCAGTGCACAGGCAAAGAGCACGAGACCTGCTGCACCGAGTAGATGAAGCACGATTTTTTCTTTGGAAAAGGTCAGGGCACTAAACACTGTGCCTAAGACAATCCCGATCAGCACGACGGTATAAAAAGAAACGAATTGGTCGGGTCCCATGCCCATGGTTTTCAAAAAATTCACTGCCGCATAGCTTTGTTCTGACATGAGAAAGCGAATGGCAAAGGCACCGATAATAAAACTCACGGTAGACGATGTTCCGAGCCAGCGTGTGACAATCAGGGGGTTGACCCGAAAATGTTCATAGGTCAGGCCGACGACTAAAAGAATCAAAGCGGCGATGAGTAAATAAGCCAACCATTCAGCATCAAACCACCAAAGAATCGGGCCTTGAGTTAGCACGATACATAGCAAAGCAAAGCCGGGTGCCAATAATGCAAAGGTGAATAAATCTTGCTTTTCAAACACTTCGATACGTAGGCTTCGTGGCAGTTTGAGCGAGACCACCATCGCCAAACAACATAAGGCTAAACCTAATTCAAAGGTATAGAAAATAGACCAATCATTTACATCGACCAGATAGGGCGACATGATCCATGCCAGCGGTATCCCCAACTGCTGAAAGCCTAAAGCTAGATAAAGCCCACGACCAAAATGAGCACGTTTAAAGGCTTGCATGATGTAATACATCCCAAGCGAACTGAGTGGAGCTGCAAGTAAGCCGCTGATCACCCGTGCAAAAATTGCCATTTCATAGGTATGGACGAATAAATGCAGCAGCATTACCGCGATAAATAAAACCAAACCAATTTCTGAAAATAGCCTAAGTCCATATTGTTGACGGGCTTTAAATAAGATCAGGTTAGAGCTGACATTGGCCATAACAAATGCCGCAGGAATCCATGCCGCTTCTGAAGGCGTTAAACCATATTCACCTTGTAGAAGGGGTAAATTTGCCGTGATAAATCCATTACTTAAACTCCCCGAGATCGCAACAAATAAACCGATAAAGAAGTATAAAAAACGCTTATAGGTGGGATGTGCAATGGCAGCGGGAGATCCGGGCAAAGTCGGTTTTTCTTCGGGTGTCCAATCCGGAGCAGGTTCTAATAAACGCGGTGATTTGGACATGACGTGTTACCCGCAAATACCATGTAGTAAAAATTCCACGGCACGTTTGGCGAGTTTTTCCTGATCTGCTTCGGTATGGCCTTGCAAAGCTGCACGTAAAATGGAGGTGACCATGGCATAGTCCGCCGGTTTAAAGTCTGCTCGGCAGCGACCATTTTGAATGGCCTGATCAATCATCGGTTGCAATATGGCATCACGTCGTTGGTATATTTCAACCATGGCGGGATCATCCCGATCGATCACACGCCAATATTCCATTAGGGCTGTGAGATAGGGAATATTATAAATATGGTCTTGAATGAGGCGAATAAATCCATCATCGAACTGTGCATAATTAAGCGCACGTTGTTCAAGTCGGTTTAAGGCAGCTTGCATTAAGGCGAGTACCAACTCACGACGGTCATTAAAATTACGATAAAACGTCGCACGTCCAACTTGAGCTTGATCCATGATGAGTTGTAAAGGCGCATTGATTCCGTGAATACGGAAAACCTCAATCGCAGCTTCTAAAAGGATTTCTCGGTTTTGTGCAGCGAGTTGTTGACGTGTGGACATTATTCTTTGGCATCATCATTTTAAATTTATCTAGATATTAAACGGACAAAAGTGTCCGAAGTAAAATCGTATTCGATAGCAGTTTTGTAACTTGTCTTCTATGTAGTTAAATAAAATGAATCAATTATTTATTTTTAAAAGGAAATATTTTTCTATCGGCATCAGTTTGCATCCGCATTGGAAAGACCGTCGAGACATAATTCCTGACAATTGACCCTAAATCGGCAGATAAATAAGGTGAATATCTGCACAAAAATGTTATGCTGAATTTATAAACAAGATAATTATAAAAATGGAGGGCATCCAATGAGCAAATTAAGTCGGGCTGTGCTGCCTATGCTGTGCCTGTGCAGTTTTTGGATGGTGGGTTGTGATACGACTGACGAATTGCATCGTCCTCAAAATGAACATCGCACCATGATCATTGGTGGTGTCCCTGTAAATGACCTTGATTATAAATTACCGCGTGAAGATGTTGCACTCAATGAAGCCGCTGCAGATGACGATTAGCAGATGGATCCGTAAAAAAAATAGGGTGGACATACTGTCAGTACACGGTAGTGAGACGTGACATGTAAAGAGTCACAGATGCAGTGTGCTACGTCAGATGTGTGAACATTTTGAAGTAGACGTCTTACTTCTGCAGTGTAGTTTGTTGGATTAAAGCCTTACAAACATTTAAAAAGGCTCTGTACTCGCCCAGTATGCCCGAACTGGAATGAACCGTGGTTCAAATGCTTAAATCAGGTCAATCTATCAGGTCTATTTGCCAATTGGATGCCTGAATTTCTAAGTTATTTTGTCTAAGTTGCTGACTAATGCTATCGGCCTGTTTCTGTAAATCTGCCACTGCAATGGTTTTAATCCAACGGATTTCACTCGAGCTATAACGACCATTTTCACGGCGTGAGCTGTCGATTGCTTGTTGCAAGATTCGATGCTGCTGGGTCAATAAATCACGTTCATTGAGCACTGAAAGCATGCAGCGTCCAGAACGGGTTTTAGCCTGTGCGTTGGTGGCGTGAATCTTTTCAATTAAGCCATAAAGTTCTGTATTTACGGTAAATGCTTCTTGAATTAAAGCATTCGGTTCTTCGCTGGGTGCATCACCTTCTTGAATGAGCACGTTGTTATTGATTCGTTGTTGCAGCGAGGCCAATTTAGTTTGTAAGTCACTGCGTAAAAGTAGGGCTTCGGCTAATTTCATTGTCTTGATATTAATTTGTACTTTTAGCGATCATGCGATGGATTAATGCAGTATTCAAGTTATTTATAGTGAAAAATTTGGTCAATTAAAATAAACACTGCAAATTATAGGGAGAAATTCAGAGATTCTATCTGTAAAATTGCCACGAATTTAAGTGAAAACGGTGTGATAGTGGAATCATTTTGGATATTAGGCTCGATTGCGGCAGCACTATTACTTGGTGCAATGAGCCCAGGGCCAACGTCAATTTATGTGGCGAAGAATTCCATTGCGATTTCACGTAAACACGGTTTATTTACCGCACTTGGTACAGGTTTGGGCGCTGCAATATTTGGGCTTTTAGCGGTATTGGGTTTGCAGGCATTTTTATTGGCTGTACCTTCTGCATATTTGGCTTTAAAAATTTGTGGTGGTTTATACCTGCTTTGGATGGCATTTAAAATTATAAAACATGCCAAAGAACCGATTGAAGCTGGTGATGCCAGCAGCTCGCAAATGTCACTTCGTCGTGCATTTACCACTGGTTTAATTACCCAGTTGTCGAATCCGAAAATTGCAATTGTGTTAGCCAGTATTTTTACGGCACTTTTACCGAAAGACATTCCGACGTATTTTTACTTTGTACTGCCAGTTTTGTGTTTCTTTATCGATGCAGGCTGGTGCTCATTGGTCGCTGTGGCTTTGTCGGCAGAAAAACCACGTAAAGTCTATTTGAAGTTTAAAGCGGGTTTTGATCGGGCAGCTGGGGCAGTGATGACAGTGCTGGGTTTAAAGTTGATTTTTGGTATGAAGTGATTGAACGAAAAAAGCCTCTACGAATAGAAGCTTTTTTATGCAATTTTATTTGTTGCATTCTGGTTGTGAACGGTCAATAACTTGTGTACCTTCAACGCGATAGCCAATTTGACCAACAAGGAATGCTTGGTTTAGTTGAGTGATAACAACGTCTGAAAGTGCAACTGCACAGCGGTCTTTTTCGATAGCACGGTCAATTGCTGTTTTGAAATTTGGAATACCTAGTGGGAATAACACAACTGGTACTTTATCTTCACCAGTAACGCGCTGACCTTTTACGAACTGATTTGAGTTTAAATTATAGTTTTTTGTAGATGCTACAGTCATATCCGCCATACGGATTGAACAGCCAGTGAAAGCCACTGTCGAAACTGCTAGTGCTGCAACCAATAATTTTTTCATGTTGTACCCCTAAGATTAATAAATTATAAAAAGCGAGCACATTTTATATAAAGATAATGAAATATCAATAAATTAAATTTACTTTAGTTTAAATAAGTAGTTTTTTTCATAGAGCGATTTGTCAATATTTTAGTTTTAGCTCTTTTTAGCATAGTGAATGCTTAAAGCTTTTAGTTGTTTGGAATGAATGGTTTCTTTGGGTTCACAATGAATTTTCCCTCTCCTAAAAGGAGAGGGAACTTAAAGCCCAAAAAAGCCCCTACAACGTAGAGGCTTTTTCTTATCTTAATCTAAAAATTAAGACACTTTATCACCAGCTTTAGCACCAGTTTCAGGTGAAATCACCCAAACACCTTCGCCATTACCCGCAGCTAAAACCATACCGTTAGAAATACCAAAACGCATCTTACGTGGAGCAAGGTTCGCCACCATCACCACCAATTTGCCTTTTAAGTCTTCAGGTTGGTAGAACTCACGAATACCGCTAAATACGTTACGTGGCTCAGCTTCACCGACATTTAAAGTCAATTGAAGCAGTTTGTCAGAACCTTCAACGTGAGCTGCTTCTAAAACTTCTGCTACACGCAGGTCAACTTTCATAAAGTCTTCAATGCCAATAATTTCAGCTTCACCTACTTTAGGTTCAGGCTTTTTCTCAGCAGCTTTCTTCTCTTTTTTCTTTTCAGATTTTGGAGCTTCCGCAGGGGCAGCTAAAGAATCTTTAGACGCATCGACCATCGCAGCAACTGCTTTCGGGTCTACACGTTGCATCAATGGTTGGAATTGAGCAATTTCATGATTCACCAAAATTGTTTTGCCTGAAGCAAAGTCGAAAGATTCTAATTTTAAGAAGCTTTGAACTTCTGCTGCCAAGGTAGGAAGTACTGGTGCAAGGTAAACAGCCAATTGACGGAATAGGTTAATACCAACAGAACATACGTCGTGAACTTGTTGTTCTTCACCTTCAATTTTCGCTAAAGCCCAAGGCTTTTTCTCGTCGATATATTGGTTGGCTTTGTCCGCAAGCGCCATGATTTCACGGATGGCTGCAGAGAACTCACGTGCTTCATATTGAGCAGCGATTGAAGCGCCTGCATCAATAAAGCTTTGTACCAATTCAGGCTCTGCACACGTTGCAGAAAGTTTGTTATCAAATTTAGTATTGATGAATTTCGCACAACGACTTGCGATGTTGACCACTTTACCCACTAAGTCAGAGTTTACTTTCTGAACGAAATCATCAAGGTTCAAGTCAGAATCTTCAACTTTGTCAGAAAGCTTAGATGCAAAGTAGTAACGTAAATATTCAGGGTTTAAATGCTCTAAGTATGTTTCCGCTTTAATGAACGTACCGCGAGATTTAGACATCTTCTGACCATTTACAGTCAAGAAACCGTTGACGAATAAGCTTGTTGGGGTGCGGTAGTTTGCACCTTCAAGCATTGCAGGCCAGAACAACGCGTGGAAGTAAACGATGTCTTTACCAATGAAGTGATAGACTTCATTTTTAGAATCTTTTTTCCAGTAGTCGTCAAAGCTTAGGTCAGGACGTTTAGTCTTGATGTAGTTTTCAAAGCTCGACATATAGCCAATTGGCGCATCAACCCAAACGTAGAAGTATTTGTTTGGTGCATCAGGAATTTCAAAACCGAAATAAGGCGCATCACGCGAGATGTCCCAATCAGACAGACCTGCTTCAAACCATTCATCGAGTTTGTTGGCAATTGACACAGGCAGACGGCCTTCGTCTCGTGTCCATTTTTGCAGGTATTCACCAAAGTTTGGCAGTTTAAAGAAGTAGTGATCTGAAGATTTTTCTACAGGTGTCGCACCGCTCAAAGTCGATTTTGGATTGAGTAATTCAGTTGCGTTGTAGGTTGTACCACACACTTCACATGAGTCGCCGTATTGGTCTTCCGCTTTACATTTCGGGCATGTACCTTTAATGAAACGATCCGACAAGAACATTGCTTTTTCAGGGTCAAACAATTGCGTCACAGGGCGTACAGCAATGTTGTCCGCTTCACGGTTCTTAATGTAAATCTCTGAAGCGCGTGCTTGGTTTTCAGGGCTATTAGTTGAGTCGTAATGGTCAAAGTCAACTCTAAAGCCAGCAAAGTCACGTTCATGTTCTTTTTGCACATTGGCAATTTGCTGTTCAGGCGAAATACCATTGGCTTCCGCACGTAGCATAATCGCTGTGCCGTGAGCATCATCCGCACATACATAAGTCACGTTATGACCCATTGCACGCATGGCACGAACCCAAATATCAGCTTGGATATAACCGAGTAAATGACCCATATGAATTGGGCCATTCGCGTATGGAAGGGCGTTAGTAACTAAAATATTACGCACGGATATGACTCTCTCATTCGTATTTATGCAATGGGCTGTAATTTTACATGAGATAGCCAGTACTTGCACAAGGGAATAGGTGAAATCTTTGCAAAAGTAAAAAAATCTATATTGCTGACACAATTACAGTGATAATAGGGCATATCTGTGATGCCTTTAGAGTGACAAGCCCATGTACGACGACGATTATGATGACGACCAGCCTGTGACCCGTATTCCGCAAAATCAACAGCGTAATAAACAACTCGGTCAGCACATTGTCAAAGAAGCACAACAATACCTTGAGCAGATTTCGGCAGATGAACATGCATTACTGATTCAGACTTTACGTGATTTGGCTACAACTGAACCTTACTTCGATGTATTGGCCGATGAATTAGATCAGCCTGTAGAAATGAAAGTAGCGAATGATGCTTTAAATTTATTGTATTTTTGGCAACTGCTTCATCAACATCAACATGAAAATGATGCAGACTTTAATTTTCTGAATGTCATCAATAGCGAGTTTTTCCAAACTGAAATGTTGAAAGCCTTTGATGCCTTAGAGATTGGTGAAAATAAAGCGCAACGTCGTTTGGTTCTACTTGAAGCTTTTAAACTGTATAAGCTGAATTTCCATGCCGGTTGTATCCCTGTCTTGTATGCACAGTTAGAAGGCATTTTAACGGATGTACTGATTCAAACGGGCTTTTTAAAGCAGAGCGGTACCAAGTTTGTCGATGTATATAAAATTGTACCCGGTCTAAAAGGCAGTGAAATTAAGAGTCTTTGGCATAAAGCAAAAATTGCCAATGAGTTGAATCCGTATTTTGCCGAATTGGCAGCCTACCAAATGGATAGCAGCTCTACCGTAGCGATGACCCGTCATAATATTTTGCATGGCACCGATGTCACGCATTTTAATCAGGGACGGAGTTTTATTCTGTTTATTTGGCTGTTTTCCGCAGTGAGCTTTATGAGTACGGTCAGCAAATAATCTTTTTATGTAGCGGTAAAGTGCGTCATTAGGGGCTTTACCGTTATTCCTTTTGCTTAATTTAGATTGATGAATATCAATACAATAAAAATAGCCTTTATATTTTTCAATGATTTAATACATTTAAACTCGGATCAATTTTAACTCCTAACCTTATGCCAAAAAGCATAAATGCAACGTCATGTAGCTCAATTGTTTCTAAATGCATATTTTTAAGGTCATCCCGTCAAAGCACGTTATAACTATTGTTAGACAATAACAGAGAAGAGGCGAGAACGATGACAACTGAAAATAAAATTGATCAATTGAAAGATAAAGCGTCAGAGTTGGGTGATGATCTAAAGCTCAAAGCCAAAGAGGCTCAACTTGAAGGCGAAAAAGCACTCGATGGTACAAAGCATAAAGTTGAAGAACTCAAGCTTGAGGGTGAAAAAACCTTAAATGACGCCAAACATGAACATGCAGAACAGCATGCTGAAACCAAAGACCGTCTAGAGCAGTTAAAAGCAGAAGCGAGTCATAAATTTGATGAAGCCAAAGTCAAAGCTTCCGAACTTAAACATGAGGCTGTCGAAAAATTTGATGAACTAAAAGTGCAGGCGACAGAGAAATTTGACGAGTTAAAAAAGAAAGCCACTGACACACTGAATAAGTTTAAAAAAGATGATCAAGCTTAATTGGGGCTGATCAAAAAAGCCGTTCTATCAAGAGCGGCTTTTTTAGGATTCATTGTTTTAATCCATCTAAATTTTCAGTCTTAATATTTTTGACTTGATCATCGACTACGGTAATCACATAGCGCATATTGGCAATTTCATAGGTGTAATCTACCGCTAGTTTCGCAGGCAGATTTTTCTCTTGCAGCGGATAAGACACCATTTTCATCGGAGATGCTTGCATACGCGAGCGCATGAGATCGAGGCTATCACCAATCGCTACAGTTTGTCGGTCAGGTGTTTGAATGGCTTCAGTCGCAATTTCTGCATAGGCTGCTGAAGTCAGGAGCATCAAGGCACATAAAGTCGTTTTATAAATATTCTTCTTATAGATAGTCTTCGGATACATCGTCATCCCCATTTTAAAAACTAAAAAGCACAAAATGTGCCTTTAGATTGCACATCCATCGCTATGATTATTCTGTTGAAACGACTGAAATATAAACTGAAATTACGCCGAAAATGTATGGTTGATATGTAATCAATTCAAATTTAAAGGCTTTGGTTTAGCCGCAAAAATCAGTTGCAGGTGCATTTTTAAGTGTCACACGTTAGAAAAATTGTTTGAAAGCTGACTAAATTACTCAACTTTATAAGCTTATAGGAATAAGTCATTCATCTCCCTCTTACTCTGGGGCAGATGAACAGGTAAACTATCGCTATTATCTTTTGATGTTCCTGTTTGGAGACAACATAATGTCGTGGCTTTCTTCTCTAAAATCTGTGTTTTCACCCTCCCAAGAGGTGAAAGAAGAGGAAATCCAACAGGTTTTACAAAACTATGTACTTCCCAATTCAAATAATGCTTTAAAAGACCGTATTACACAGGTAAATGTGCAAGGTCAGATCTTGCAGATCACGATTAATACCTTTCCTTCAGAAGCCGATGACTTACAAAAAATCCATGATGATTTGGCCGATGCATTGGAAAAATGCGGTATTAATGAGCTGAATATGCACGTGATTCAACAAAAAACAGGGCATAAATCTGAAGGTGGTTGTGGTCATCATCATGCAGAAGGTGAAAGCTGTTCAACACAGCCTAAAGCTAATGAACAAACTGAGCAAAAGTCTACTACGAGTAATCTGCCACCTGTTGTGGATGCATCTGCTACTCAAGCCAAGGCTGAAGAAGATCCAAACAATCCACCAATTCAAAAAGCGGCTCCACAACAGCGTGATGTACCGAAACATCCACGCATTAAAAATGTCATTTTGGTGTCATCTGGTAAAGGTGGTGTGGGTAAATCGACCACCACAGTGAATTTGGCGCTTGCATTACAACAACTGGGTTTAAAAGTTGGTGTATTAGATGCAGACATCTATGGTCCAAGTATTCCAACTATGCTCGGTAACGCTGGCCGTACGCCTATGATTGAAGCTGAACAATTTGTACCAATTGAAGCTTATGGTTTGGCAGTCTTATCGATTGGCCATTTAACAGGTGATAACAATACCCCTGTGGCTTGGCGTGGGCCGAAAGCGACGGGGGCGTTAATGCAGCTCTTTAACCAAACTTTATGGCCTGATCTGGATGTATTGGTCATTGATATGCCACCAGGCACAGGTGATATCCAGTTGACGCTTGCACAGCGTATACCGGTGACAGGTGCTGTGATTGTGACGACACCACAAAATGTTGCATTAATGGATGCGACCAAAGGCATTGAGTTGTTTAATCGTGTACATATTCCCGTGATGGGCGTGGTTGAAAATATGTCGACTCACATCTGTTCGAACTGTGGGCATGAAGAGCAAATCTTTGGTACAGGTGGTGGCGACCAACTTTCAGCCCAATACGACATTCCGCTCTTAGGTCGTTTACCGCTGAATGTACAAATTCGTGAAAATGCCGATGCAGGGAAACCATCTGTGATAGCAGGTGATGATGCTGCTGAAAGCTACATGGCGATTGCACAAAAAGTTGCAGATGCATTACCTCAGGCTGAAAAAGATAAAAACCGTATTTTCTAAGGGTGAACTGAAATTTAAGTTGATCGTATTAAAATCTGGCCTCGTGCCAGATTTTTTATAACGTGGTATTGGGAGTGTTTGAAAATTATGAGTACTGAACTTTAGACATTCAACGATGTCTATGAATTACACATCTAAAAAACGATTTGCACAATTTCTTATTTTTCCTGCGATTATAAGCCGTCTGCCAAGGATAAAATTCTTGAGGCATATCAAAGGATGTCGCGTTTGTACTTAGTTTTTACAAAATAGCTTTCACGATATTTCTATTATTTTGGCTAGGATCAATTCTTTGAACGGCAGTAACCGTACAAACGCATTGTGTCTTAGATTTTTGCCAAATGTCCTCTGTTACAAGGGGCTTAGCATTGAAAAAATATAGAGGAACAAATAATTTTAAATATTATTTGAAGTCATTAAAACCCACCCATCAAATGAGGGTACGCCTTAGTCTAAGAAATTAAAAAGCCCGGTAATTACCGGGCTTTTTAATTGGTTTTTTAGGAGGAAAGAGACGGGTTTGCTTTACGTTTAGCAGTGATAATATTCACCGTAATTGCGATGATGACCATGATAATGCCTACAATATCTGTAATGGTTTCTGGAATAATCATACACAGCGCACCCACACCTAAAAAAATACGCCAGAACCAGTTGAGATAAGTCTTGAAATAACCTTCAACTGCGGAGCCTAAAGCGAGAATTCCTATCACTGAAGTGACAGTAATACTCACTATAGTTGTCCATGCAGGAAAGGCAAATTCTCGAGCATTGACTGCAACATTGGTGGTATCAATCATCAGCATGGCAGGGTTATAAACGAATAAAAATGGAACAATAAAACCAGCAAGAGATAGTTTTAAGGCCTGAAACCCAGTGCGCATTGGATCACCGCCTGCAATTCCTGCGCCCGCAAAGGCGGCAAGGGCAACTGGTGGGGTGATGTTTGCAAATAAACCAAAATAGAACACAAACATATGCGCGACTAATACAGGGATATCAAAGTTTGCGAGTGCTGGTGCTGCCATGGTGGCAGTAATGATATAGGCCGGAATAGATGGAAGCCCCATGCCTAAAATCATCGATGCAATCATGGTTAAAAATAAAGTGAGAAAGAGACTACCTGCACCTAAACTCATAATTGAAGAAGTCATTACTGAACCAAAACTTGTCAGACTTACTACGCCGATAATAATACCAACGACAGCACAAGCAGCCATCACAGATAATGATTGTTTGGCTCCATCAACGAGCGCATCTAAAATATCTTTTACACCCATTCGTGTTGATTTTCTTAAAGCTGCTACAAAGATGGTCAGGACGATGGTGTAGACAGCAGCATAGCTCACAGGAATATTTTGAAATAAGAAAAAGACCAGTGCCAAAATTGGAATAAGTAAATGTCCACGCTCTTTTAGAACTTCTTTTACTTTAGGTAAATCAGCTTTAGGTACGCCTTTCAGATCATCTTTACCCGCACGGAAATGAACTTGAGCCATGACGCCAAGGTAATACAATAAGGCAGGTAATAATGCGGCTAGTGCAATCGTGCCATAACTCACGCCAGTTGTTTCGGCCATAATGAAGGCACTCGCACCCATGACTGGCGGCAAAATTTGTCCACCGACGGATGCACTGGCTTCAACGGCACCAGCAAAATTCTTGTGATAACCAATTTTTTTCATCAATGGAATGGTAAATGAGCCTGTGCCAACAACATTGGCAACAGCAGTTCCATTAATACTGCCCATAAATCCACTTGAAATTACAGCAACTTTGGCAGGACCACCTTGTTTATGACCCGCCAATGCCATGGCAAGATCATTGAACAATTTCCCCATACCTGATTTTGCAAGAAAAGCACCAAAAAGGATAAATAAGAAAATAAAAGTGACGGATGCACCAATTGCCGAAGAATATAAGCCTTCGGTTTTTAAATACATATGTCCGAAAATGTCGCTGATGGTATAAGGGCGAGTAATTAATCGATCTGGCAACCAATCAAAGTGACTGATAAATGTATAGGTCAGGAAAATTAAACTTAAAATGGGCAGCATCCACCCCATGACCCGGCGAGTTGCTTCTATGACTAATACCACACTCATAATTGCAAACGCGATATCTAAGGTATTTGGAATACCACCTCGAGTGGTCATAATAGATTGATATTCTTTCCATAAATATAAAAAACTGAAGATGGAAAGCAAAGCCAAGAACCAATCGAGAAGTGAAATATGCTGCCGGGAGCTTGCTTGACGAGCTGGATAGAGTAAGAAAATGAGTGCTAGGCCAATAGCGACATGGGCTGCACGCTGTATTAACTCAGGTAAAGGATTAAACGTAATAAATAAATGAAATAATGAATAAAAGATCGCTACAAATGCAACAAAGTAGGTAACAGATTTGCTCATATTGATTCGAGTAACAGATTCCCGATCAAATTTTTCTAATATGGCTTGTTGTTGTTTCTCATCGAGTTGTTCTAATACAACTTTATCTTCTTTGGAATTCATAGGCATTCTCCAATCCACCAAGACTTCCATTTGGGTTGATATTGAACCGAGATGTTGACCAAACTATAGTCTGGGTAACTTTGAAAAATAGACCAAATTTTTTGGTCAGCGAGGATCGTGCCTTGCATATTTCTAGAAATCACCCAGTTGATTTCATCTATATTTTGATTGACCCGCATTCTAATCACACCATTTTTTTGAAACTCAATGGGATAATTTGAGGGTGTACCTGCACCAAATGAAATCAAATCGGTGTGGCGCAGTAAAAACTTATTCTTTTGACGCTGATATTGTTCAGACCAAGCCGTCTTTTCTACTGAATGCTTCCACTGTAAATCAAATTGATCAGTTGAAATTTTGCATATATCAGTTTCAACTCTAACCTGCGTATACAGTGTTGGATAGCTAGCATAGATTAAGAAGAACAATATAAAAAATGCAGTATAAACTGCATTTTTTTGAAGCTTATTATTTTTTAGCCACTTCATCATAGTAGCGTTTCGCGCCTGGATGTAGAGGCGCTACAAGGCCTTGTTGAGCACCTTCAAGCGTGATTTCTGTTGCTGCTTGGTGTGAAGTTGCCAATTGAGGCAAACTGTCAAAGAAAGTTTTTGTTAGTTTGTAGACATCATCATCCGATATATCTGTGCGAACAACTAATGCATTTTTAATTGCGGCAGTTTGAATGTCCGCAGTATTGCCATATGTGCCTTTTGGAATAATCATCGGTAAGAAATAACTTTGATCTTTAGCTATTTCTTTGACTTTATCTGCATTGATTGAAACTAACTGTAGATCAAAGCTTTGTTGAAGTTCCATGAGTGATGAATTTGGAATGCCACTAGTCAGGAATGCAGCATCAAGCTTGCCACCTTTTAAAGCATCAGCGGCTTCAGCATAGCCTAAATAATCAACTTTAATATCTTTATAGGTGATTCCAAAACCATTCAACAGTGTACGTGCATTTACTTCTACACCTGAATTTTGTGCACCTACAGCGATACGTTTACCTTTCAAATCTTCGATATTTTTGATCCCTGATTTTTTAGAGGTTACGATTTGTACGTAGTTGGGATAAAGCGCTGCGACTTGGCTGACATTCTCAACTTTACCATTTGCGAAACTTCCTGTTCCGTTCAGTGCTTCTGTTAAGCTGTCACTCATAACAAATGCCATTTCAACTTTATTCTGTTTCAGAAGGTTTAAGTTTTCGACGGATGCACCTGTAGTTTGAGTCTTAGAATTTACACCAAAGGTTTTGTTATAAATTTCTGCAAGACTTGTCCCAATCACATTGTAAGGTCCTGATGCCCCACCAGTTGCAATGGTTACGAACTTGGTTTGAAGTTTGTCAGATGTAGCAGTTTCTGCGCTTTTTCCTTCCGTGGTATTTTTTGAAGTAGATTGATCATTTGAGCAAGCAGTAATACACGCCAAAGTAACCGAGAGTAACGTGAGTTTTGTCCATTGGTTCATAGAAACGTCCTTTTACACATAAATTTTGAATATTGATTTGATGAGCTTTAATTTTAATTTCCACTACTCAATTGAACATAACTTAATCAATTATTTTTGAAAAGTATTTTTTTTTGATTTTTTAGTCTCCAATAAATAATGGTTATGCGTAAGAATGGCATGGAGCTATATCGTTTATTTTAATAATATTTTGTTACGTGTAAAAACTGTAGGGTATACATGGAATCATGTGAAATTTCTATTAATAAATATAAGTTCAAGATATTTCTTTGAATTGTAAGGTGCTCTGAATGACTGTTCAGCTAAGGTTTTGTTTTTCTATTTAAGTTACTGAATTTATAATTAAATAAGGAGTTTTTTATAAGCGTTTCTATTTTTTATTTTGCTAATACGAAACAACTGAATTAATCTTCGCGGATTAAGTTTGAGGTCAAAGTATGATTTCATGGTTTTTTATTGGTCTAGTTATCAGTATTTTGTTAACGCCAGGACCAACCAATACCTTACTCGCATCTTCGGGTATTCAAGTTGGGCTACGTAAATCATTCCGACTCATTCCAGCGGAAGCCTTTGGTTATCTTATTTCGATTAGCCTATGGGGTTTTCTCATTGGTAAAATTTACGTACATCTGCCTTTACTGCCGACCATTTTAAAACTGTTTAGTGCTGGCTATATTCTATTTTTGGCTATGCGATTATGGCGTACAGCAACTGTTGCTGAAAATTTTAATCAAAAGGGCATTTGTGCACGCGAACTCTTTGTTGCGACGTTATTAAATCCTAAAGCACTATTATTTGCATCTGCGATTTTTCCTGCATTGGCTTGGCAAAATGCGCAGTATTATGTAGCTCACATGCTGATCTTTTTGTTGTTGATCGTTCCTATTGCATTTTTTTGGACCTTCCTTGGTTCAGTTTTGGCATCGAATAAAATTAGTTGGCTCAATCAAGCCAATTTACAACGAACAGCATCGCTAGTCTTGGTTAGTTTTTCGATACCACTGAGTTATTCTGCGATTTTAAAACTCTAAATTGATTTCAAAATGACTAAATCCGCTTAGTTCGGCAAAGCTTATTTTCATTAAGTCGGATTTCAGTTAAAGTACCACGCAATAATTGATTTAAGTTTTTGGATAGAGATAAATGGCTATTAAGTCTGATCGTTGGATTCGCGAAATGAGCGAAAAACACGGCATGATTGAACCGTATGCAGAAAACCAAGTCCGTTATGATGAAAATGGCGAAAAGCTTATTTCGTATGGCGTGTCGAGCTATGGTTATGACGTGCGTTGTGCTCGTGAATTTAAAGTCTTTACCAATGTTCATTCAGCAATTGTTGACCCTAAAAACTTTGACGATAAAAGCTTTATTGATATCGAATCAGATGTTTGTATCATTCCGCCGAACTCGTTTGCACTAGCACGGACAGTCGAATATTTCCGTATTCCACGTAATGTGTTAACCGTTTGTTTAGGTAAATCAACCTATGCGCGCTGCGGTATTATTGTCAATGTGACGCCTCTTGAACCAGAGTGGGAAGGTCACGTGACTTTAGAATTTTCGAATACAACCAACCTACCTGCACGTATATACGCGGGTGAAGGTGTCGCACAAATGTTGTTCTTCGAATCAGATGAAGTGTGTGAAACCTCTTATAAAGACCGTGGTGGTAAATACCAAGGTCAAACCGGTGTGACATTACCGAAAGCTTAATCCTTCGGATTGAGTTTAAAAAAGCGGGCGAATTAGCCCGCTTTTTTGTTGGGTCATTCATCGGAAAATAGACCATTCGGTGGGGAAGTTTTTGCAATTGAGTAATTATTCAGCATAATAAAAAGTTAAGTGACTGGTCTATCACAAGTCTCCATTTAAGGAATAAATGGACAATAACATCAAAGCCAGTTCTCAGGAATAAATATAAGAGAGATGCAGAGCATCTGATAAAAGGAAGGTCGAGATGACTCAATTCACCCAGGCTAAGTTATTCCGCCAGAGTTGCTTAGCAGCCGCAGTCAGCATTTTTGCTGCACCATCTGTATATGCGCTTCAAGATTTATCAGATGAAGCACTTTCAGCCACAACTGGTGAAGGTGTTGCACTCACTTTAGAAAATTTCAAAATGGTCTTTCAAGGCCCAAATGACCGTTCTACAGCTTCTAGTTATGCGTCAGGTATGGTTGATCCAGGGAAAAGCGATACAGGTTTTATTCGGATTATTCCTACAGGTGAAAACTATGAACAATTAGGCCAGCGTGCTTACGATAAAATCTACAAAGCAGCTTATGTTGATGCTTATCAGCAAGGCCGAGTTACGGGCTATAACGGTGTTTATGACTCAACTTTTATAAGTTCTAAAAGCACTTATGAGACCAATAATGCTACACGAGTAACCAATGAAACCATCGCAACATATTCAACAGAATATCGTGGCCGATTAGTACAGTCTTATCTTGAATCACCAACGATGAAGGCATATTACGATCAGCGTTATGCAGATTATTATAATGGTTCATCGGCTGGCTTATCTTTTGAAAACGATGGCACAACGAAAGAATCAATTACACCGCTCTTAAAAGAAAAATCTCAAGCTGCCGCTTTAAAAAATACCTATGAGATGATTGAGTTACTATACGGTAACAATAGTACGGGTAACTTGCCAACCACTTCGACTTTTTATAAAAATTATGTCTCAGGAAAAATAACACGTTCAAATATTATAGATACAACAAAAAATGCTCAGTTGAATGCCAAAGCTGCAGAAACCCTCAATCAGTTGGCAACGGACTATGCCAAGCTTGAAGCTCAAAAGGCAAGCGATGCAGCATTAGCAACTGTGAAAAAAAATGCTGAGATTACAGCCAAACAAATTGCATCTACTGCAACGGTATCGAGTCTCAGATCGAAAGCAGATGTATTTATATATGGCTTAGCCCTGTCCAACAGTAAAGATAAAAATGGCAAAAGTTCATTAGCAACACGCTATACCGATCAAGGGTTTAATTGGGGGACAGCTGAAAATCCGTGGCTTTTCCATGCGGGAAATCAAGATGTTGAACAATTTGCGAAAGATAATAAGGGGAATGTTGGTTACTTAGCCATTGAGGCACCATTAAAGAAAATTGCAGCAGATGATGCATCTAATAACATCAAACTTGGTTTGTGGATGGACGTATTTTCACGATCTTTGAATTCAAGTAATGTTGTTGATCCGATTACCGGTGCGCCGACAAGTGGCTTAGATAAAGACTATCGTTTACGTACTCAAATTGTTGCGAATGGCCTGAGTTTTAATGGATCACAAGTTCGAATTTTTCAAACCCTAAAATCTACAAATACAAATTACAACCAAACCTTAGGTTTAGCCAGCCTAATTCGTATTAATACCAATGATCGTGCTGAGTCACTGAGTATCAATGACGGTGATTTGGATGCTCGCGGTATGCGTATCAGTACAGCTGCACGCTCCGAACTGGATGATGGTACGGCACCGACACCAGCGATGGACCGTTCTGTCGCTCCGATTTTCCATGAAACGGAAGGTCTATATTTATATAGCCCAAACATCAATTTAGTTTTAGGCAATATGTATCAGCCCTTTATTGTGGGGTCGGAAGGTCGAAATATTATTTTGGAAGTAACACGTATTCCTAATGTGCCTTCTATATACAGTAAAATTTATACTTACTATACAGATATCGTTGGTAATACCACAGGTACATCAGGCTTAACTGCTGCAGACTTTAAAGGTTCAACATGTAACGTCTATAGTTGTGGCACAGACTTAAAAGCCAATGCTTCAGATGCTACAGCACTGTACCAAGGGCGTGATGCAACACATAGTAGTATTGCAATTGGTACAGTAGAGCGCTTGCCTGGTAATCTGCTAAATGCAAAAAGTACGGATACTGCGACAGGTGTAGTGTTTAAAGGTGTTAATGGACAAAGCACGAACTTAGGATCTGTTGCCATAGATGGCGTCTTGATTCAGCACTTAAAAATAAGAACAACAGGGCTGTAGGAGAAATTACATGTATAAAATTTTATGCGCTATTGTTTGTGCTGCACTGACACAAACTCATGCAGGCTTAGTGTCTATGGATAATAGCGAACTTACCGCTGCAACGGGCCAAGGCGGTGCAGATCTCAGTTGGACACTTTCCTTAAACCATCAATACGCCAATGATATGTCAAAAAACAACATATCAATCATGGATGCGAATGGTAAAACGACTCAAGCTTTTTATGGATATCAATGTTCATCCAATGAATTTTGTCGCTTAGCACTTGCACCCAATAATCATGTGGATGCAAATGGTAATAAGAAATGGTTGGTGTTTAAACAGTTTCAAGGAACGTTACAGATCGATCAATTTTCACTAGATGGTGTGACGATTATCAATCGTGAAGGCAATCCACAAACGGCTATGCAGTTGACATTTTATGATGATAAGCCATTAAAAATTAGAAATTTAGGTTTTGCTACGTTGGCGGTGGAAACAGGGACGACAGGTAAGGAAGGTTATGAAAATACCAGTACTTATACGACCTATACCGAAAAGAAAGCTGATGGAACAACTTCAACTTTAGCAGTGCCTGATTTTGATCGTGGTTCAGAACAAGGATTTATGGGTGTTAATGTGCATGGCAACATGCACATGAGTGGAAAGTTAAACATCTTCAGTTTTAACTGCACTGGAAATGGTGCAGGTCGCTGTTAATCAGCTGTGACTGAATATAAGGATATTGTGATGAAAAAAATAACAACTTTAACGGCACTCGCAACCAGTATTTTACTTGCTCAACACGCCTATGCTTTTGAAGCGATGACCGATGAAAGCTTGGGTGCAGTTACTGGCCAAGATGGTATTTCGATTACCCATGAAGTTTCTAGAGTCAAAGTTGATCAGTTAAATTGGGTTGACCCAACTGACCAAAATAAGATGAAAATGGGTTTGCACAATGTGCAAATAGATGGCGTTGGACAAAGCACCATTACATCAAAATTAGATTTTGATGTCGGGACTACGGATGCTGGTGTAGGCATGCGTATAGCTGCGAGTGTCAGCCCATTTACGGCTGTTGCACAAAATATTATGTTGCTGTGTCAAGGCACAACGTGCCAAACGCCTACACAAAATTTAGGTTCACTTACGATTGCAACATCTTCACCTTTAAAGGTATTACTTGAAACCAGCAATGGTCTATTTAACCGTAATGATACGGCGTATATGGAATTTCAATTGCAAAATGCCAGCATTAGTCATGGTATGAATGGACATAGCGTAACCTTAAAGGACTTTAACTTTAACTTTGCTGGTTCAGGTTATATGTATGTCGCAGCTGATGAAGGCATTGTTCTCACCACAAAATCCACAGGGAGCAAAGACCATGCGGTCAATTTGGGGCGGGTAAAGGATACTTCAGATGTACATAGCTCACGTAGCGATGCCACAAACCCCGGCGTTAATATCGATTTACGATACGGTACCGATAGTGGTGCACAGCGCAATTTAATTCGTATGGGAGCATCGGGTGCTGTCACTAATGCACGAGTTGCCTTAAATGCCAATCAAGAAGGAATTAAAGATTTTGGTCTAGCAACGAAAGCTTCAGGATATGAGTCCGTTGGTTCAGGTGGTTTACATTTAGGTGTGCGCGCGGATTTCACTTCAAAGGATGATCCTAGTCTTGTTGCAGGTCAAGCACCGACAACCTTAGAAATTGGCCATACGGGTATTGGTAGTTATGCCATTGAATTTTCTAATTTAACGTCTTTAGTTGCTGATAAAAATGCCTATATTGATTTTGGCGATATTTATATCAATACCATTCAAGCAAAAAGCCTTGATTTTCTGGTAAATGATAAATTAAAAGCGACATTAGGTTTAACCAATAATGTTTTAACCCAGAATCTGTCAAATCAAACGGCGGGTGGAAATTTTGCACTTGTGGCGATTCGTGGTATGGATTTTCAGTCCATCGCGCGTACCGCACGATTTATTTCGGATAACTCAATTGCTGCAATTGCAAGTAATGACAACAGTTGGGGGATTGGTATCCCGATTTATAATATGAATGCCAACGTTGCATTATCAGAGAAAAAATACAGTTATAAAAATGCGGCTGAAAAATCAGGTATTGGCTATAACCTTGTAATGAGCACAGATGGTTATGGTGTTGATAAAAAAACAGGAACACCAAGTACAACTTCCATTATTTTGATTGATGGTAAAAAAGGTATTAATGGTCAAGAAGTCAATTATTATGCAGGCTTACGAAACATCAATGCACTTATTCAATCTGATGGTGTGATTGGCTATGAAAATGATGGCATCTATGTACGTGCAGATAATTTATTGATTGCAGCCAATGCCGAGTTAGCGATTGGTCAACTTCCGGGTTCAACCTATAACTGTGCGACTACAGCTTCTGCCAAATGTGGGACCACAGTACCTTTAGATAATTTCTCTAAACGTGATGATGTGTTGACGAATATTGCGTTTAAACTCGATGGTAAGGGTGAGCTATTTATAGTGCCGGGTCTAAATGACAGTGCAGAAAATAACTATTTGTCTTTCCGTGGAAGCTTTGAATTTAAAGCATTAACTGATGCTGAAAAGAAAGATCAAAAAGTTATGGGAAGCTATTTAAGTTTGATGAATGAAGATGTAAATGCCAGCGGTGTCGTTTCAGCTTCAAGTATCAATATTAATAAAATGCAGGGCGATCTAGGCTTTGATGCTCGAATTAAAATGAAACAAGATTCGGTAGAGTTTGATAATCAGGTAAAATTCAATCCAACCAATAATATGTCTAAAGCGTTTCGTGCAGAAGTTTCGATGTTAACAAATGGCAATATGCAAAAGATGGCGGATATTGCCCTAACCGGTGGAACAATGCGAAGTACGATGGGGATTACTCCACGCTAGTAAGATTAAATCAATAACAAATAAATAAAATAACGAACAGGGAATTTGTTATGAAAAAGAAGTTAATCAGAGGTTTGATATTCTCGACATTTGCGATGAGTAGCTTATCTCATGCAATGATGGCTTTAGATGATGAAAGCTTATCAAAAGTTGATGGTCAAGCTTTACTCTCCATGGAATATACGCAGGGGTATAATTCTGTGGATGAGAGTGGACAAGCCGTTGACCAATCCAAAGTTGGCTTTTATAAACTTGGTTTGGAAGCTGAAATGGAGCTCAATGCCAATATTAAAAAGCTCCAATTGGGTTGTGGTGGTGCAAATGGCTCAGGTGCTTGTGATATTGATATTGATCATATTTCACTGAGTGGCTTGCCTGCAAATAGCAATTATACGTCGGATGAACGTGCGGCAACTTCAGCTTTGCTGACCAATCCTTTTATCGAAATTGCAATTAAAGATCCGAAATCAGCGGCAACACGTGAAGTGATGGGCTTTCGTTTGAGCGCTGAAAAAATTTCTGGATTAATGACATTAGGTACAGAAAATAGCAATACACCCAATGGTATCAATACCTTTAGTGGTTATATGAAAACCAAAGCATCTGCGGGTGTTGCAACAACTGCCGAGCGTGTGATGGACTATGCTTCTACGCAGCAATACATTGAAGGGGCTGTTAAGGGGACATTATTTGGTGCTGAAGTTGATCTACCGCTTCACTACAAATCTGATAATTATTCTTTTAATTTAAAATCAACCACGGCTCCTTTTACGATTCCTGCCACTGTTGTAAGTGGGAATCGAATGACAGATGTACAGTTAAAGGGTACAGGAACTGTTGATCGTCTAGATTTTAGTGGTCCATTAGAAGCTCAAATCTCTTTACTCGGTTTAAACATTAATTTGAATAAAGATGTGACGGGGTATCTTACTGGGCTAAAAACCGATATTACGGTAAATCAAAGTTTAGGTTTGATTCACGCACTTTATCTAAATAACCCTGCTTCGCTATCTTTACAAGCTCAAAAAATACTCTGGCCTGGTGCTGCAGTCGCAGCAGAAAGAGGGTGGTGGCTGGCGATGGAAGATGAAGTCGATTTGGGCAGTATTACACCATCAGATAAAGTGGCGATTACGGATGAAGTATTGAAACAAACGATCGCCGGAATTAACCATGACCTAAGTACCAATGTTCGTAACTGTGGAGATTTACTCTTTGGTTGTGTTGCAGGTTCTTCTTTGGATGTTAAAGAGATTAAAAACCCGTCATTAATTGATTTCCCATTAACCAATTTAAAACTGTCTGGACAGGAGTTTCGTTCTAACTGCTTCGGGGGGCTGAAATTCTGTTAAGGCTTAAAATATTTGATATAAAAAATCCCGCACCTAGCGGGATTTTTTATGTTTAGCGCAAATTATTTTGCAAGTTTCGCTAAAAGGTCTTCTTTACTGAGGTTGCTTGATTCTTCATCACGGCGACCTTTGTACTCAAATGTACCAGCATCCAAACCTTTCTCGCCAATGACAATACGGTGTGGAATACCTGTTAACTCGATATCAGAGAATTTAACACCAGGACGCTCATTACGATCATCAAGAAGCACATCATAACCAGCAGCAGTTAATTCTGCATACAGTGCTTCAGCTGCTTCCATTGTACGTGGTGACTTATGTGCATTCATTGGCACGATAGCAACTTCGAAAGGAGCAATTGCAGACGGCCAAATAATACCTTTGTCATCGAAGTTTTGTTCAATCGCAGAAGCAACAACACGAGTTACACCAATACCGTAGCAACCCATAGTCACAACGAGAGGTTTGCCATCTTCACCTAAAACTTTGCAGCCAAGCGCTTTAGAGTATTTTTGACCCAACTGGAAGATATGACCAACTTCGATACCACGTTTAATCAAGATTGTACCTCGACCATCTGGAGAAGGGTCACCTTCAACAACATTACGCAGGTCATAAACTTCGGTGTATTGTGCATCACGTTCCCAGTTTACACCTACAGCATGTTTATCAACTTGGTTCGCACCAGCAACAAAGTCTGAAAGTACAGACGCTGCACGGTCAACAATAACGGTAATGCCTTTTTCGGTTAAGCCTTGAGGGCCACAGAAACCAGCAGTTAAGCCTAAGTCAGCTAATTGTGCTTCAGTTGCAAAAGTTAATGGAGCAGCAATTAATGGGTGTTTTTCTGCTTTAATTTCATTCAGTTCATGGTCGCCACGTAGGAATAAGGCAACCACTGGTGCAGCTTTACCTTCTTCAGCAACACCTTGAACCAATAATGCTTTGACAGATTGAGTAGGGTCTGATTTAAGGAATTCAGAAACCTCAGCAATGGTTTTCTGATTTGGTGTATCAACAATTTCAAGTGCTTTAGTCGGAGCAGCACGTTCACCTACTAATACTGCTTCCGCCATTTCTACGTTAGCAGCATAATCTGACTCTGTAGAGAATGCGATGTCATCTTCGCCGCTAGACGCAAGGACGTGGAATTCGTGTGAACCAGAACCACCAATTGAACCTGTATCCGCTTGAACTGGACGGAAATTTAAACCTAAACGAGTGAAAATCTTGCAATAAGCTGCATACATCTTGTCATAGGTTTCTTGTAAAGAAGCTTGGTCAACATGGAAAGAATAGGCATCTTTCATGATGAATTCACGTGAACGCATCACACCGAAACGAGGGCGGATTTCGTCACGGAATTTAGTTTGTACTTGGTAGAAGTTTGCAGGCAATTGCTTATAGCTTTTCAATTCATTGCGAGCAAGATCTGTAATTACTTCTTCATGTGTAGGGCCAAGTACAAAGTCATTGTTATGACGGTCTTTAAAACGTAAAAGTTCTGGACCATATTGTACGAAACGACCTGATTCTTCCCATAAAGATGCGGGTTGAGTGACAGGCATCAGGACTTGAAGTGAACCAGCACGATCCATCTCTTCGCGGATAATCGCTTCAACTTTATTTAATACGCGAACGCCCATCGGCAGCCAAGTGTATAAACCTGAAGCCAATTTACGAATCATCCCGGCACGAAGCATAAGCTGATGTGAAATAACTTCAGCATCGTTTGGGGTTTCTCTTAACGTTGCAAATAAAAAGCGACTCGCGCGCATGGAAACTGTCCTAAAAAATTAAGCGTTAAAGTGGAGAGTATACAATAAAAAATGAGGTGAACATTTTCCAAAGTCACCTCATTTTAGATTTTGTCATTATGACATGATTTTTTTGGCCTGACGTGCAAGGAAGTTTCGGAAATCATCCAAATAGGTAAAAATCACCGGCACAACCACAAGTGTTAGTAGGGTAGAGGTAATCACCCCGCCAATCACGGCATGTGCCATAGGCGCACTTTGTTCACCGCCTTCACCCAGACCAAGTGCAAGCGGAACCATACCCATCACCATTGCACTGGTGGTCATTAAAATGGGGCGTAAACGGGTTTTACCTGCTTCAATAATTGCGTCATAACGATCTACACCATGATCCATGGCTTTTTTAATAAAGTCGATGAGTAGAATTGCGTTCTTTGTCACCAAGCCCATGAGCATAATAATCCCGATAATGGAAAAGAGGTTCATGGTTGAATTAAATAAGAATAAGGCTAAGAACACCCCAATCAATGATAAGGGTAATGAAGCCATAATGGCTGCAGGGTGAATGAAGCTATTAAATTGTGAACCCAAAACAATATAAATAAATACAATAGAGAGGGTAATTGCAGTCATTGCATAACCCGCAGACTCAGCCATATCTTTATTGGCACCTTGCGTGACAAAACTATAACCTGGTGGCAAGTCGAAGTTTTTCTCTATCTCATTGATTTCGGCACCAATATCACCCGCAGGACGTCCTGCTGTGTTGGCTTCAACCATTACTTCACGTGCCAGATCACGACGGTTAATTTGTGAAGCACCAAGTGTTTCTTCAAAGCTTGCCACACTTGCCAATGGAACTAAAATAGGTAAGCCTGCAGCATCGGTTTTTTGTGATGTGATGTACATGCTTTGAATGTCAGTTGGCAGTCGACGCTGATCTTCAGTGAGTCTTAAATTTACATCATAGGTTTCGCCTTTATCATCCTTCCACGTTGTTACATTATCACCCGCAAGAAGAGGGCGTAATACATTGGCGATTTGATTGACGGATAAACCTAAATCACTGGCTAAAACGCGATTGATATGTACACCTAAGGTCGGTTTAGGTTCTTTGAGTGAGCTTTCTAAGTCGACAATACCGTCGACTTTCGAAATTTCTTTCATGAAGCGGTCAGAAATGCGTTGTAACTCATCTAAGTCTGGTCCTTTAATCGAGATCATTACCGGCTTTTGGCCGCCCGATACTGTTTCATCAGCTGAGGCAATCGAGGTAATGGTAATACCTGCTACATGTTTTAAGCGGGTACGGAATTCATTGTTGAGATCCGTTAATGTTTGACTACGCTCCGTACGTGGTGAAACAGTGACACGAATGCTAGCATGGTTTTTACCCCGATCAGTGGCACTATTAATTGCACCATAAGTGGCTTTGACTTCTGGATGTTGGCGAATTATACGATCTACTTGCTTAAGCTTAGCCTGCGAATATTCAAGGGTTGCATCAACTGGTGTTTCAAATTTGATCCGAATTTCACCTTTGTCTGGTACGGGTACAAATTCAGTTCCGATCATTTTGGATAAACCTAATGCACCAAATAAAGACGCGACGGCGATTAAAAGGGTAATGAGCCTAAATTTTAAAGCAAGCTTGAGTAATTTTTCATAATGATGGCTTAGGTTGTCGAGCTTGCCCGAAATCCAGTTAAAAAAACGTTTGATTTTACCCGGCTTTTTATTTGGATCGTGGCGCTCTGCCCAGTGAGCAGACAACATCGGGTCAAGGGTGAAACTCACAAACATTGAAATCAGTACAGCGGTACTGACGGTTACACCAAATTGATAGAAGAAACGCCCAATAATGCCGCCCATAAATGCCACAGGTAAAAATACCGCGACAATGGTCAATGTTGTGGCCAATACGGCTAAACCAATTTCTTTTGTGCCGTCGAGTGCAGCGGTGACGTGGTCCTTGCCCATATCGGCATGGCGGACAATATTTTCGCGTACTACAATAGCATCATCAATCAGGAGACCGATACTCAGTGAGAGAGCTAGTAGGGTCATCATATTGATAGTAAAACCAAAAATCCAAACAAAGGTGAGGGTACCTAGTAGCGAAATCGGTAGGGTTAAACCTGTAATGGCTGTCGAACGAAATGAGCCGAGAAATAACAATACAATGAGTACCGCAAGTACTGCACCTTCAATAATCGTACGTGCCACGTCTTTAATGCTGCCACGAATACCTTTTGAAGAATCAACCACAATTTCTGCGGTCGTGCCTTTCGGCAATTGCTGTTGGATTTTACTTAAGGTTTTACGGGTATTATCAACTACCTCAATCACATTAGAGTCCGAACTTCTTAGAATGTCGACAGCGACGGCTGTTTTACCATTCAGATAAGCACTCGACTCCATTTCAGCTTGGCTATCTTCTATTTCGGCAATTTGTTTGAGATAAATCGGCGCGCCATTTTTATTGGCAACCACTAAATCACCGAATGAGTTTGGGTGAATAACCCGAGATTTAATTTCGACCACCAATTCTGAGTTCTTTTGTTTTAAAGTCCCCCCCGGAACTTCAATATTTTCAGATTTTAGGGTGTTTATAACTTGATCGATCCCAATCCCGAAACTTTGTAATTTTTGCGGATTTACTTGAATACGAATTTGACGCTGTGCATCACCCAATAAATTGACCGTACCGACACCGGGAACCGTTCTAAGCTGGGGCACAATCCGTTGATTCAGATAGGAACTCAAATCACGTAAAGACATGTCCTTCGATTCAAAAACAATCGACATAATTGCACTGGCAGTAGGGTCATAACGTTCTACGATGGGGTCATCAATTTCATCACGAAATTGTGCGGTTACTGGTGCAATTTTATCTCGAATATCCTGTGCAGCTACAGAGGACGAGACATCTAGATTAAATTCGACAATAACCGTGGATAAACCTTCACTGGATTGAGAAATGACTTGCTTGAGGCCTGAAATGGTATTGATCTGATCTTCAAGTTTCTTGGTGATTTCAGATTCGACAGACTCAGGAGAAGCACCCGGATAGTTGGTGTAGACAACAACAAAAGGGAAGTCGACATCAGGAAACTCTTCAACACCCATACGTTGCCAAGATGCGAGTCCTAGTACCATCAGACAGAACATCATCATGATTGTGAAAACAGGATATTTCACACTAATTCGGGTTAACCACATAACAACTGTCCTGCCTTATTCTTTTAATTTTGGCTGATACTTACATCTTGTTTGATATCTGAATCATTAAATTTAATTCGGCTGATCAGATCGCTATTTTGTAAGCCCTGAACAATCGCGGTGTTATTGCTATAACTCTGATTCAAAATTTGTACAGGTACTTTGGCAATTTTATTTTGACGAATGACCCAGACGTAAGGTTTATCTTTTAGACTTTGAATGGTGTCGAGTGGAATTTTTTGGCCTGAAATATTATCTGTACCTAAGATGTGACCTTCGACAAAAGCACCAATACTTAATGACGTAATGGTTTCATTTGGGGCTGCAAAAAACTCAATTTGACGACTGGCTTGATCGGCAATCGGTGAAATCCGGCTGATTTGTGCTGTGAGTAAATTGCTATTACCTTGGATGCTATATTCAATCTTTTGTCCAATTTTCAGTGCAGCTTGCTGATCACTTGGTAATTTGGCTTGAATTTCTAATTGGTCTGGATTGACAATTTCAAAAAGGGTTTGTCCGGCAGCAACCGTTTGTCCCGGTTCAACATCACGTTTGGTAATCACGCCTTGGATAGGGCTATAAATGGTACCATCTTGATTGGCTTTACGTGCAATATCGACATTGGCTTGTTGAGCGCGAACATTTTCCATTTGAGCTTGGTAATCGACACGACTTTGTTCAAACTCTACTTTGGAAATAAAGCCTTGATTCAGCAAACGCTGTTTACGGTCCATCATCAGTTTAGCTTGATTGGCTTGAGCTTGCGTTGATGCAAGGTTTGCTTGAGATTGAGCAAGACGTGCGGCATTGTCTTGATTATTTAAACGCACCAACACTTGGCCTTTGCTGACACGTTGTCCGACTTCTGCATTAACATTGGTTGCAGTCGCAGTGACTTGGGCTTGAATACTGCTCTGATTGACCGCCCGAATGGTACCTGTAAAGGCTGTTTTTGAAATGGCGTTGCCTTGTTCGATCGTGACCAGATCTTGTTGAATCAATTCAATCTTATTTTCTGGTTTAACACTTTGCTGCGGATCTTCTTTTTGACATGCAGCCAAAGTCAGGCTTATGCAAAGCAGGCTAAGCTTTAAAAATGGGGATGATTGCTGTGCAGAGTGCATAATGGTCCTTATATCAGCGGTCTACAAAAGCAATTGAATAACAAGTTTATTCCATCGCTTTTAAACGCGTAATAATTCTGTCGTATTCAGCTTCTGTATTTCGATAGCGAGTTTGTAACGATTGAATGTATTCTTTTTTCGCTACCATATTTTTTTGATTATTATCCAACATTGTTTTTAATTTTGCCGGAACGGTTTCACCTTTTCGAAAATGTTCACGTTCTTGACGAACAAATAATACACGATCATTTTGTAATTGTTTTAATTGTTCTTGTTCAAACACGATCTGTTTACGTATACCAGTCAGTGCATCACGCTTTTTAATGGCTGCAGTTCGGCTATTGGTATAGGCTTTTTTAAGTTTGATATCTGACGCTTGCTGACGTGCTTGGGCAGCACGCTGAGGAGCTTGTCTAATGTCAGCTTCAGCATTGTAGGGGCGGTTACGTTTAATCACTTGCATATTTTGATCAAGTGCTTCATAACCATAGCGGATGTGATTTGGTGTCACATTGGTACTGATGTTTGCTACGCCTTTACTGTCATAGTAGCGATACCAAGTCGCCTTTTGTGGTTGCTGCATATTGTTTGGTGCAGCAAATAAAAGCGGGGTATAAGCCAGTAAACAAGTCGTCAGAATGATTTTTTTTGAGAAATGTTTAAGGCCAATCAAGTGAATTTTTTTTGTAAGCGGACTCAACCTTGTACTCCCCAGTTTAAAGTTGACTAAATTACTTATTTTAAAGTAATAATCTTGCTATAATATGCTTAATTAAGACAATTAAATACTATTCCAAGTTAAAAAAAAATCGTTGGTCATCGGAAAGTGTGAAGCAGTTAATAAAAACAAGAAATCTTGTGTGTTTGCGCAGAAAATGTTCATTGAAAACGCAAGTAAAGATATGTTAAAAATGTTCACAACTTGTAAATAATAATGCTGCTAACTTAATTGTTTGTACATCCTCAATGGGTAGGGTCAATAAATGGACGATAAATTCCAAAATCTAAAAGTCATGGTAATTGATGATTCAAAAACCATTCGTCGTACGGCCGAAACGCTGCTTCAGCGTGAAGGATGTGAAGTAGTCACTGCTGTAGATGGTTTTGAAGCACTTTCAAAAATTGCAGATGCGAATCCAGATATCGTATTTGTCGATATAATGATGCCACGTCTAGATGGCTATCAAACTTGTGCCCTGATTAAAAACTCTCAAAATTATCAAAATATTCCTGTGATTATGCTTTCAAGTAAAGATGGTTTATTTGATCAGGCGAAGGGTCGTGTTGTAGGTTCTGATGAATACTTGACTAAGCCATTCAGTAAAGATGAATTGCTGAATGCAATTCGTAATCACGTTACAGCTTAATTAGATTTTTTATTTTTTGGGGAAAAAGCATGGCACGTATCCTAATCGTTGATGATTCACCAACAGAAACATTCCGTTTTAAAGAAATTTTAGGTAAACACGGTTTTGAAGTGATTGAAGCTTCAAATGGGGCAGATGGGGTGACAATGGCTCAAGCTGAGTTACCTGATTTGGTCTTAATGGATGTGGTAATGCCGGGTGTGAATGGATTCCAAGCAACACGTCAAATTGCACGTGGTGCGACCACCAAACATATCCCGATTGTCATTGTAAGTACCAAAGATCAGGCAACTGACCGTGTTTGGGGTAAACGCCAAGGTGCTTCTGATTATCTGACTAAACCTGTAGACGAAAAACAATTAATTGATGTGATTAAGCAACACCTCAATGCAGGATAAAGCTCTATGGCAGCAAATGGATTTATCGAATTACTTCGAATCGCAAAACGAGGAAACAAAAACTACGTTTCCACTGAAAATGAAGTAAACCGATGGTCAGGCATTGCTTTTGAGATGATGGGGCAATATTACGTTGCTCCTTTAGGTGAAGTAGCTGAAGTGATCTACCCACCAAAATATACGCCAGTTCCCAATACCCAACCTTGGGTGATGGGATTAGCCAATATTCGGGGACGCTTACTTTCTTTGTCTGACCTAGCACAATATATAACCGGTCATCGAAGTAGTTTTTCACCCACTCAAAAAGTTTTATGTATTAGTCATAATGACCATTATGTCGGTTTGGTAGTCGATCAAGTTTTGGGTATTCAACACTTTAATAAGAAAAGTTATTTTTCTAAACATAATGAGTTGGATCGAAATTTGCAGGAATATTGTCAGGGGTATTTCCACCAGCATAACCAGCAGTGGAATGTATTTCTCTTCAGTCGTTTACTGCAAAATCCAAAATACATGAACGCATCTATAAAATTTATAAATTAATTGTCGCGCACGAACGAAAGAAGGCGTAATCGGGGAGAAGCTGAATGGGCTTTAAACTTAAAAAGAAAAATACGGGTGAAAGCACCAGTGGTCGTAAAGGCGGTAATGCTTTTCTGGCAAAACTGCAATCACAGACAGATCAATTATCTCGAGTTTTTGGTGATAGTGAAAAATCCAAACCATTTATTTATGGTGCGATTGGTTCATTAGTACTGGCAACGATTATTTTATTATACCTATTCTATAGCGTTCCTCGCGGTAACCAATTAACGCAAAGTTTGGGTGAACTCCGTCTTCTTTCGCAAACAATTTCGCGTCAAGCAACTGAAGCAACTGCATCAGGTACTGAAGATGCAATGAAAAAATTAATTGCCTCTCAAGATTCGTTCAAAGAAAACTTAGAAACTGTAAAAGACATTCATGCAAATACAGATGCGCTGAAATCTGTAGATACGCAGTGGGCTGAGGTTTCAAAAAGTATTGACTTGATTACTTCGCAACAAAAAATCATTAATAAGTTATATGACACGAACATCGCGATTGGTGAAACTATTCCGGGGATTCAGGCTGAATATAACTTGATGGTCGACCAAATGGCACGTCAAGACATGCCTTCGAACCAGGTGGTTATTGCGAAAAACCAGGTATTCATTGCTGAACGTATTTTACGTTCGATCAGCTCGGTGCTTTCAGGTTCTGATAGCTCACGTGAGTCTGCAGATGACTTCAGTGCCGATACTGAAACCTTCGGTTTGTACTTAAATGCCCAATTGGATGGTAGTACAGAGCTTGGTGTACAACGTATTGAAAGCCCTGAATTACGTGAGTCTCTTGAAGGTATTAAAGCTGAATATGACGATGTATTAAAATCAGCGGCTGCGACAATTTTGAAAAACTCAACGCAAATTGTGAACGTACGTAAAGCATCTTCACAAATTTTTGCTGAGTCAGACAAATTATTGGACAACTTAAATCAATTGTCTTCTAGCACAGGTCTGAAAACCATTTTACCTGCGGTAATGTTGATTCTTGCCTTAACAGCCTTCTTAATCTGTGTGTTCAAACTTCTTTCTTTACGTGGTCAATCGGATAAATTCCGTGTAACCCGTCTTCAAGAAGAATATGACCGTAACCAGAACGCGATTTTACGTTTACTCGATGAAATTGCCGATCTTGCAGACGGTGACTTACGTTCGTATGCGACGGTATCTGAAGACTTTACGGGTGCGATTGCCGACTCGATTAACTTCGCAATCGACCAATTACGTGACCTTGTATCGCGTATTACAGAAACTTCTCAAGAAGTTGCACAATATACGGCAAATACGCAGGGTATTACCAACCAGCTTGCAGAAGCATCTGAACATCAGGCGCAAGAGATTGCTGGTGCATCTGCCGCGATTAACGAAATGGCAATGTCGATTGACCAAGTATCTTCGAACGCTGAAGAATCAGCTGTCGTAGCAGAACGTTCTGTACAAATTGCTGCAAACGGTGCAGATGTCGTAAACCGTTCAATTGAAGGTATGGACACGATTCGTGAACAGATTCAGGAAACTTCAAAACGTATTAAACGTTTGGGTGAGTCTTCACAAGAGATTGGTAATATTGTCGCATTGATTAACGATATTGCCGACCAAACAAACATCTTGGCATTAAACGCAGCAATTCAGGCGTCGATGGCGGGTGAAGCAGGTCGTGGTTTCGCCGTGGTAGCGGATGAGGTACAGCGTCTTGCGGAACGTTCAGCGTCTGCAACCAAACAGATTGAAGGCTTGGTAAAAACCATTCAAACGGATACCAACGAAGCCGTAATTTCAATGGAACAAACGACTTCGGAAGTTGTACGTGGTGCGAACTTGTCTAAGGATGCCGGCGTAGCACTGGATGAAATTCAGTCTGTATCGGGTAACTTGGCGAAACTGATTGCAAACATTTCGGATGCTGCAAAACTTCAGTCTGCTTCAGCAGGTCATATTGCGACAACGATGAACGTTGTACAAGAAATTACCTCGCAAACCACCAGTGCAACATTTGATACTGCACGTTCGGTATCTGAATTGGCGAACATGGCTGAATCATTACGTGAATCTGTATCTGACTTTAAACTCCCAGAGTAAGTCAGGCGCAAACCTGGAGTACCTTAGCTGCGGCTAGGGTACTGCACCGATTACAGATAACACATCGATAAGGTGAACTTAACGTCACAGTTAAGTCTTAGGTGATGGTTACAATTAAGTTTGAGCAACCTTCTTGGTGGCAAAACATAAGAAGCCTTAGCTATGAAAGAAATATTAAAAAATTTAGTTGAAACAACTACGCTTCCTGAAGATAGTTATCTTGATCAAGATGCAGAAATTTTAGAGATTTTTGTTGAAGAAATAGAAGAAATCTTTGAAGAACTGGCGGGTTTATTTACAACTTGGTTGGAAAATCCACAAGATAAAGACACTTTAACGACGATTCGTCGTCATTTCCATACCCTGAAAGGTTCAGGTCGTATGGTCGGGGCAAAATCGGCGGGTGAAACTGCATGGGCAGTTGAAGATACACTGAATCGTGTCATTGCGGGTTCAGTACAGTTAACGCCGACCGTTCAAAAGTTTGCACAAACAGTTTTAAATGTTTATCAATATAAGCTCTATCCACGGTTTAAAAATGTTGCCGAATTGGATGTTGACTTACGTCCATTGGTTTTAATGGGGCAACAATTACAACAAAATATTAGCCTTGAGCCTGCACTCGAAGAATTATTAAAACTGGCAGATCAATTAAAATCTGAAGATGGTGTCACTGGTTTAGAACTGACTGATGTTGAAGCTACAGCACCTGTAGAAGTGCTTGAAAACACGATTGATGCGGTTGTTGAATCAGAACCTGCTCCTGAACAAGTGGATGCAGATGCATCACTGGTCGAAGAGACAGTGAGCATTTTTATTGAAGAAGCTGAAGAACATCTACAAACGATTGATCAGTTCCTCCAATCAGATGACAGTAAATCACAAGACTATAATGGCTTGATTCGCGCGCTACACACCTTACGTGGTAGTTCGTCAATGGCGCAAATCGAAGAGATTTTTGAAGCCAGTTCAAAAGTTGAAAACTTATTCAAAACCTTATTACAAGACGAAATCGTATCGAGCTCGAAAGAAACTGCTTTATTGATTCAATATGCTGAATTTGTTCGTGATTATTTACACGTGCTGCGTTCAGGAGATAAGGCAAATCTTGCATCTATTTATGAAACCTTCAAAGCTGCTTGGGATGATTATGGTTTTGCTAGCCAAGATCAATTGGCGCCTGAAGATAATCCGCAAGGTTTGGTTTCTAAACTAATTGAATTAAATATTGATCAGTTATTAGATGCTGAATTTGAGTTTGATAAACGTGCCCTTGCTGAATTCCCAGACTATATTCAACAGCTTAGTCAACAAGCTTTAGAGTTGATCGAACATACGGATAATCGTGCGTCTGTTGGAATCCATGATTTCACAACTCAACTGCGTGCAGCGTATCAGTCTTTAGTTGAAAAGCCTAAATTACTCCATGCTGATTATGGCTATGAGTTATTTGCGCAAGCACATCAGGAGTTTATTCACTTATTTGACACTTTAGCGGCGGGTCAGCGTGTGGTGTTAAGTGAAGAGGTTCAGCGTTTCTTAAATGAGCTGACTGCATTTGTTCAACAAGACATTGAAGCAGTTGCAGCGACGACAACACCAGAAGCCCATGTAGTTGCTGAACCTGTTACCACTGTAGAAGATAAAGCCGCTGTTGCAAATACAACAGCAGTAGACTTTGCACAATTAAGTCAGCGTATTCAACTTGATCATCAACAGATGCAAGCGGCGGATGCGAATAATGACTTTGATGAAGATCTTTTAGGGATCTTTATTGAAGAGGCAGAAGAATTATTGGTGGGGATTGATCAAGACCTCAGTACTTGGACACGTGATCAGACCAATACTTCAGCTTTGAATAATTTAATGCGCTATTTGCATACCCTAAAAGGTGGTGCAAATATGATTGCCGCGTCTCATGTGGGTTTAATTTCGCATGAATTGGAGTCGATTTATGAGCGCATTATTCGTCAGCAAATTTCGATTACGCCTGCGTTAATTCAAATTATTCGTTTGGTGCAGGATGATATTTCAGATCGTATTCAAACCATTCGTGACCAAGGGATCGACTACCCAGCGAATAATGTGATCGATATTCTTAAGAATATTCAGTCAATTGTGGCAGGGGAGCATTCAGAACCAGTCGGATTGGCTTCGGCTCCTATTTCTGCTGAAACTGAACAAGCAGCAGTAGAGCAAGATGTATCGGTGTCAGAGCCGATGGATGTTGCTGAAGACACAGCAGAAGCAGTGGTTGAAGCTCAAACGACGGCTCACACTGAGTCTGCTGTTGAACATCTTGAACATGCGGTTGCTGAACATGTTGAGCATCCAGATGATGATCTACGTTCTGTCATGGAAGAAACTTTCCTTGAAGAGTCTGAAGAAATTCTTGAACAAGCCGTTCAATTATTAAATCAATGGACTGAGCAACGTAGTGACCGTAACGTATTGCTTCAATTACAACGTGCTGCCCATAGTATTAAGGGTGGTGCGCGTATGGTTGAAAATGAACCTGTTGCCGCAATTGCGTATCAACTTGAGACGACGTTTGAGCATTTTGCGGTTCATCATTTCAACTCAAATGCATATGACGGCTTACTCAAAACGACGTTGGCATGGTTAAAAGAAGCAATCTTCAACCATGACTATAGTAATTTTGACAGCATCAAATTGAGCTTAGAATCCATTCAGTATGTGGATGTTACGGTTCAATTGCCAAACCGTGTTGCAGAATTAGAACAAGGTATTGTCAGTAAAGGCTTTGAATTTATTCAAGGTGATGGTGTTGAACCTCCATCTATGTTGGGTGAATGGTCTGAAGCCAATTCTTCTGATAACAGTAATGAGATGATTCGTATTTCGGCTGATCTCGTCGAGAAGATGATTGACTTATCAGGCGAAAACTCGATTAACCGTTCACGTATTGAGATGGACTTAGGTCAGCTAGGCAATACCTTGAATGAAATGGAGTTAGCAATTAAGCGACTTGCTGACCAGTTACGTCGAATGGATGGTGAGCTTGAGTCACAAATTATTGCCAAACATGGTTCTGAAAATTCACGCTATGCGGATTTCGACCCATTGGAGATGGACCAATATTCATCGATTAACCAATTGTCAAAATCTCTAGCCGAATCTGCGTCGGATTTGGTTGACTTCAAGAGTACTTTGGCAGAAAAAATCCGTGATGCGGAAGGTTTGTTATTACAGCAATCACGTATTCAGTCAGAAATTCAAGAAAGTCTGATGCGTACCCGTTTGGTGCCATTTGATCGTTTGTTACCACGTTTACAACGTATTGTGCGTCAAACTTCTTCGACCTTGAACCGTCCTGCAGAATTGATTGTTCAAAATACAGAAGGTGAATTGGACCGTACGATCTTAGAGCGTTTGGTGACACCATTTGAACATATGCTGCGTAATGCGGTCGACCATGGTTTAGAAGATACTGCTGACCGTTTGGCTTTGAAAAAGCCAGAAGTGGGTAGCATCGTCTTGAACATTAGTCGTCAGGGTACTGATGTACTGGTGTCTTTCAGTGATGATGGTAAAGGGATTGATGAAACCAAAATTAAAGACAAAGCCTTAAAACTTGGTTTAATCAAAGCGGATCAGTTCCTCGATAAACAAGAAATCTTGCAATTGATCTTCCATCCAGGTTTCTCAACGGCACAAGCGGTAACGCAAATTTCGGGTCGTGGTGTTGGTCTGGATGTGGTGCAAAGTGAAATTAAAGCCTTGGGTGGTCATGTTTCCGTTGAGTCTGAGTTAGGTAAAGGGACGACCTTTACCATTCGTGTACCAACGACAGTAGCGGTCAGCGATGCCTTGATGGTGAAAGCGGGCGATCAGCAATATGCGATTTCATTAGCGCAAATTGAACGTATTGTCCGTATTGCACCTACGGCACTCGAAACTTATTTCAATAGTAATGATGACGTGTTTAAATTTGACAACACCAATTACAAATTACGTTATCTATCAGAGTTTGTGGGTAATCAGCCAATTCCACGTTTAAATAATGTCGGCCATTCATTGCCTGTACTACTAATTAAAGGCAACAGTGGTCAAACCATTGCTTTATTGGTCGATCAGCTGGTGGGTTCACGTTCTCAAATCGTGGTGAAACCAATTGGTCAACAATTTACCAGTGTAGCCGCGATTGCAGGTGCCACGATTCTAGGTGATGGTCATGTATGTTTGATTTTGGATGGGCAAAATATTGCACGTCAAATTCAAACTACGCAGCGTGTTAAACATTCAGCTGAACAGCGTGATTTGGGACGTCAAGCCAATGCGCGTCGTTTAGTGATGATTGTCGATGACTCGGTAACTGTACGTAAAGTGACTTCACGCTTACTTGAACGTCAAGGTTATGACATTGTGACAGCGAAAGATGGTGTGGATGCAATTGAGCAGCTTGAAAATGTCCGTCCAGACTTGATGCTACTCGATATTGAAATGCCACGTATGGATGGTTTCGAAGTGACTAACTTAGTCCGTCACCACGACATTCACCGTGACTTGCCAATCATTATGATTACATCGCGTACAGGTGAAAAACATCGTGAGCGTGCATTTAGCTTAGGTGTGACTCACTATATGGGTAAACCGTTCCAAGAAGCTGAATTGCTTGCCAATATTGAAGCTTTAATTGCAGAAAAGCAGGGGTAATCTATGAGCCAAAATACTGTTTCTCAGGTTGTCAGTGATAAAATTGATCAGCAGGAACTGCAACATCTCATTACGGTATCTACCGGGTTTATCGATGCATATATCATTGATTGTCATGGTAAAGAGCCAATGTTGTTGCCACAAAATATTGTGCTATCAGCGCTCGATAGTGCAACCAAGGTTCCTTTTGTTGAATGGCATGAATTGAAATTGCCTGTTTTCTCGGTCAATGATCCTGCAAAAAATCAGGGCGTGGCTTTGGTGATTGAAGGCGATGATGTTGGGCAGCGTTTTGCACTGATGTGTAATGAAATGCCGAAAACCATTCGTCTGCGTATTTCTGAAGTGGTTGATGAAGAAAAAGCTGTGAAAGACGCCAATATTTTCCAATATGTACGCATGGCCGATCAGGTATTTCATATTCCAAATTTAGCTAATATTCAAAACAGTATTGGGCTTCAAGCAGCTTAGTATTTGCAAAACGCGATATAAAAAAAGGAACTCAATGGAGTTCCTTTTTTTTGACTATGCAGGGAATATTTAAGCCAACAGGTTTTCTAAAATCTTTTCGTAAATTTCAGAAAGTGGCTCCAATTCTTCCACATTGACATGTTCATTGATTTGGTGAATCGTGGCATTTAAAACACCCAGTTCAAGCACCTGCGCACCTGTAGGCGCAATGAATCGACCATCAGAAGTACCACCACTGGTCGAAAGTTCAGTTTCAGTCCCAGTAACTTCTCGAATGGCATCACGTGCGGCATTCACTAACTCACCTACAGGGGTTAGGAATGGCAAACCAGATAACGTCCAAGAGATGTCATATTCAACGCCATGACGATCTAGAATTTCTAAGGTACGTGCTTTGAGTTCATCTGCCGTTACTTCAGTTGAATAACGGAAGTTAAACAGTAGATTCATCGTGCCCGGAACAACGTTGGTTGCACCTGTACCGGCATTGATATTGGAAATTTGGAACGACGTTGCAGGGAAGTATTCGTTACCATTGTCCCACACGGTATCGCAAAGTTCAGCCAGTGCTTTTGACGCAGTATGGATTGGGTTTATTGCTAGATGTGGGTAAGCAACGTGCCCTTGTTTACCTTTAACCGTTAAATTGGCATTTAGCGAACCACGACGACCATTTTTAACAATATCGCCAAGTGTTTTAGTACTAGAAGGTTCACCCACCAAACACCACGTCATTTTTTCATTACGCGCTTCTAACGTTTCAACAACTTTGACGGTCCCGTTGATCGAAGGGCCTTCTTCGTCAGAGGTAATGAGAAAGGCAATCGAACCTTTATGATTTGGATGCTTCGCAACAAAACGTTCTGAAGCGACAACCATAGCTGCCAACGCGGTTTTCATATCTGCACTGCCACGACCATACAGTTTACCGTCGCGAATTTCAGGAAGAAATGGGTCAGAACCCCATGCATCCAAGTTACCCGTAGGTACTACATCAGTATGACCTGCAAAACAAAATACTGGTGCTTCAGTCCCTTTACGTGCCCAAAGATTATCTACATCATCAAAACGCATATTTTCAATGTTAAAGCCAATCTTGGCTAAACGTTCCGCCATAATGTTCTGGCAGGTATGGTCAATCGGTGTCACCGACGGTTGGCGAAGTAGTTCTAGGCTGAGATCAAGAGTTGCTGTTGAGGTCATGCTAAATACAGAAGTCAAAAATGTCGCAATATAATAGGCGAATCGACAAGCGAAGGGAAATTTAGACGTAAAAAAACCCTATTTAAAAAATAGGGCTCTTTTATAAATTCTTGGGAAAGAAATTAATTGCGGCGAATTTCTTCCGAAGTTTTCTCAGCAGTATTGGTTACAGCATCTCCAGCTTTAGATACGTCTTTACCAACACCTTTTACTGTATTACAACCTGTCAGTACGAAAGCAACCATAAGTGATGCAGCTAAAATTTTTTTCATTGAATGTAATCTCCATTATGAAAGAATAATTTTTAGAGGACTAAATTATTCTGTTGTGAGATTTAGATTAAAAAATAGCCGTATCAAACAGTAGGTGGTTTTTACGGTGGTTGAGTAAATAAATGTAAATTTCTACTAAATGGTGCATTGAGTCTTAAATTGTTTGCGGCAAAACCAAGCGTGGCTGTCTATACATATAATAGCTTTCATCACTGTCTTTTTTATATAAACCATCTGTCCACCAATGTGCGGTTGCACTCGTCGGTTGCTGCTGCACGCAGATCCATTCATGTCGTTGTAGGCGATAGTAACCTTGACTTTTTGAGGGAATGACATGTCCCCATTGACCTATTCTACGCGCAGGATTGACCCAGTTTGGCAATGCGTTGGTACGCTGAATAGGTAAATATAATTGGCCCTTTAAAACGCAATAGCGCTGTTGAATCTGCTGCCCAAATGCTTCATCAAATTGGAATTGTTTTTGGGTAAAATGATTAAGCTTTCGAGCCAAAGTATCACTACGATTTAAGCCATACCAATAGGGTAATTGAAAATCGCGCTCTGCTAGATAGTATTTTAAAGCCACTTCCCAATGTTCAACTTCACCACTTTCAGTATTTTTTAAAACAAAGTCGAGTTCACCTACTGTACGAGGGCCGTCAATTTTTTGAATGCTATGTCCGAGTAACTGGTAGGGATGGTATGGGTGATCGAGAAGCCAAAACCATATAAACATTTCGAAACGTAAACCAAGGCGAGTACTTTTTAATTTTTGTAAAAATTCTACTAATGAACTTGGGTGTTGTTCGAGTTGTTTTAAACGGGGAAGGTAGGCTTCAAAATGTTTTTGCCAAAGCTCGTTTGGATGAAAATGAAAGGGATAGCGGATTTCGAGTTCATTGGGAATTTGCTGCAGAATATTTGGGCTAGCAATACAGAAAGCTAATTGGCGAACTAAGGGCTGTTTAAATTGCAACCATGGCTCAAAATAAGACGATGTTGTCGGGGCTACAGCCATATTGAAACCTTTTGAATAATGCAGAATAACAACGGATAATTGTTAAAAACATCTTATACTACCTGAATTGAAAGTTCAGGGTAGCGGTATGAAGACGTTGTTTTGGCGAAGCTTAGTGGTTGTCTTTGTCATTTTAGGCTTTATAGGGGCTTTATTGCCGGGAATGCCCACGACAGTCTTCTTAATATTAGCGGCATGGGCGGCTTCAAAAGGTTGGCCTCAAATGGATGCTTGGTTGTTGAATCATCCTAAATATGGGCCAACCTTACGCGCTTGGCGCGAAAATGGCACAGTCCCACGCAAAGCAAAATGGTTTGCATCGATCATGATGTTTGTGAGTGGTCTGATTATGCTTTTTACATCAGCACCGATTGCCGTCAAGATTTTCACTGACTTAACCATGTTGATTGTTGGCATTTGGTTATGGACACGACCAGAGCCAAATCAGATGCGGACTATTGAACATTCGCCGCAGACTAAACCACAAGATAAAGATAAGCAGAAAGAGCAAGAGCATGTCTGAATATACCCAAGATCAAGCAGATATCCTGATTAACTTGAAAGATCAAACTTTAACTTTGCCGAAACTGAATAAGTTTTACCTCATTTCATCGGGTAAAAATGGCATTGGTGAGCAGGAAAATAGTGGCAAGACGCCACGAGGCTGGCATCAAGTGGCTGAAAAGTTTGGTGGACAACAACCTCAAAATGCAGTTTTTAAAGCACGTCAGTGGACCGGAGAGGTTTACGACGAGCAACTTGCTGCATCACACCCTGATCGGGATTGGATTTTATCTCGAATATTATGGCTCAGTGGTTTAGAACCCGGCTTTAATGCAGGTGAGGGCTGTGATACTTATCAACGTTATATTTATATCCATGGCACACCAGATCGCGAGCCTATGGGCATACCGATGTCACATGGTTGTATTCGCATGCGAAACAGCGATGTTGTAGAACTTTATCAATTGATTCCATTAAATGCTTTGGTTTACATCACTGAACATTGAACACGTCGTTAAAAGCACAAGCCATGAAAGCCGAAATTCATGACATCAAACCATGGTTTGAAGAATTAAAGTGAGTTTGAAAGGCGTTTTTTGTCAGAAGTAATACACGCAAACTAACAGAAAATCGTGTTTGAATGTATTTTGTACACTGTGGTGTTTTAGAATGTAGTGTATGTGATGAATTAATCGTCGGTTCGCTGAATGATTAGTTATGAGTCCACGCGAAAAACTGTTTTTTATGTGAATGATGCAGAATATAAGTCATATTTTTAGTAATAAATTTACAGGTTTATAGCTAAAAAATGTTCAAAAATACTGATTTTTCCGCAATATAACTTATTTTTTAATCACTCAAACAGAAAAAGTGGAAAAGAGTTAGAAAAGCGTTTGACAGACCGTGAGGATTCTCTATAATGCACCTCATCAAACGATGAACATGTTTTGAAAAGGGCGCTTAGCTCAGTTGGTAGAGCGTCTGCCTTACAAGCAGAATGTCGGCGGTTCGATCCCGTCAGCGCCCACCAAACCTTTTCAGCGTTAAGATATTTAGAGTGCAGCGGTAGTTCAGTTGGTTAGAATACCGGCCTGTCACGCCGGGGGTCGCGGGTTCGAGTCCCGTCCGCTGCGCCACTTTAAATCTTGATTCGTTTGAACCACAATAGCGACATTGTGTAAGTGCAGCGGTAGTTCAGTTGGTTAGAATACCGGCCTGTCACGCCGGGGGTCGCGGGTTCGAGTCCCGTCCGCTGCGCCATTTACATGATAGACCTTTTGAGGGCGCTTAGCTCAGTTGGTAGAGCGTCTGCCTTACAAGCAGAATGTCGGCGGTTCGATCCCGTCAGCGCCCACCATATTTTTTGCGATGCAGCGGTAGTTCAGTTGGTTAGAATACCGGCCTGTCACGCCGGGGGTCGCGGGTTCGAGTCCCGTCCGCTGCGCCATTTCAAAGAATATAATTGTTGTACCCTTTAAGGGCGCTTAGCTCAGTTGGTAGAGCGTCTGCCTTACAAGCAGAATGTCGGCGGTTCGATCCCGTCAGCGCCCACCATATCTTTTAAGATATAGGTTGTGTTTCGAAAGAAACTACGTGATGCAGCGGTAGTTCAGTTGGTTAGAATACCGGCCTGTCACGCCGGGGGTCGCGGGTTCGAGTCCCGTCCGCTGCGCCATTTATCTTAAAAATCTCTGTTCAAGAGAATGCCTTTAGAAAAATCTTTGATTTTTCTCTTGCGCTCAGACAAGGCTTCGCTTTGTTACTCTTCGCTCAGGGCGCTTAGCTCAGTTGGTAGAGCGTCTGCCTTACAAGCAGAATGTCGGCGGTTCGATCCCGTCAGCGCCCACCATATTCTTCTATAGAAACTTCTTTATCCAAAAGCTTGCCTAAATTTTCTGATTTACATAGAATCCGCTCTATAATAATTTTAATATTGTATGTGATCTATGAGAAATCCATATCAGCGCAAGGCAGCGTCTAAAACTCAAACTACAAATTACAATCCTCAAGAAACCTATAAACAATTTATTGAAAATATGGTCGCTCAAGGTGGCGTGATTGCGTTATATCAAGATGGTTGGGCACTTTGTGCGACACCTACAGGTCAACGTTCCTTCGCCATTTGGCAAAACCGTGGTTTGGCACGTTTATTAATTAAAGACAATTGGTCCAATTATGAAATTCAGGAAATTTCATTAAAAGACTTTATCGAAAAAGTCATTCCGTTTTTACGCAGCGAGAGCACTACAGTATCTTTAGATTTAACCCCAGAAGGACAAAATATTTTGGTTGCACCTGAAAAGATGCTGTTAGATATTAAAAATTATTTATATCAAGTTTATCAACAGCGCCCAGAAATCTTTGAAAACCTTAAAATTCCTTTGCCACGTAGTATTCGTTTAAATTAATGGTTTATTTACAGCATAAAAAGCCCTTGTTTACTGATCAAACAAGGGCTTTTTTAATATTCATTGAGTACAAAACCACTCAAAAAGGCAAAATATTCACGTAACCAAGAGTTGTAGCGGATGTAAAGCGGTGTAGGTGCTGCAATGGTATACACTTGTGTATAGCCTAACTTTCGTGCAATTGCTTTTGCACGTGGAAGGTGAAAGTCACTACTGGCAATTGCAATGGGGGCATCAAGAGAAATCTGATGTTGTTTTAAAATCATTTTACTGTTGATCAGGTTGAGTTCTGTACTGGTACTTTTACTTTCTTCATATATGCCTGCCGCTGAAATGTCATAGTGTTGAAGTAAATAGCGTTTCATGACGGAAGATTCGGTCATTTTTTCATTAAAGCCTAAACCACCGGTCATGATCATAATAGTATTGGGTTGTTGCAAGGCATACGGTGCTGCGGCATCGAGACGCGCCTTTAAGGTCGGAGAGGGTTGACCATTTTCAATACCACTCCCCAAAACGATGATGGCTTGGACGGAAGTAAATGGCTTGGATTGCTGGCTATTGAAGTGTAAATACGCAAAAAACAGTAAAAGGCTCAATAGCCAAAGCCAAAACAACCACCATGTAGCACGCCAGAGCCTTTTGAGTTTAGGGTATTGATCTAAAATATTGTGGATTTGGGTTGAAAATAGTCCGGATAAAATAAAAATACACCCAATGACTAAGGGTAAAAGGATGCCTAAATGAATTTTATCTAATGTAAGTAACCAAATGGCATCTACGCAGAGCAGCAAGCCTACACAAAGCAGTAGTATTCTTTTCATGCAAAAAATTAAAGCAGTATTCGTATTTGGCCTAAGTATAGCGAAAAAAAACCAGACACGAGGTCTGGTTTTTAGTTGGGACTATTTATGAGTAAACATCTTATTAGTAAACATCACGACGGTAACGCCCAGCTTGACGCAGTTCAGCAACAACGTCTTCACCTAATATATCAATCAGTGCGTGGTCAACGTCCGTTGCCATACCATTGATACTACCGCAGACGTAAATCACGGCACCTTGTTCTACCCATGATTTTAATAAGGTCGCATGGTCACGTAGCTCATGATGCACATAGCGTTTCTCCGCTTGATCACGAGAGAAGGTGAGATCTATGCGTTGAACTAAGCCTGTGTTTTGCCATGCTTCAATGATGTCTTGATAGAAGAAATCATGTGCGCGTTGACGCTCACCAAAAATCAGCCAGTTTTGCGTATAGTCTTGACGAACTCGTGTATGTAACAGGCTGAGTAAACCTGCAATACCTGTACCGTTACCAATACAAATCACAGGACGATTATCTGCAATCAGATGGAATGATTCATTGGTACGAATACGCAGTTGTAGTGTGCTGTTGATCGCTGCATGTTGTGTTAACCAACCAGAGCCTAAACCAAGCTCACCATCCGCATTGGACTGCTGACGTACCACTAAGCGTAATACTTGCTGACTTGGAATACTGGCAATCGAGTATTCACGAGTTGGAAGCGGTGGAAGCTGTTCGAGCAAGTGATCAAGGTTGGCAAATGGTTCGACATCCGTATTTAGGTTACGATCCCATAATGCATCTTCAATGCGTTGCTGAGTAGAATCAACCACTTGCTGACTCTGAATCTGATACTTTTGCATGAAGTTTGCAATACGTTCAGCACTATTACCCGGCTGAATCTCTGCAATATCACCCGCTTGCCAATTGGCTTCATGTTGCGGTTTTAACTCAATATTAAATGCAGGTGCACCTAAACTGTTCGGGTTGAGTAAATCACGTTTGGTCAATGTCCATGCATCAAAAGTTTTTTCAATTTGCATGTGCTGAAGTTCAAGTTTAGTCGCTTTGGCTAAAGCGCTATTCCATGCTTGAATGGCTTGGGTGTCGCCATTATTGACTTCAATCGTGTTAAACAGGGGCTTCGCCGCATTACTCTGCATCCAACGATGAATCGCATGACCAAAGCTACAGAAAGTATCAGGATATTCTTCTGAACCTAAAGCTAATACGGCAAACTGAACATGACTCAAATCGAGGCTTTGTGTCATCAGTTTACGTTCAAAGCTTGAAGCGAGGTCAGGTGCTTCGCCAGTGCCATAAGTACTTGCAACAAATAAAACCTGAGCGGCTTGCGTTAAGTCATCAGCAGAAAGTTGCTGAACAGCTTTCACTGTGACGGGCTGACGAGCCTCTTGTAAGCTTGTTGCTGTACGCCATGCCAATTGTTCAGACTGACCTGTTTGTGATGCATAGCAAATTAACCAAGGCTGTGCGTTTGGATCGATGGCAACAGGTGCTAAGCTTTGACGAGCTTGCTGTGTCAGTTTTTTCTGTTTACGACGTTTGAGATAGAGCATCCATCCAGTGACAAAGAACAGCGGCATCATGAGGGATGCAATAACCACAAAGAACTGATAAATCGGTCCGAAGAAACTACCACGATGCACAGGTAACATGCTGGTCATGATTTTTTCATTTAATTTTTTATCTTCGTATAACTCGATATCGGTGAGAGCAGACGTTTTGTAGTTATAAGTCGCTTTGTTGCGAGCACGTTCATGTTGAGGGACGGCATCCACAAAGTTAATTTCTAATTCACCATTGGCTTTTTTCGGAATATTAAAAGTGACACTTGAGTATTCACGACCAATATTTTGATTAAAGCCATTCCAACTTTGGGTAAGGGCAATATTCACTTGTTCTGGTTTTAGACCACGTTTTTCTCCGCGACCTTCAGCACCATGTTTGTTTTCTTGAGAGCCGTGTTCAGAGGGACTCGACGTTGCAGGGTTTCTTTCAGAACGTGCTTGGTGTTCACCACGAGTTTGTCCTGCTGCAGTGGCTTGTTTTTCACCACCTTGCTTTGCACCCGCCTGTTCAGCAGGTTGTCCATTCGTTTTTGGACCTTCTTGTAACTGGGGCTGTGGACGTTCAACGCCCATGACTTTAAACATGCCATTACGCCACCAATCATAAGACCAGTACAGACCTGTACATGCCAAAATGAGATAAAAAACAATCACCCATGTGCCGACGACTGCATGTAAATCCCATAGGAAATTACGTCCTTTGAGCTTCGGTTTTACTGCAAGCCATTGTTTTACAGAATGTCTTTTTGGCCAACGCAGATACAAACCACTCAATACAAAATAAATCAGCATCAGTGTACATGCGCCGGTAATTTGTTTACCAACAGGGCCAACAGTTAAATTACGGTGTAGCTGCTGTACAAACTGGAAGAATTTTTGACCTTTAATTTCAGGTAAAACTTCGGCTGTATAGGGGTTAACCATCATGTTATAGCCACGACGAGCACCTTCTTTGACAATATTCACGGTACTTGAGGCGGTAGCATCTGAGGCAATAGAGATGCTATTAATTTTCATGTCAGGATCAGACTGACTAAAGTGCTGATAAAGCTCAGCAGGGGTTAGTTTAGGCTGCTGTTGAGCCTGAACCACATAACTGTCCTGATTGATTGCTTTAAGTATTTGCTGTTCATAGGAATAAATGGCACCTGTAACCCCCATGAGCGAGAGTATTAAGCCGGCACTAATCCCCAAGAACCAGTGAATCTGGAAAAGGGTTTTCTTAAACATGATGGATTTAATATTGATAAAAGGTTGCTGAATTGCGACGAATTATAAACGATGATGTAGTAGAGAATGTGGAAAAAGTAAGTAATATTCATTCTCATTATTGTAATTATCAATAATTATTCAAAAATTAAACACATAAAAAACCTCCAAAGAGAGGAGGCTTTTTATAAACAAATGTCTGTTAGGCTTAAATTGGTTTAGCTGGGCCTACAGTTTCATTTAAGTGTTTACGAATGGTCGAAAATGGAAACTTCTTGCTATCCATACGTTTAGGCAAGATGTATGCACCGTCTTGACCCTTCACTTTAAAGTTTAAAAGGATGAAGTCTTTGGTGTCATACCATTCATGAATGTCTTTCCAACCGACAGTCATCGTCCCCATGTTTGCGCCCATACGTTGCTGCATAGAGATCCCATGCGGCTGAACACCCATACGGATGCCTTTAATTTCTTGAACAGGGACTTCGTTCAGTTTGCGTTTCGCATACCATTCGATACCGAATTTACGCACAAGGAAGTAAATCACGACACAGACAATAGCTACCCAGCAAAATACTGTTGAATAGTTCTTAATAAAGATGAGGCCCAAGAGTGCCAGTGCAAGAATTGCACCCATAATTAGCCATGCTTTTTTGCCAATTTTGAAGTTACTGCGAGACAGAACAAGTTGAGCATAACGTTGTTCTGCTTCAGAAATTTCATAAGCCACTGGCTCTAGCGTGTAGGCGTATAAATTTTTTGCGGTCATAGTGAAAGTAACAGATTTAAAACTGTAAAAAGTTTAGCATTATTTATACCAATTCAGTGAGTATATTGTTCCAAAATCATCCAAATTATAGCGAAGCCAGTTCAGTCGATGCCTGATCATGCTCATGACTGAGATTTTGTTTCAATTGGCTAAATTGGTTCAACACGTTAAACATCAACGAAAGCTGTTGTAGCACAATTAAGGATTTTTGATCTTCCTCACTATTTTGTGACAATCGCTGACGGATTTCTTGCAACATATTTTGCGCAGATAAGTCTGGAACTTCGTCACGTAGTAATGCACCTTGAATGTCATCTGTGGCTTTATCCAATAAGGTTAAGACCTGTTGATCTTGAATTTTTTCACGATGCGCACCTAAGGCTGCGATATAACTAATAAAGGTATGATTGAGACACAAAAACTCAAAGGCCAAAGCTTTTTGAGTCGGATCGGTATCGGGTTCGGTGGCTAAGGTGGAAATCAGTGATGCTACTTCTGCATCGGTATTATGGGCTGCACGTCGTACCACACGATAATTCAACCCGTTATTACGACCAGATTTGTATTGTTCAACCACTTCGGCCAAATAATCACACTGCGCTTGAATCGAACGGCTGATGGTTCGAGGCAGGCGACGGAATTTCCAATCTGGGAAAATGAAACTCACACCAAACCATGCCAAGGCACAACCAATCAGTGTATCAATCATACGCGGCATTGCTGCGGCAAAACCCATGCCATCTAAGTTAAAGTTGATCAGCGCCAAAATGGTAATAAATGCAGTGGCTTGTGCATATTGCTTACTGCGTAATTCAAAAAACAGCACGCCACTTAAAATGAGTAGCAGTAACTGACCTTCGACAGAAGGAACAAAATATAAAATCGCATAACCTAAAATAATTCCGACCAAGGTGCCAATGATACGTAAATAGAGGCGGCGCTTGGTGGCGTTAAAGTTCGGCTGGCTGACAAACAGGGCAGTCAATAAAATCCAATAGCCATAACTGATATTGGTGACTTGGACAAAAATATAACCAATAAATAACACGGTCGATAAACGCACAGCATGACGGAACAGCACCGACTCAGGGCTCAAATGTTGTTTGAATCGAATGACGATGTCGTCCCATCCTTTTAAATCATCATCTTTTAAACGATTTTCAATCAGGGCTTGTCGGTCAATATAACGCTCGGTTTCGACATTACGTAATTGCGCATCGATGCCTTTTAGGTTTTGGTATAAAGCAAATAAAGAGTTGATCCAGACCTCATCGTATTTTTGCTCTTCACGCAGCTTTTCGAGTGACAATTTTAGATTGTGGAACGCATGTTTAAAACGTTGATTATGATGATAAGGTTTTCGCTGTAAGATGCTGATACTTAAATCTTTACAGGCTTTACCTTGAATCGAAAGCACACGTTGAAAGCGAAATAAAATATCACTATGTTCAAAAATACGGGTCAATTTTTGATAATCAATATGCGCGGAATCGGCACGTTCATGAATGTCTTGCGCGACAAAATAATATTGTAGGCTACGACGTGTATCTTTTTGTCCACGGTCGCCTTTTAAACGCGTTAATAAGGCCGTTTTCATATCGTTGAAAATGCCAATTAATTTGCCATTTTCGAGCGACAGCTCAATCAAACTTTGCTGGTAACTTTCCGGTGTCATATCGACATCAAACAAGTTAGATTTTGCAAATAAGAAGTCACTTAGAGACGAATAGCTTTGGGCCAATTTGTCCTGAACTTGACGCACAGGAAACAGCAGAAAGCTCAAAGTCGAAAGCAGTCCGTACCACATCGCACCGATGACCAATAAACCTGCTTGTGTATACCAATTTTCAAAAAGTTCAACCCCAAGCATGGAATACACGGAGATCACCAGACAGCCATAAGAAATGGTGGCATAGCGACGACCCAATGAACCCAAAAGAATCCAACCGATACAAGACACAATCAGCCCCAAAGCAAATAAAATCGGATGCGGGAACAACAGATAAATGGATACCGCAGTAACAAAGAACCCAATATAAGTATAAATTTGATTGAGCACGCGGACTGAAAAGCGGTCATCGATATCACTTAGACCAGCGGCAACCACACCCAAGGTGAGGGGAATGGTCATCAATTGCTGATCTAAAAAATATGGGACAAAGGCTGTTCCTGCGAAGGCAATGACCATGCGCAAGTTATACATAAAGGTCGTGTTATAGGTTGCTTGTTTCAGTCGTGCGAGCCAGGCGTTCAAAATTTTTCCTTTGCTAAAGCGATGGGCCAGTAAGCAATGTGTATCGTGTGAATTTTCACATTGAAGCCAAGAAATAATACTATGTGCAGTGTAAACTTGTCTGCAAAACTTGCTTGCAATAAATGAATTATTCTTATGAAAAGCGTCGAATCACAAAAGGAATTTTCTCAACGCTGGATCGTCTTATTGGCGTTGCTGACTGCTTTGGGGCCACTTTCAATCGATATGTATTTGCCTGCTTTACCTCAAATGGCCGATGATTTTGGTGTCACAACGCAACAAGTGGCCAATAGTCTTCCTGCGTATTTCTTGGGTTTGGCGATTGGGCAGTTAATTTATGGGCCAGTCAGCGACCGTATTGGGCGTAAAACACCGCTATATTTCGGTTTGGTTTTATATATTTGTGCCAGTTTTCTGTGTGTCTTTGCCAATAGTGAATGGAGCTTGATCGCGGCTCGTGTTTTGCAAGCGTTGGGTGGCTGTGTCGGTGTGGTGATTGCCCGTGCTGCAATTCGTGATCGCTTAAGTATGCAAGCTTCTGCTCAAGCCTTTGCGAGTATGATGATCGTGACAACAATTGCACCAATCATTGCACCTACTTTAGGCGCGTGGGTGTTACAGGTGTTTGAATGGCAATACATATTTGCGGTATTGGTACTTGTCGGTATTTTTTGTCTTTTCTGCGTACATTTTTTCTTTCAAGAAACCCTCCCTGTTGAGCGGCGCTTAAACTTAAGTTTAAAACAAGTCTTAGGTTTATATGGTGCGATTTTGCAAGACGAAACCTTCCGTAAACCGATGCTCACAGGCTGTTTTTCTGGCGCAATTTTATTTTGTTATATCAGTGGCTCATCTGCCATTTTAATGGATGGTTATGGTCTGAGCCAACAGCAATTTGCTTATGTATTTGGTGCGAATGCTTTAGGGATTATGGTGTTTTCGACCCTCAACAAGAAACTTGCAAATCGACTGGATGTTCGCCATCGTTTGCAATTGGGTAATGCACTTCAATTGTGTGGTGTGCTGATCTTATTGGCGGCGGGGCTATTTTATCTTTCATCTATCGTTGTTGTAATGTTGGGCATGTTCTTATGTGTTGCATCAATTGGCTTCACTGGGCCAAATGCGATGGCTTTGGCGATGTCTGAACAAGGCTCACGAGCTGGCACAGCCAGTGCAATCATGGGAAGTATGCAATTTGCCTGTGGTCTATTGGCTGGAGTGTTTTTGAACTTTTTAGTATGGTCAGCGCTGATCAATATGGCCCTGATTATGCTTCTATTTGTGGTTGTTGCAATGTTCACCATGCGTAGTTTAAGAGCTTCAGCCATGGGGTGAACTGAATGAGGGTGAAGACGTTTAGCTGGTTTGACTTAAACGTCAGTCATCAATGTCCATATATTTTTGATGAAATATGTGTGTCATTCATTATAAATGTTCATCATCATAACGATGAATGATTGTGCTATTTTCCCATTGTGAGGTCAGTTTCTATTTTCTCGAAACTTATATCTAAGAAATCATCCACTTGAAAATAATTAATGAAACTGCGCATCATTGTTGTCTTAATCTAAGGAAATAGAATAATTATTAAATAAGTATTATTCGCATTAAATACATTACGTTATGCTGGATAAATACATTGTGAATGTCTCTATCGGTAATATGTCGGATTTTATAGTTTTTATTGCATACCTACAGGGTATGGGTTTTTACCTTTAAGGTATGAATATTGAGATTTTTTGCCATCTGAATCGGCTAAGTCCGAATTTTAACTAAATATTTCAGTCTATTTTCAGTAATGGATTCAGGTTTCGTGCTTTTTGCTTTCAAGTATTTCGTTATTGGGGGCTACAAGTTAAGGTTTTAATGCGACTAAAGCACGGATATGCAGCATGAAATTTGTCCGCTCAAATAGCTGAATAACAAAGCACCCGGATTTAGGGTATACAACAATGACAGGACAATAGAGAGCTTAGGATGAAAACTCAAACTGTATTCCACCCAATGAAAACCCTTGTTGTTGCAATGAGTTTGGCAACGATCTCAATGGCTCATGCAGGCAGCAATACTTCTGAAATTGAACAATTACGTGCAGAAGTTGCAGAACTGAAAAGTTTGATTAAAGCGCAGCAGCAAGTTCAACAACAGCAACAAACAGAGATTCAGCAAGTTAAAGCGCGTCCTGTTGCACCACCACCGCAACCAGCTACTCCAGCTGCAAGCTTAAAATCTAAAACAGGTGCAGATGTAAGTCTTTACGGTTTTGTTCGTGGTGATGCGAACTACATCATTGAAGGTGCGGATAATGACTTCAACAGCGTACATACATCAACTGGTGCGACAAAAGACAAATTGCGCGCGACTGCTAAAACAACGCGTTTTGGTTTAGATTTTACCGCACCAGTGGGTGGCGATAATAAAGTCGGCGGTAAAATTGAAGTCGACTTTGCAGATACAAATGGTTCAAATGATGGACTTCGCTTACGTCACGGTTATTTAACCTTTAATAACTGGTTATTTGGTCAAACGACATCAAACTTCTTGTCTAGTCATGCGCCAGAAATGATTGACTTTAATACAAACGTCGGTGGTGGTACTACACGTATTCCTCAAGTTCGTTATAACTACAAGTTAGCTCCAGATACTCAATTATTTGTTTCTGCGGAAGAAGGGGATAGTAAAGGGACTGTTGCTGCAGATCCGACGTATCGCCTTCCAAACTTAACTGCCAAAGTGACTCAAGGTTTTGCTGCAGGCAAAGGTACCGCTTCAGCTCGTGCATTGGTTGAAAACTACAAATCTAAAACTGCGGATGATACAGAAACAGCTTGGGGTGTAGCAGCGGGTGCATCTTATGCAGTGACTGATCAATTGAAATTGAATGGTGATGTCTCGTATACAGAAGGCAACAGCAACTATTTATATGGTTCTAACTCGGCTTACTCTGTGGTAGATGGCAACATCGAGCAAAACAAATTCACTGCTGTACAAGTGGGTGCAACTTATAAGTTTAATGAAAAACTACGTTCGACTTTAGCTTACGGCGCGCTATTTGCGGATGATGGCAGCGCGTATGCGAAAGATGTATCTAACTCAAATGCGAATGAAGAAGCACAGCAAGCTTGGATTAACTTTATTTACGCACCTGTAAAACCAGTTGAACTTGGCTTGGAATATGTAAACGGTAAACGCAAAAACTTTGCGGGTGAATCTTATAACGATGACCGCGTGGGCTTAATGGCTAAATATAGCTTCTAAGCACAAACTACTGATCTAATCGATCAAAAAAGCCTGACTCAGTTCAGGCTTTTTTTGTTGAAACAGGAGATTTTTCAACGCAAATTAACCCATAGCACTAAGCAGATGGAACCACTAAATCGCCTGAGTCATGATGTCGTACTGGTTAAAGCATTCATTTAACCACGTCCTACATGGGCAGCATGTTCAAATCTTTAATATTTTATATAGATAAAAAATGCGAATACATTTTAGTAAAAACAAACAGATATAACTTTAAATTATAGCAAATAAAACTTTTTGTAATTAAAATTAATGAAATTTCTCTGTTCTCCACGCATAATGTGCGACTTTTCTAATCAGCATTTGATTTTATGTATTTCATCTATGATGTGAATATTGTAGTAAGTGTTGGTTTAGTAAGCATGAACTGCTTTTATGGATTTGTTTTGTCGAATTGAGTTTTCACTTCTTTTAACTCAGGCATACATATTTGAATCAGATGATGAATATTTATGATTGGCAATGAATAGCTGGTAGCCTGATTTATTAGTTAAATTTACAAATTGGAATTGTATTTTAATTAATAAACGCTACTAATTTCTATTAATTGGACTAATAAATATTCTAACCATTTTGGACAAATTATTATGGAATTTAGCTTTAACGCATTTTATACCTTAATTGCGGCGGTGATCGTTCTTTTATTAGGACGTTTTCTGGTAAATAAAATCAGTTTTTTGAGGCGTTACAATATTCCTGAGCCCGTAGCTGGTGGTTTGGTTGCTGCAATAATTTCATTGGTTGTACATAGCATTTGGGGTTATAGCATTACTACGAGTAGTGAATTACAAACCAGTTTTATGCTGATTTTCTTCGCATCCATTGGTTTAAGCGCAAACTTTGCCAAATTGAAAGAAGGAGGAATTGGTCTTGTTATTTTTCTGGTAGCCGTTGCTTCTTTCATTGTTGTGCAGGATGTCGTTGGTATCAGTCTTGCCACTTTATTGGGTATTGATCCACTGATTGGTTTGATTGCAGGTTCAATTACGTTGACAGGTGGTCATGGTACAGCTGGTGCATGGGGTGAAATTCTTGAAGTTGAACACGGTATACAAGGTGCATTAGCTTTAGGTATGGCAAGTGCAACTTTTGGTTTAATCATTGGTGGTATTATTGGTGGCCCATTAGCTAAGTTGCTAATTAATCGTTATCGCCTAGCAACTCCGCGCACGAATGAGCAAATTGAGCGTAGTGATAACACACCACTAGCTGATATTAATTCAACAGAATATGTACCTTTTGAATATCCACATCGTGTTCGTTTAATTACCGCAGATAATGCAATTACGACTTTGGGCTTATTTGCTGGCTGTTTAGCATTTGCTGATTTTATGACGGCTTTCAGTAAAGGTACGATGTTTGAATTACCGACATTTGTATGGGCTTTAGCTGGTGGTGTCATTTTACGTAATGTATTAGAAGGTATTTTCCGCGTACAAATATTTGATCGTGCAATTGATGTATTTGGTAATGCTTCATTATCACTGTACTTAGCAATGGCACTATTATCGTTGAAACTATGGCAGCTATCAGATCTTGCAGGACCATTAGTTGTGATTTTGGGAGCCCAAACATTAACAATGGCACTATATGCTGCGTTTATCACTTTCCGTGTAATGGGCAAAAATTATGATGCTGCGGTTTTAGCGGCGGGTCATTGTGGTTTTGGTATGGGGGCAACACCTACCGCAGTCGCAAATATGCAAGCCATTACCAATATGTATGGTCCATCTCATAAGGCTTTCTTAATCGTTCCTTTATGTGGCGCATTTTTTGTTGATTTGATTAACGCAACAGTTATTCAATTAATTCTTAAATTCTTTGCTTAATTTAGAAAGGCTCTTCAAAAAAGAGCCTTTTATACTTTTGACCATTTAAAACTAGGGTTGAATATGAATGAACAATTAAACGAAACCCTGATGAGCTGGGTCAAAGTTTTTAATGATCCGCTTTGGGATTTCTTAGTCGTATTTTTAGTGGCGGTTGGTATTTTTTATACCTTAATCACTGGTGCAGTTCAGATTCGTCTATTTTTTCATAGTATTAAAGTGATGAAATCTAGCCGTAAAGAAGGCGATGATGAGCATGGGATTACACCATTCCAAGCCTTTGTGACTGGACTGGCAAGTCGTGTCGGTGTGGGTAATGTGGCAGGTGTTGCAATTGCGATTGCAATTGGTGGGCCGGGTGCAGTGTTCTGGATGTGGTTTACCGCATTTTTAGGCATGAGTTCTGCATTTGTGGAGTCTTCACTTGCACAGCTCTTTAAAGTGCGTGATACGCAAAATCAGCAATTCCGTGGTGGTCCAGCGTATTACATCACGCAAGGCTTAAAGCAAAAGTGGTTGGGTGTGGTTTTTGCCATTGCGCTGATTTCAACCTATGGCTTTGTGTTTAATGCAGTACAAGCCAATGCCATTACGGGTGCAACTTCACATGCTTGGGGTTGGGATAAAGCCAATCTAGTATTGAGTTTGGGCAGTTTTAGTTTTGAAATTTCATGGGTAGGGTTATTCCTTGTCTTTATAACAGCGCTGATTATTTTTGGTGGTATTAAGCGTATTGCAAAAGTGGCAGAACGTTTTGTTCCATTTATGGCATTACTTTATTTGGCAGTCGCGCTCTATATCGCTTTTGCTAACTTTGCAATCTTGCCTGATATCTTCCAGTTAATATTCAGCAAAGCATTTGAGTTTGATGCTGCGGCTGGTGGTTTCTTCGGTGCTATGGTTTCTATGGCGATGATGCAAGGCATTAAGCGTGGATTATTCTCAAACGAAGCGGGTATGGGTTCTGCTCCGAATGCTGCGGCAGCATCAGATGTTAAACACCCGGTCAATCAAGGCCTGGTTCAGATGCTCGGTGTCTTTGTCGATACATTTGTGGTGTGTACCTGTACGGCGATCATTATTTTGGCATCTGGCTTGTATGAAAATGCAGGCTTTGAGGGTGTTGCTTTGACGCAAATGGCGCTTGAAAGCCAGATTGGCGCATGGGGAGATGACTTCCTTGCCATAATCTTGTTCTTATTCGCTTATTCTTCAGTAATCGGTAACTATGCTTATGCTGAAGGTAATGTGCAGTTTATCAATAACAATCCTAAGGTCATGTTTATATTCCGCGTAGTCGTCCTCATGATGGTGTACTTTGGCTCAATCATGAGTGTGCCACTGATTTGGAACTTAGCGGATCTCTTCATGGGCGTGATGGCGAGTATTAACCTCTTTGCGATTTTATTGCTGACGCCATTCTTATTGATGCTGATGAAAGACTACACCTCACAGTTAAAACGGGGTGTAAAAGAGCCAGTATTTAAAATGGATGAACATCCAAAATATAAGGATCGCGTTAATTCCGATATTTGGTAAAGTCAAAAATTAACTTTAAAAAGCTCCGTTATCGGGGCTTTTTTTGCTAGACAATGTTTTGGATCTTGATGTGGAAATTCTGCTAGACACTGAAATTTTGACAGCCAATGACTTTCTAGGTTGTATGTCAATATAATGTGCATCGGTCAGAGGCATTAACGAATAATAACAGTGACGTGAATGTGGACTGATTAGACTACTTTTTCTCTTCAAATCTCGAGTTGCATTTGGAATATCTCTCAATGAAAAGCATAACTGTTTTGATGACTGCATTCGCAATCAGCCTTGTAGGTTGTCAAAGTGTGGGCTCAAAAAAGGTCAGCGCTGAAACAACATCACAAATTCGAACTTATACAGCAGCACCTGCTCAAGTGGCGAATAACCGCATTGACTTTAAAAAAGTGAAAAAGCAGGAAAAGCGTCCGATTGTTGCTTTGGTTTTAGGGAGTGGTGGGGCACGTGGTTATGCACACATTGGCGCCATTCAGATACTTGAACAGCAGGGAATACACCCAGATTTTATTGTTGGAACCAGTGCGGGTAGCATTGTGGGTTCAATCTATGCTTCAGGTAAAAGTGCCAATGAGTTAAGAGATATCGCCTTAAATATGAAAGCCAATGATGTTCGAGAAATACGTTTGGACAAAAAAGGCTTTTTTGACGGTAAAAAAGTTGAAGATTATATCAATGAGCAAGTTGATGATGTGCCTTTAGAGTTGCTAAAAACCCCAATGTATGTGGTGGCAACCGAGTTAAAAGATGGCAAAAAAGTCGTGTTCAATTATGGCAATACGGGGCAGGCTGTTCGTGCTTCGGTGTCAATTCCGAGTATGTTTATTCCAACGATTATTGAAGATACAGAATATGTCGATGGTGGCTTGGTCAGTCCTGTTCCTGTGGACGTTGCACGCGATTTAGGGGCAGATATTATTATTGCGGTGGATATTTTGGCACGACCGATTCATACCGAAACGTCGAATGTTTGGGGCTTGTTTAACCAAAATATCAATATTATGCAAAATCGTTTAGCTCAAGAAGAGCTCAAGCGAGCAGACATTGTGATTCAACCTGATTTACGTGAAAAAGCACATATATTTGATGTGAAAGGGCGTGAAGCGACGATGCTTGCAGGTGAAGAGGCAACCTTGGAAAAACTTGGAGAGATTTCTCGGGTTTATGCTGAACATCAATATAGCAAGGGACATCATATTCCTTATTTGGCAGCCAAAGACTAGGCTGATACGATTCGCAAATTTAAACGCATCCTGTTCACCTCTCAGGGTGCATTTTTATTTCAGCAAAGCATTTTAATTTTTGCTCTCAGCTTTTCCCATGCTCAATAGTATCTAGTAATCATTAATATCTTGGATGTTGATTGGTTTTAGGTCTTAATCAAAAGATTTGCCAAATATAAAAATCTTAATAATACGAAAATATACAGTTAATTATTTGAAATTAATTAAAAAAATCATATTAATTGGTTTTACGTAGATTTTAAGAGTATATACCTATATTAGCGTTTTTATTCATGTGCTTACATTTACCAATACTGTTGAAGTGTTTAGAATATCATCAGGTTATTAATACTTAAAACCAATAAATATTTTAAAGGTAGCTGTAGATGAAAACGCTTGATGTAGGACAAAAAGTAAAGCTTGCGATGATGGAAGAGAGGGTATTTATTGTCACTCATGTACATGTAGATAATTCTTACACGCTAGAAAGTACCAATGATGGTGGACAAAAAACCAGCTATGACAACGTATCTTTCGAGATGTTAAAAGTCTTAGAAGATTAAGTTTAATGCCGTGCTATGTTGAATCGATGAACAACGCGTTTTAATGAATATGTTTTAAATATAAAACACAGCATAGCTTTGATCAAAAAACTGATAGATAGCGTGATAAATACTTGTTTATCGGGTGTATATCGTTATCGATATATATTTTACTGAATGATGGTGTGATCACTATAAATAATAATGATGGTTTTTTTGCCGATTTGAACATTTAATTTTGATTAAAATCTATATAATAATCACATTAATCATTGTTATATCACGAGTCTAGAGAAACAAGATGTCCCCATTAGATCAAATTGCGAATGCACTAGACGACCAGTCAGAATTATCGATGTCAGTTTTAATGACTCCTGACATGGCGAATTTTTCGGGTAATGTGCATGGTGGAACGATTCTAAAATTGTTAGACCAAGTCGCGTATGCTTGTGCAAGTCGCTATTCTGGTAGCTACGTGGTGACACTATCAGTCGATAAAGTGAATTTTAAAGAACCAATTCACGTGGGTGAGTTAGTGACTTTCCTTGCAAGTGTGAACCATGTTGGTCGTACTTCAATGGAAATTGGTATTCGTGTTGAAGCGCAGAACATTCAAAAACGTACAGTACGTCATACCAATAGTTGCTATTTCACAATGGTCGCTGTTGATGATCAAGGTAAACCGAAACAAATTCCAGCATTGAATCTAGATAATGACTGGAAACGTTGTCGTTTCGAAGCTGCGGAACAACGTAAAGTGGCACGTTTACAGGAAAATCATCATCCTTCTTGCAGTATTTATAAAAAGTCGACACAAAGCTAATCACTTTGGTGGCTGAATATTTGAAAAGATCGCTTAGGCGATCTTTTTTGTATTCTGAAATTCGTCTGGAGAGTGCAGTTGAGATTTGAGTTCCGAGTGTGCGACTAAAGTTTATTCTTCGAAGCTCAGTTAAAGATAGTCATTCAGTCCAATAATGTTTAATATAAAACGATACGTAGCGTTTCGTTTTATATTATGAGTGAAACTGAAAAAACTTCTCGGCGTAAGCAATGTATCTTACAGGCAGTCACAGATGCTTTAGCGGAAAGTGATTATCGAAGCATGACCATTGAAGATATTGCGGCTCGTGCAGGCGTGGGAAAATCGACGATTTACCGTTGGTGGAAGCATAAGTCCGATCTGGTTTTCGATGCTTTTAAAGCGCACACTGCTTCGGTGTTTGAACTCGATTTATCACAAAGTTTAGAGTTCAATCTAAATCAACAATTGCTCAAACTATCAAGGGCTTTAAATCAGCACGTGGGTCGAGCATTGCTCGTGGTTTTGGTGGAGCATCGTGAAGCAGCGGGTGAGTTTTTTAAACAGTATTTGTTACCTCGACGAGAAGCGACACGTGAGCTGATCCAATTGGCCATTCAACGAGGAGAAATTCGCGCAGATTATCCTTTCGAACTCATGTTGGATATGTTGTATGGCCAGATTCATTATCAGATCATTTTCTTTAATACCCAGCCAGATGAAGACTATATCAAGCGACTGGTGCAGTTGGCGCTAAACCCGATTTTTACGCAGTCCCAAGCCACGCGTAGCAGCGAGGCAATGACCTCATGACTACTCAACATCAGGCATCGCTATGGAACAAGTCTTTCGTTTTTTGTCTGTGTAATAACTTGTTTTTATTTAGCTATTACTTTGCGCTGCTGACAATATTGCCCATTTATATTATGAAAGAATTGGGTGGTTCGATTCAGCAAGCGGGTATGGCTTTAACGCTGTTTTTGGTGTCATCCATTGCGATTCGTCCATTTTCCGGCATGATCATTGAACGTTTTGGTAAAGCCAATTCTGTACGTATTTCAGGCTTTATCTTTGTCGTTTTTGCGCTGAGTTATTTGTGGATTGACAGCATGTGGTCGTTGTTGGTCATTCGTTTTTTACATGGTTTTTGGTTCAGTATATTAACCACGGTCAATGTTCCCATCGTAAATGATTACATCCCAGATCATCGAAAGGGCGAAGGCATGGGCTACTTTGTCATGTCGACCAACTTAGGCGTGGTGATCGGGCCATTTTTAGCGCTGAGTATGATTCAATTCAGCAGTTTTAGTACCTTATTTGCAGTATTAGCCTTATTGGTTGCAGTGGGCTATATTTTTACGTGGTTAGTTCAAATACAAGAACACGTACAGCATAAATCAAGTGATCAAGCGAGCCAATCCGCAGCCATCCAATGGCGTGATGTGATAGAAACACGGGTACTTGCCATCAGTTTTGTGGCATTGCTGACCGCATTTGCATATTCGAGTGTGATGAGTTTTATCACCGCTTATGCAGAGTTGAAGCATTTACTCGCTTATACCAGTATCTTTTTTATTGTCTTTGCTGTGTCGATGTTGCTCGTCCGTCCTTGGGTTGGCAAAGTCTATGATCGTAAAGGCCCGAGTGCAGTCATCTATCCATCCTTTATTTGCTTTGCCATTGGTTTGGTGGTTGTGAGTTTTCTCACGAATCAATGGGTGCTTTGGATATCGGCAGTTTTTATGGGCATCGGCTACGGTTCAGTGTTCCCATGCCTGCAAACGGTCGCGATTCAAACGGTAGAAAAAGCCCGAATAGGACATGCAATATCCACCTTTTTTGCCTTGTTTGATATTGGCCTTGCTGTCGGTTCGGTCATTATGGGTGTGCTGATTGCATACTTTGGATTTCAGGCAACCTATTTATTTTGTGCGGTGATGGTGCTGTTCACTTTGTGGATGTATCGTCTATTCGTGGCAAACCAATTTAAACGCAGTGCTTTAGGAGCTGAATAATGGAATTACGACATCTACGATATTTTGTTGCGGTTGCCGAAGAGCTAAATTTTACCAAGGCTGCGCAGCGAATGTGTACTGTGCAACCTTCTTTAAGTCAGCAAATTAAAGACCTAGAACAGGAAGTTGGGGTGCAATTATTGATGCGAACCAACCGAAAAGTTGAGCTGACTGCAGAAGGTCAGGCCTTTTTAAAAGAAGCGCGTTTGAGTTTAGAGCATGCTGAAAAAGCCATGATAGATGCACGTCAAATCGCGCAGCTCAGTAAAGAACAACTGAATATCGGCTTTGTTCCTGTGGCTGAAATGAAGGTCTTTCCTTATATCATGCCAAATATTCGAGCTCAGTTTCCTGAGTTAAAAATTCATTTTCATAGTTTAATGGATGTCGATCAGATCAGTGCAGTGCGTAAGGGAGAGATTGATATTGCCTTTACCCGTTATGTCGAAGAAAGCCCTGATATAGAATTTGTTCAGATTTTTACTGAGCCTTTGGCGCTGATTGTACCGAAAAATTCGCCTGTTGCAGAACAGCGGCATATCAGCATTAAAAACATGAATAATCAGGATTTTATTATTAGCGATGAACACTCATCACCTGAGCTATACCGAATTATTCAAGATTTCTTTAAGCAAAATAAACTGAATGTGAACTTGGTACAGCATTCGACCAATATTTTGTTAAATGTCAATTTGGTCGGTATGGGCGTGGGATGGAGTTTGGTGCCGTCTTATGTCATTCCATTGCTCGGTGATAAAATATTGGTTAAAAGTACCGTTGAACCTTTGCCGACCATTGGTTTGTATGCGAGCTATCGAAAAGATCGTAAAAATGATGCGATCGAGTTGATTTTAAAAGTATTAAAAGAGCAGTTCTATATGGGCTTTTTCTAAGCCTTTAAATATTGCCCTAAGATTTAAATGAAAAAATCCCGAATTAAGCGCTTCGGGATTTTTTTATTTATCGTATTTTTAATCAAAGACTCAATGAGACATAGTCATTGTCACTCTGATTTATTTAAACCACTTTTGTAAATAAGGTTTCATCACACGGTAGGCAATCAAACCGATAATAATAATCATATAGATTGGCCAAATCGTAATGAGAATAACCAGTAGGCTCAACACAAATTGCCAACCTTTTTGAATACCATACCACGCTCTTTGCCAGAAACTATCGCCATTTAACTGCGCAACAGCATCAAGGTTAATATCGATATGTTCACGGACAGTGGCAGGTTGAGTAAAGCCAATCACAATCGTGCTATAGCGGACACGATCTTCAACTTCTAAGCGGGTCAGTCGTGAGATTTCATTGACTTGCGCAGCTGCAACATGGTCGGGCACGACCTGTGTTTGTGACATTATTTCTTCGAGTAGTTTTAGCTCATAGCGTTTTGCCGAATATTGCTGACGGTTCAAAAAATGCATAAGGGGCAACAGTTGATTAACGAAATGTGCAGCTTTTTCAGTTGGCACACGAATGATCATTTCCGCTTGCGGATTTACTTTTTCAAAGATTTTAATTTTGCCGTCAGCAATCGGGTAGGATTGACTCTCTTGCACCACAAAGTCGATATTTTTCTGTTCAATAAAGCCGCCTAAACTTAGCGTCAGTTTTTCAATTTCTAAGGCCGTTTTAACCACATCTTTCGACTCAAAACTGACATTGGCTTCTCGTACCATTTTACGTGAGGCTTCAGCTGGGTTGACCTGCTCATTTAAAATAGTTTCAGGTTTTTGTGTTGTTGCAGGCGTGGTAGACGGCTCATTGGAAGTGCTTTCCGCTGCTTGATCTTGCTGTGTACTGACTTGAGCAGGTTGTGCATCTGCGCTGGCTTCAGTTGCCATTTCTTCGGTTTTCTTGGAACAGCCTGAAATTAAAATTACCGTAAACATGGCAATTAAATATTTATTTTTCATCGATGTAGAGCTCAATTGTTTGATTATCAGAAAGTCGGAGTAAATACTTTTTGCTTTAAATATCAATTCAAATTTAGCGTAATTATTAGTCGGGCGTATTGTATCGGAAAGTGTTTAAAGCAGGGATGAACGCAACATAATTCTACATAAAGCCGCGTATAGTAATAGACAGAACAACAAGGATGAAAATAAGGATATCTACAATGAACCCAACAATCAAACTCTACAGCAATCCACGCTCACGCAGTAATACTATTCTGCCTTTATTGAAAGAATTAGACATCGAGTCAGAAGTTGAGATTATTGAAGTGCCATATGAAGAGATGCACCAAGCGGCATATCTCAAGATTAATCCCATGGGCAAAGTTCCCTGCTTAGTCGATGGTACTGCCGTGATTAGTGAGACCGCAGCCATCTTTAGTTATTTAGCCGATAAATTCAGTGACAAAGGTTTGGCACCCGCCTTGGATGATCCCAAACGTGGTGAATATTTGAAATGGATGTTTTTCTGTCATGGTCCGCTGACTGAATACATGGACATGAAAAATGTCGGCATTAGCACAGAGTTGATGGATGAGAAACGTGGCAGTTTGAGTTTTGGTAATGAAAAAATACTTTTAGATTTTATTAAAACAGGGCTTGCGCAGGCCCAGCCATATCTGTTGGGGGATAAAATTAGCGCAGCAGATTTGTATTTAGCTTATTGGATGGTGTATGCCATTTCATTCAAAATATTGCCATATTTAGAGGAATTTAAACCTTTTATTCAGCAGATTCAGCAACGTGAATCGGTAAAAGATGTGCATTGGTTTCAGTCGGTTTAAACCGATTTGTCGTCAAAAAAAACCACGCGATGTGCGTGGTTTTTTTAATTGGGTACTAAACCCAATTAAGCATGCAATTTTGCAAACAATTGTTGGCTCACGCTGTCTAAAGTTTGTGGAATTGCAATCGCTGCAACAAAACGGTCTGGTCGAAGAATCGTAATAGATTCAGTGGTTTTACCAAACCAACCACGAATATCAGTACCAATATCACCAATCGTAATCACATTGTCGTACTTGGTGCGATTTTCATTGCTAAGCTGAACAGCAGGCAATACTTGGATAAATTTAACGCCCAATTTTTGCCATTTTTTCATGGTTGCATCTGACAGACCCCATTTCGGATCGACGCCCCAAGCAATGATTGCAAAGTCGTTACCGATGACTTCATCAAGTAGGACTTTCTCACCAGATTCAAGTTGAACATGTGGTTGAATGAACATTTTACCCACAGGTGAGTCTTTAACACCGTTATTGATCAACGCACCGTCGTTGTACTTCGGCATTGGCTTGAAGCGCATTTCCAATAGATATTGTTTGATCGGTTTGATGTAATTGAGCGCATACGCGATACCATCACGCACGAAACCTTGCCATTTTTTTGGTGGCGCAAGAACATGACCCGCCATTACAGAAAGATCAATCATCGCTTTGGCATGATCTTTACGTTCAACTTGGTATGTATCTAAAAGCGCTGGGCCAGCTTTGCCTTGTACAACCATTGCAACTTTCCACGCAAGGTTGAACGCATCACGCATACCACTGTTATAGCCTTGACCTTGCCAAACTGGCATGATGTGCGCAGCATCGCCTGCAAGTAAAATACGGTCTACACGGAATTTATCTGCAATACGGGCATTGTGGGTATAAACGCGCTGACGAATCACTTCAATACCATCGGTCGTTGGAAGTACTTTCGACAATAATTTGGCAATGTTTTCAGGTTTGCTTAATTCTTCTTGAGTCTCCCCAGGCATCACCATAAATTCGAAACGACGAATACCGTGTGGAAGTGCAGCAGATACATAAGGACGCACAGGGTCACAGCATAGGTAAATGTGTGGCGTTGCAAGTGGGTCATTATTGATGTCGATCACGATCCATTGGTTCGGTGCAGTTTTACCATCGAAGCCGATGTTGAGGGTACGACGTACCACAGAGTTACCACCATCACAAGCAATCAAATACTGCGCTTGAATTATTTCAGCTTCACCGTCTTTATTTTGAATATTGAGCGTTACACCCTTGGCATCTTGGCTAAAATCAGACAATTGACGAGAGAATAAAATATTTGTGGTTTCGTACTGTTTTAAACCTTGTAGCAGTACATTATCGACTTGTGGTTGAATAAAGGCATTACGACGTGAGAAACCAAATTCACGAGTGAGCGGTTGAATGTCTGCGAAACAACGGCCTTTAGGGGTTAAGAAACGCATCGCGTGGTTCGGTGTCGTATGCGGTAACACTTGGTCCACTAAACCTAATGATTGGATGGTACGTAATGATTCATCATCAATACCAATCGCACGTGGGTAGTCAATCAGGCTGTCTAGTTGTTCAATCACATTGACTTTGACACCTTGCTTACTTAAGTAGTTTGCAATGGTTAAGCCGACAGGACCTGCGCCCAGAATGGCAACTTCCGTTGTGTAATTTGCTTTATTGCTCATGCGTAAACATCCAATCACTTCACATATGCCACTATTAAGTTCTAAAGCTAGGCTTTCAACAAGCTAGGCATAAGTCGAAACGATGAATCGAATTATCGTGTTTTTTGCAGGGTTTTATTTTAAGTGAATGATATATATTTATTTATATGAAAATCATCAATCATTTTGAATGATTTATCGATCATTAAAATCTATCAATCAGTGGCTTTGAGCATAAAAAAGCCGAACCATTTTTCAATGATCCGGCGACTTTAATTCATTTAGCACAACATTCTATTAGTGAGGGATAAATGTTGAGCAGCAGACTAAATGAATTTAGCGTGTGGAGTACGCTATTCGTATATTACTGAGCAGGTTGAGCTGGTGCAGAACCTTCAGCATTTGCTTCTGAAGCAGGTTGAGCAGCAGTACCTTCAGCAGCAGTTGTTTCAGTCGCTGGCTGTTCTTGAGTGCTAACCACTACTTTTTCTTGTTCAGGCGCTTCTTGTTTATCTTTGCTCGCAGCAAAACTTGTTGCAGCTGCAGCAGCTAGAGTAGAAGCAAGTAAAATTTGAGTTAATTTCATTTTGAGCATCCTTATATATTTTAGTAAGTCCTGAAAAGATCATCACGTCCATCAGGAGAGAACTCATGCTAAATCGAGAAAACCGAGTGATCAATGCGAGCAACAAAGTGAAACAGACTGGTTAACTGGATGAATACATAACCGTCCATCCTGTGTTTTAAATGTAAAAAATATCGGAATCTTCATTTAACTTTGCAAGAAAAAATGACCAAATCGGCTTCATGATTCATTCATTGTTTACATGATGATTACATCGATGTCGTAAATAAGCAGAATCCAGAAATTTCCCTAAAATCCAAATGTAAGGATTCTTTTCGATATGGCTATTTTTTTAAATATAAGAGTTAACTTTGCCAATAAAGTATGACCAGATATGTCATGCATTCATGCAAATGGAATAAACAGGCTGTTTAACAGCCAGATCATCATTCAATGCCTCGGATACTAGGCTGATCTATGCTTTAGGAAAATGAAGACAGAGATATGAAGACTAGGCTTGCAGCATTTTTTTGAAATCATTATGGTAAAGGCCATCAATCATTGGCTATTTATTTGAGTGACTCACTTTTGAAATTAGTTTCTACCCACGGTGCGATTCCTGTTCATATTATTTCTGGCTTTTTAGGTGCGGGTAAAACCACAGTTTTACAGCAGTTATTAAAGCAAAAGCCAGCGGGCGAAACTTGGGCCGTACTGATGAATGAGTTTGGGCAAATCGGGGTCGATCAACAGATGTTGCCGCAAGATCAGGGCTTTGCGGTGAAGGAATTATTGGGTGGATGTCTATGTTGTAGTAGCCAACTGCCGATGCAAATTGCGTTGTCACGATTATTGTCAGAGGTGAAACCCGACCGACTGTTTATTGAGCCGACGGGTTTAGGGCATCCGGGACAACTATTGGAGCAATTGACCGAGCCACATTGGCATCCGCATTTAGCCATGCGGGCATTGGTAACCGTGGTTGATGGCTCACGCTTACATGATCAAGAGTGGACTTCGCAAAACCTGTATGCCGATCAACTCAAAGTGGCACAAATCGTTGTGGTGTCGCATGTTGATTGTATGAGTGATGCCGATCAAGCTGGTTTGGAACGACTCAAACAAGCGTATTTACCGTATCAGCAGCAATGGATCAATGTTGTCAAAGGTGATTTAAAACTGACAAATATTGATCTTGCCTATATGGGAAGTCCTCGTAAAATTCAGCCCTTATTGGCGATACAAAAGCAAACGCTGGTCGATGTACCCACAGAAATTAAACAGTTGCCTTATCATTATGTTGAATCCGCTCAGGGCTATAGTGTCGCAGGTTGGAAACTCCCAAAACGATGGACCTTCGACTTTTTTGAGCTGTTAGATTTACTCTGTGAGCAGCAAGATTGGCTACGGATCAAAGGTATTTTTCAGACAGACCAAGGGTGGAAAACCTTTAACTTTAATCCCGATCAGTTTAATTATCAGTCGAGCGAGGAAAGTATAGATAATCGTGTCGAAATTATTTACCAGACTGAACGTGAATGGCTCGAATTTGAAGATCGTTTAATGCAGTGTCGTATCGATGCCGAGAAAGCTGAGAAATAAGTAAATCAGCGCAGCAAAAGCTTGCTAAATCTTATATGCTAGGCGCCAAATTTGAGGACTTTACTATGGCGCTAAAAGCTACAATTTATAAAGCAGATTTGAACATTGCCAATATGGATGTACACCAATATGGTGATTATCAATTGACGATGGCTTTGCATCCTTCTGAAACGATTGAACGTTTGATGGTACGTGTCTTGGCATATGCACGCTATGCAGATGAAGCCTTAGAATTTACCAAAGATCTTTTCGAAACAGACGAACCAGCGCTGTGGGAAAAAGATTTAACAGGTCAATTGGTGAAATGGATTGAAGTCGGTTGCCCTGACGAAGATAAAGTCAAAAAAGCCAGCGCACGTTGCCCACACGTTGCTGTGATTACCTATGGTTCTTCAGTAGACGAATGGTATAAACGCAACAGCAAACTGAAAACCCTGAAGAATGTTGAAATTTGGCAATTATCTGAAGCGAGTACGGCTGCCATTCAAGAGTTATGCGAACGGACCATGTCTTTACAATTAAACGTAATGGACGGCGAATGGACTTTGATTGGTGATAAAGCTCAAGCGGTGATTGAATGGACACAATTGCAATAAGCGCATGATTTGATTTAACTTTTTATGATGGATGCGAGTTTAGGCTTGCATCCTTGTCGCTATAACTATTTTTTCAGCTAATACGATTCTGTTAATTTAACTGTCGATTTAAAACTCAGTTGACCTAAAACCATCATAAAAATCTAATTTGGGGAAAATTTCCAGGCCTCAATTTATGTAATGCTCATGGATGAATCCTCTTTATTATCATTGTAAATAGCGTTGTTCTTACCGCATAAACGTCTTCATTCAATGAACGTTCAAACTTTTAGAGCGCTTTAAATTTTTTATTCGTTTCTTCCCAATGCATCTTAGGGATAACGGAATACTCCTAAATGTTTCAAGACATGTGAGCTTTACTAGTAAATGTTTATTTGCATGCTGATCTAAATCATTGTGTTCTCAACTTTGAGTCGGTAAGTTCTAACGCATTCAAGGGCATCATGTTCAGACTGATTCTGTTTATAATAGTGCTTTATTTAGATTGCGGCATTTGAGGTTGAGAGCATGAGCACGGAATTAGAAATTATTGACTTAGTGGTAGGTGAAGGTAAAGAAGCGGTTAAAGGCGCTTTGATTACAACTCACTATACAGGCTGGTTAGAAGACGGTACAAAATTTGATTCATCACTGGATCGTGGTAATTATTTTGAAACAGTGATTGGTACTGGCCGTGTGATTAAAGGTTGGGATCAGGGCATCATGGGGATGAAAGTCGGTGGTAAACGTAAGTTAATCGTGCCATCACATTTGGCTTATGGTGAACGTAAAATGGGTAATGTAATTCCTGCTAATTCAAATCTTATTTTTGAGATTGAATTGTATGATGTAAAAACTCGCGATTAATACAGCGACTGTTTTAGATCAGTGACATGGAAGTTATTGATCAATTTGATAAAATAGTAGTTGTTATTTTTGTCTTTTACCGTAGATTAGAATAATTGCTCGAGTATAAACGCAGGAATCAAAGCCGTTGTCTTTACAGTTGCCTTGCACCAGATTGTTCTGGGTTCTTACCTTTATTATTTTTACATTGGCATTCACTGTATCGACTGCTCAAGCACAGTATGAAACTGCTCCTAAATCGTTTTATTTAAAACACCAAAACGAAGTTAACCAAATCTACTTCACGGAAGACACCAGTAGCCTCTTACAAGGCAAATGGTTGTTTTATCCAAATCAATTTTTAACTTCTCCGAGTTCGGTTCTAGTCGGTCAAACGGTCTATCTGCCTGCATCATTTAAAGACATCACAGGGGACAGTAAAGGCTTTGGGACATATACTGGACATTTCCAAATCCCCAAACAATTTATTGGTCGTCGTATCGCGGTATTGATTCCAAATCAGTACGGTGCATATCGGGTATTTTTAAATGGTGATGTGATCGTTCGTTTGGGAGAAGTTGGGCGTACTGAAGCAAAACAAAAAACGGAGAATGCGCCGCGAATTGCCTATTTTGTGGCACAAGATGAATATTTCACTTTAACCATTCAGGCTTCAAGTTTTAACAGTATGCATGGCGGGTTTGAAAACCCGATGCGTATTGGTATTGCTAAGACAGTAAACCGCCAATTCCAACAACAGATGATGAGTATTGGAATGGTGTCTGGTGCCGTCTTGGGTGTGGGACTATTTACAATCCTATTTTCAGTCTTCCGAGGGTTACGCGGTCGCAATAGCCGAAGTAACTTGGTGTTTGGCTTATTTATTGTCTTTTTAGCACTCCATAATTTATTTTCAGCACCTTATGCCTATACCACTTTTACCGATATTAATTGGTTGTGGGGCACGCGATTAGAATACTTATTTACCTATTTGGCATCGATTTTCTTTTTAAGTTATATCCACTTGCTCAGTCGTCGCTATTTATTTACCTTAAATTATCAGATCGCGATGTTGCTGTTGTCTTTGAATATTTCAGTGACTTTTGTTTCGACGCCTGAGATTTTTCAGCCTTTGGCAACCTACAGCTTTGCCTATGTGATCGTTGTTCTGAGTAATTTTGCGTATGGTTTTTACGTAACACTGAAAAAGAAAGAACCGTATTCAAAATTAAATTTAATCGCGGTTATTTTCCTGTGCATTACTTTTTTAAACGACTTTTTGCTGATGATGAATTTGATTGATTCCGTCAATTTATCGTTCATTTCAACCAGTTTGTATGCCTTGTTGATCATGTTTCAGCAATCGCATCATTATGCACAGCAGTCGATGCATACCGAGCAGTTAAATAATAGTCTGCTTGAGCTAAACAGTTCACTCGATCAGAAAGTCAAAGAGCGCACCTTACAGCTCCATGAGCTGAATAAAAAATTAGAGCTACAAATTCGTATTGATGCCTTAACGGGGGCATTCAACCGTCGTGCTTTGAATGCCGAAATTCAACGTTTATATTCAGAAGTCCGTTTTCATAGTCATCGAACATTGGTCTTTGCCATGTTAGATGTCGATTATTTTAAAAATTATAATGACCACTATGGACATCTCAAAGGCGATGAGGTGTTACAGCAGATCGTGAAAACCATGCAAAATACCCTGCCAAGTTCAGCCTATGTGGCTCGCTATGGGGGAGAAGAGTTTGCCATATTGATGCATGATGTTCCGTATGCGATTGCCCAAGAACAATTGCAATTGGTACTCGAAGCCATGCGTAATGAACAACTTGAACATGTTAATCGGGGGGATGACAAAAATTACGTCACACTGAGTTTGGGCATGGCATGGATGGATAAGCAAAATGACTTCGACAGTATCGAAGCCTTAATGAAGCATGCAGACCATTATTTATATATGGCTAAACAGGCAGGACGCGATCAACTTAAGCCTTGATACTCCGTTGTAAACGGCGAAAACTTTGCGGTGCTATCGCTAGTATCCTTTGCCAATACTTATTTAGATTGATCTCTTTTTAAATTCACCTATCATAATCATCCTATTTGAAAATCTATCTTTTTATGAGGTTTGCCTCTCTACTAACAGAGCTGTTTGACCAATTTGAGCGGAACATCGGCAGGCTCAAAATCCTGATGTGCGACAAAGCCATATTTTTGGTAAAAGGCGAGTGCCGTATGAGTACTTTCTAGACTGATCTCGGTAATATTCTTTTTCCTGACACAGTGCATCATGTTTAACAATAATGCCTTACCAATGCCTTGGTACTGACGTTCAGGGCAGATATAGTTCAGTAAAATTTGTCCTTGATCACTGACTAAAATAAAGCCGACCACTCGATTGTCACTGACGTAGACCCAACTGTCGTTGTAAAGCATCCACATTAAGATATTTGATTGATTTGCCTCCTCAAGCCAAGTTTGAATCACACTTTCATTACGTTGATGGTCCTGGATACATGAACGAATGCTGTTGTGAATCACGTGAATAATTTCGGGTATATCCTGAATTTGTGCTTCGCGTATCATAATTTTTTCTTTTTATAGAAAACTCCAACAGCCTGTCATTTCAGAAGATATCGCCTTGTGCTTAAAGAGGCTTCTTGTTGCGTTTTATGTTTTTTTGCAGCCATTGCGCTGTTGGGTTGGGTTTTTATTTCAAAATTGTTGCAAAATTTACAAATGTATATTTATAAATTAATCGTTAAATACGGATAAATAACCACATAAATGCATCTAACTATACTGTTTTTAAAGTAATAATAGATTTTTTAGAAATGTATACATACTCAATGATTTCAACAGGTGTAATAGTTTGAAATAAATTAGCAAAGAAAATTGGCAAGATTTCAGCTTTAAAATAATTTTGTATGAATTTTAAACGTTATTGTGCGTTATATTAGTCCATAAAAATATTCGATGATTCAAGATGTGCATGCGCGTCATCGGCAGTAGGTTGTTATTATGGTTAATTTTCTCATTGTGATATGTATTCTGATAGCGTTGTCTGCAGCGGGAATCGTGGTCAAAAAAATCCTAAAAACAGAAAAATATCGTCAAAAATATACGCGCTACCAAGCACCAAAAAAATCGAACAGTATCTCTTTAGCATCGAATGATGATGCTATACGCCAAGTCGATCAGGTCATTGAAGTTGATGAATATGAACAGCAACTTTTTGATGATATTGCGGAAATTTTCTTTCAACAACAATACAAATTAGATTCGCTACAGGCAGCCGAGCAGTTACAAGAAGTCTTTTTACGTCGCATGCCAGTGAATTGTAAAACTCAAATTCGCCAATTAGATCTGAATGAATGGTCGATTTATTGGAGTTTTTACAATCAATCGCTCGAGTATTATTTAGGCCGATACGGTGAGTTTTATACACATGTCGACCGTTTTGGCGAAGAACATAAAATTGAATATCGCTATCAAGACTCCGCAAGTTGAAGCAAAATGCGATCTTGGACTAAATCGAGATAACTCAAATCATCGGTTATTCGAGCCATTAAAATCGCGCCTTCATAATCCGCCAAGCTGACTTTGGCAAGTTGAGCGGCATGTTCGATGGTCATGCATCGCTGAAAAAACACTTCAAAGGCGAGTTGCCACTCGTGAAAGATGGACTGTAATTTTGCAAAAATCTCGGTAGGCAAATGTTGACGTTCCATACTTAATATCCCGACTAAACAACCTAATCCACCTTGACTAAAAAACTGGATGGCCAGTTGATGGATTTGCGAGAAAGCCTGTTGAGGAGATGCAGTGGATTGCTGTAATTGCTGAAAAATACTGTGCTGTAACTTTATATGCGTCAGGTTTAAAATTTCCATTAATAAAGCGTCTTTATTCGGATAGTCATAATAAAAAGCAGCTTTTGAGAGACCACAGACTTCGGCCAATTTCCCCATGCTACAGCCCATATAGCCATAGCGTTTAAAAGCGTGTGCTGACTGTAACAATAGATGTTCAGAGGTGTTTTTCCGTGGACGCATGTAATTCTCTATCCGAATAAATCAATGTGCTATGTATGAAGTAAATTGGTCTAGGCGATTAATAGTTCGTCAAACCTTCCAATGACTTCCTGCCATAAGAGTTCAGCACCTTTGCGGAAATATCCCATATGACCAATCTGTTTTAGACCATAATCTTGCGCTTCAATATTGATATAGTGCATTGATGCTTGCGCATAATGCTGCATAAAAGCATGTCGTGAATTGGGTAATGCCCAGTCATCATCGAGTGCAGCGACCGCATAAATCGGCGTTTGAACAGCAGCATATTGTTGAGACAACTCACTCAGCTCAGGGTCGGCAAAGAAATAGGTTGGGTTTTTACACCAACGACGCCACTGTTTATAGACATCGACAGGAAGGTCAGCGCCCATATTGAGTTTGTTCCAAGGCAAATATCCTTTGACGGCAACCATTGGCGGAAAAACGATATTCCACATCACATGAACCTTCATTTTTTCCTTAAATGGCATATAGCCATGCCAGCCTGCGCCCGTGCCAAAACAATACATGGCACGTATCTGATCATGATTTGAGGTGAGGCCTAGTGCTTGACCGCCATAGGAGTGTCCCACTAGAAAAGTTTCCTGACCGTGTTGTTGCATATAAGCTATGGCACCAGAAAGGTCATAACGTCCCCAGTCGAGGTAGGACATCTTAAAGCCTTTAAGTTTTGACGGTGCAGAACGTCCAATACCACGATAATCAAAAGTCAGTACTTGATAACCGAGTCCTGCGGCATACTCGGCAAAACGACGGTAAAATTGTTGAGGTACACCTGTCGCACTTGAAATAATAATATTGGCCTTAGCGGCAGTATTAGGCCGATATTCAACGCCTGAAAGCGTATAACCATCGGTTGCTGGGAAACTCACGGGTGTACTGTGTATTTCTTGCGTTGTTTGTTCTAAATCCGTTGACATAATTTTTCTCTTGATGTTGCAGGGCGTTAAGGGTTTATTCGATTTATCCATAGGCTTATTTGCCCTGAAAATTGGCTGCACGACGTTGTAGCATGGCCATCACACCTTCTTGTACATCTTGTGTTTTTAGTAGTGGTTGTAAGTGCTGATCTAATTGAGCAAATGCAGCATCGGCTCCCAAATGCACACCTTGCTGTGCTGCAGCGAGTGTTGCCTGAACCGCCAATGGTGCGGCCTGTGCAATTTGTTCTGCAAGTTCAATGGCACGAGATAAGGGCGCTTGCTCAGTGATTTCAGTCACCAAGTTCATGTCATATGCCGTTTGCGCATTGAAACGTTCACCTGTGAGTAAATAGCGCATGGCTTTATTCCAACCCGCTGCTTGCACAAAGCGAACTGTTGCACCACCAAAAGGAAGAATGCCACGTTGCACTTCCATTTGAGCGAACTCTGTCTGACGCTGTGCGATCACGACATCGGCATTCAGCATGAGTTCAATACCCGCTGTAAAACAGAACCCTTGTACCGCGACCACAACTGGTTTTTTCCGTTGTCGTGAGTTGGTTCCCCACGGATTAATCTGCTGATCAGGAAAATTAAACAGTCCACTGCCGAGTTTGGGTTGTAGTTCGACCAGATCTAGACCTGCAGTAAAATGATCACCATGAGCAAAAATCACTGCACAGCGTAAATTTGGATCATCTTCATATTCAGTGAGCGCCAGTGAAAGGTCATGAATTAAATGACTGTCAAACGCATTTCGTTTATCTGCACGGTCCAAACCGATTAAATAAAGATGACCACGAATTTCTCGACTTACACGACCTTGTTGTTCTGACATTTGGATGATTCCTTCTGATTATTCTTTATGCACAGCTAAGTTTTTAAACGATTGTTAGAAAACTGTCAAAACTGATGCGTTCAAAACATCAAAATCATCGTCTGGTGGATGAGTGGTTTGATTTAAAATTTACAGAGTTGATATGAAATAGTGCAGGATATAGCTTGCCTTTAGGCTGAATTTTTTCATAATAGCTGCAGCTTTTTTAAGGCCCAATCAACCATGTCGAACTTAGAAATATTTGCAGTCATTATTAGCTTAATCGGGGTGACTTTAACCATAAAGCGAAATATGTGGTGTTGGTGGTTTAACTTTGCAGCTTTTTTGCTGTATGCCTACTTGTTTTATACCTACAAACTTTATGGCGAAACCATTTTGCAGTTTTTCTTTGTAGTGGTGAACTTCTACGGTTTTTATCACTGGTTGAAGGGCAAACAACAAGATCATGACATCCGTATTGAACCGATTGCGACCAAACTCGTGATCTTTCAAATGCTCTTAGCAGCGGTGGGTGGTTTGATTTTTGGTTTAAGTTTGCACTATTTTACCGATGCAGCCGTACCAATTTTGGATGCACAATTGGCCGCGTTTAGCTTACTCGCAACGTATTGGACCAGCCGGAAACATATTGCTACTTGGGTGCTTTGGGTATTTGTCGATATTATCTATGTGGGTATGTTTATATACAAAGACCTGTATCTCACTGCGGCGTTGTATGCAGGTTTTGTGGGCTTGGCGGCATTTGGTTGGTGGCAATGGACACAAGTCAAAAATAAACAGCAGCAACAGGCGATGAAAGCTTTATCCATTTAGCCCACAGATGTTTTTTTCATTCCCAATTTGACAATTTATAAAAATATATTTACTTTGTAACCATAAAGGGCATTTCATAATCGGGCTTCACCCCGATGAGAAGTGCCTTTTTTATGCCTTAAGAAATGTGGCTGTGTTCATTTGAGTCTAAGACATGTCATAAAATCCTCTGTGAATTTATAAGCAAAATTGGGTGTCTGCGAAGCTTGATTTTAATAGCCGATGATCCGATCCCGATGAATAAGTAAAGAGCGTGCAGAGTCATGATTATCGACTTTCAACTTGAGCAGCAACTGCGTTTTGACCGACAAGCTACGGTTCTACTGCAGCAAAAGGCGAGCTTTTTTCAGTTTGAGCAAATAGCAGATGTGTATAACGCTGAATGGCTCAAGGCATTTCCACAAGGGACGCAATGTAGCATCAGCGGTTTGGATGATGGTGCAGATGAATACGGCATCCAAATCAGTTATAAACACCAAAGCATCTTGATCGATTATTCACAACCGATCAAATTGGTACACCGTGATCGGGATGGTGTAGTGCATAGCATGCTGTTAAATTAACAACTTAAATTAAACTGAGATTTATAAAAGCAGTACCACAAAGATTTGTTATAGAAATATAAAAATAAGCGCAAGAAGAAATGAAAAGATATGGGAAGCTATTAAAGCAATGACGCAACTTGATCCCAAAGATTCAACATTTGAAATTTTTAATCAGCTATGTTTTGAACTGTTTCATCATTATGGCTCGCACTTCAAGTCTTTTGAACCTAGCGCTTTAATACATGCAAAACCAATGCAACAGCTTCCTGAACAAGCCAGCTTTGATATTTTTAGCCTCGAGTTTGGTCATTGGTACGCAAAGTTGTCCTATGCAGGGATGTATTTAAAAATTGATGCGGGCTGGGAATTTCAGCTCGAGTTGAAAAATCAGCATGGGCAAATATTTCAAAAAAGCCTTTAAGGCAGAGTCCCTCTGAGTTGCAGTATGGCAATTCTGTTTTTCTAGCTTGGTTTCAGGTCAATGACAGCCACAGCGCTTTTCGATTTAATTCAAAGCACAGTTTTAGCAACTGTAGACTGGGCGAAATAAAACAATAAAACCAATATTGACCTGAAGGATTACGAGAATGGCACATCAATTTACCGTCAATGCCACAATTCATGGCGTTTCACTTGAAGATTTTAAACGACTAGCCGCAGATATCAGCTTGCATGAAGCGGTGTGCAAACGCATACCGGGTGAAAATCTAGAAATTTTAGAATCAAAAAAAACAGGTGATATGTATACCTTAAAACGTGCCTATAACTTGGATGTAAATATTCCAGATATTGCCAAGAAGTTTTTAAAAGATGCGTTTCGTCTGAAACGTACGGATATTAGTAATTTGGCGGCATTAACCTCTGACGTCAAACTAGATCCGAACCTACCGCTCGAAGCCAGTTGTAAACGAAGTGTCAGTGGTGATGCAACACAAGTGAGTTTCAATTTGGACTGGACGGTGAAAGTCAAAGTTCCACTGCTTGGTGGATTACTTGAAAAACATGCAGAAGGTGAAATTCGTCGTTTTAGTCAGCTTGAGATTGAAATTGTAGAAGATGAATTGCGTAAAAATTTAAAAGCCTGAATTGATTTGAAAGCAAGTTAAAAAAAGCGGTCATTGACCGCTTTTTTTAGTGACTGATGTTACGCACGTAAAAGTAATTTCACAATTTTTAAATGATATTTAAGTCTATTCGACGGGGTCTTACATCTATGGATTGAATAAAGGGATTAGCCTTCGGCTGGAGGTACTCTTACGAAACAATGTTTCTCATTAGGCAAAATGAGAAGCGAAGCTTCGCAAGGAAACCATCTTGCGGAGCAATGCTCCTCACCGCAAAACTCGTTCACTAGCGTCAAATTTTTCAAAGTATTGCAAAAACAATTTTGATTAAAAGTAGTCCTGTCTCAAACACTTGCGGATGACCTTAGCGCGTATCGTTCATTTATTTGAATCAAATTGCGCTGCTGATGTTACTTCGTAACATCAGTTAGCGAGATGTTTTTTCAAAACGTTGACGATAAAGCATCGCAGTAAAGAAGGTCACCAAACAGACAGTCCATATATAATACATGGCGCCAATGTTGCTGTATAAACTCAACCATTGAACCAATGGCAAGGTGATACCACCCGCGATGGCATAAGCCAAATTGTATGAAAATGAAATGCCCGAGAAACGAATCTGTGCAGGGAACATTTTCACCATACTATAAGACACCATGCCGACCGTACCTGATGCCAAACCGAGCAGCATATAGAGCGTAAACACGGTCGATGCTGCCACATGGCCCAAGCTGTTATAGAACACGCCCGCGATTATCGCGACAAGGAGGGAACCGAACAGCATCACTTTGCCCGCACCGAAGCGATCTGCCAAAAGACCTGCCAAGATACAACCGACCATTTGCATCACAATAGCGGCACTTTGCATTTTAAAGGCATCTGCACGTTCAAAACCAAAGGTGCTCGTGAGTAGATTTGGCATCGCTAAAATCAATACAACAACGCAGCCAGTTAAGAACCATGTAAACAGCATACCAATCACAACGCCTGTTTTGTGCTGTTGCAGCACTTGTTTCACAGGAAGCTCTTTAGTCAATTGTTTCTTTTCTTGCATGGCTTTAAATACAGGCGTTTCTTTTAAATAACTGCGGAGATAGAGCGCAACAAAACCAAAGATTCCGCCTAGAATGAATGGAATCCGCCATGCCCAATCATGGATTTCTGACTCTGTAAATTGTAATGAAATAAACAAAGACATCAGTGCGCCCAATAAGATACCCAAAGATAAGCCAGCAGTGAGTAAGCCATTGGCGATACCAATTTTTTGCTCAGGCACATGCTCTGAAACAAAAGTCCATGCAGCAGGGATTTCACCACCAATCGCGATGCCTTGAATCACACGCATCAGTAGGAGCAAAAGTGGTGCTGCATAACCAATACTTTCAAAAGTCGGCATCACACCAATCATCAGTGTAGGCAAAGCCATGAGTAAAATAGACAAACTAAATAAACGCTTACGACCAATCAAATCGCCAAAATGCGCCATTACGACACCACCCAATGGGCGGAAAAAATATCCTGCTGCAAAAATACCGTAGGTATTCAACATCGCCCAAAATGGACTGAGGCCAGTGGGGAAAAACAGTTCCGAAATAATTTTGGCGTAAAACACATAAATGACAAAGTCATAAAACTCAAGTGCGCCACCGAGGGATGACAGTCCGAGGGTGCGTTTATCTTGACGAGTCAGGCGTGGCTGAGCTTCCATGCAAATATTTTCCAGCAGCAAATAGCATTTGACGATTTTAGTGATTCAATTTTTTATTGAATAATCAAACTTTGTTGCCTTATTAAAAACTTATAGTTATGAAAATATCACTAATTAAGAACAAAATAATATAGATAAAGTCGCATTAACTTAAAGAAAGATTGGTAATAGATAATAGTGTACCTTGATGTATAAATGATAAATATCAATGGTATAGGGTAGTATGATCTACTATTTTACTTTGTGCTCTATATAAACCACAAAAGATTCAAAGCCATAGCACGCTGTTGTTTTATACTCAGAACCAATAATAATGCATATTGCATGGTTGCTTTTTTAAAGTGATTTCAGCCCGCTAGACTTAAAAAAGGATAAATACATGAGTCATATTGCTGCTGTTGCACAGCGTGGTGAAGCAATTTTGACGCTCACTGCCGCAGAGGTACAAGCATCTGAAATAGGTTCTGCATGGTTAACTGCACTAAGTAAAACACTGCATGCCACTATGCTTGAGCGTCAAGGCGTAGGCATTGCCGCGCCGCAAATTTATGTTTCAAAGCGGGTGATTATCGTGGCTTCACGTGCAAATTTACGCTATCCCGATGCGCCTGAAATGGAGGCGATCGTGATGGTCAATCCAGTGATTACATCTCGATCTACGACCACGGTTTTGGGTGAAGAAGGCTGCTTAAGTGTGCCGAATGCACGAGGACAAGTCCCGAGAGCCGAGCAAATTCACGTGCGATATTTGACCCTTCAAGGTGAAGTCAAAGAGAAAACCCTGAATGGCTTTCCTGCACGGATCGTACAACATGAGGTCGATCATCTGAACGGGATCTTATTCACCGAGCGTTTAGAATAATAAACTGTACTATTTCAAAAAGATAAAAGTGACCAATTGAGCTAAAGAAATAATGGAAAAGTAATTTGAATAGTGGTGTAAGTGAAGTTTAAAGGCTTCAAAGGTTGCACTTTTAACTGTGAAAATAGGCTTTCTTTTTGAAGTTAAAACCTTGTATAACTAACGAAATAATAAAATAAAAAAGAAGATTAATGGGGAAAAATTGGGGCAATGCTGTCTGTACGAACTGGGGCGTACAATGGCGTAAATTGAAGCATCTTTTGTTTGAGTCAGACTATCTCATCATCAATTGGTCTGACTACGATAAAGGGCGTTTACTTCTCATCTTTGGCATGCTGAGTCAAGTTAGCGTGTTGAAGTGGTGCATCATGAATTTTTATTATTCGACCAATCGGATTTGGTTTAATCCGAGTGAACTCAAGTTCAGGATCATCGTCGCTTGTATAGTCCTACTCAGTTATGGCGTATTGGCAGTACTCAGTATTTATTTCAAAAAATATTTAAATTTTAGACTGTTTTTTAGCTATTTTGCGCCCGTCCTATTTGGGATCGGCATGATCTATGGTGGCTATATGATCGGGATCTATAGTCCTGCCACCATGGCGGGAACAGTCAATTTGTTGATGGTCGGTTTAGTTTTTTATCGTCCTGCAATTATGCTCAGTATTACATTTCCGATCACACTGTTTATTGGCTACATTTGCTATCAAACCTCGATTGACCGTCTAGAATATGCACCAATTTTCAGCCCAGCATTAAAACAGAGTGAGTTTTACGACAATGCCTTTTGGCTGATGAGTATGGCGGAGTTGTATTTACCCATATTGATCGTCAGTGCGGTATTTTTTCAGATTTTGCTTTTACAGTGGCGACACCGTGAACAAAAGATGGAAGTCCTCAGCCGTGTTGATGGCCTGACCAATGTGTTTAACCGTCGTTATGTCAGTCATGAACTTGATACGCTCAGCAAACAGACACGGCCTGAATTTGCAGTGGTTTTGCTTGATCTCGACCATTTTAAATTGATCAATGACCAATATGGACATGATGCAGGAGATGCCGTTTTACAACGTGTTGCTCAAATTTTAAATGACAATACTCGTGTACAAGATGTGGTTGGACGTTATGGCGGTGAAGAATTTATTTTAATTTTAGAAAATCAGAGTTTAGAGCAGGCGATAGAGGTCGCTGAACGCTGTCGATTGGCCATTTCTGAAGCTGAAACTATGATAGCCAACCATCAAATGTTGAAGATTAGTGCAAGTTTCGGTGTAGCAACTGCGATTGAGGGGACACCGTCTGCTGTGGTCACGCGTATGGCCGATCAAGCGCTGTACATGGCAAAGCAACAAGGACGTAACCAAGTGCGTAGCTTTCGTGAGTTAAACTTGGTAGAAGATTAAAAACTTAAAAGATAGCGATGCAGCAATTACAATTTCAGCTCGGATTAGCGCAGCTCGACTTTCAGACCGAGCAACAGAATATTCATTTTGATCTTGGCTTAGCGTCTTTGGTACAAAAATGTGTCCGACATCAGCGCTTCGATGCTTTAGCGATTGAATATTTGATCTATGAAATTGAAGAAATTTTAGAACGATTACAGCTTGATTATCAGACGCAGCGCTATGCTCAGTCGAATGACTCGATGCTGCAAATATTGGCGCAGACCTTTTTTGAACATGCGACCCGCATTGACCGACAAAGCTTAGAACATGGCTTTAATGAAATGATTGAACATACCGAATATTATCAAAATCTATTTGGTGAACAGGCAATCATTCAACTCAGTTATTTCGTTTTTATTCGAGAAATGATGCACCATTTGAATATACAGCACATACAGGTTTTAGCTCAGAACACGGCTTCACCATAAGGACTTATACAGAGGCAGCTCAATTTGTTATAAATAAAAAAGCACACAACAAAAAATAGCCCTTATGAAAACGCCTGTTCCAGATTATTTACAGCATGTCCTCAATGCCTGCGATGCCAATCAGCACGGAGCTTTGGCAGATTATATTCCTGAGTTAGCTAACGCCAATCCGAATAGACTGGCTTTGGCACTGTCTACCGTAGATGGCACGATTTATTCCACGGGTGATGACGAAGTCGAGTTCACCATTCAGTCGATGTCTAAACCTTTTGCTTATGCCTTAGCGATTCGTCATCTTGGTTTAGACAGCGTTTTACAAAAAGTCGGTGTCGAGCCATCGGGAGAGGCATTCAATCAAATTGCGCTCGATCCACAGAGCAATACCCCGAAAAACCCGATGATCAATTCGGGGGCAATCACCACACATTCACTATTACCGCATGACGAGCACAGCACCCGAGCTGAAAAACTCCGTGAATTTTTAAGTGAATTGGCAGGGCGTGAGCTGAGTTTTGATGAAGCGGTTTACCAGTCTGAAGTGAAGACGGCTTTTCGAAATTTGTCGATCGGTTACATGCTGCGCACAGTCGGTGTACTTGAAGAAGACCCTGAAGATGTGGTGAACGGCTATATTCGTCAGTGTGCAATATTAGTGACGGTTAAAGATTTGGCAAAAATGGCCAGTGTGCTTGCCAATGGTGGTGTGCAAGCTGCCACAGGGAAACGGTTGCTGTCACGTTCGGTGGTGCGGCAAGTGTTGAGTGTGATGATGACTTGCGGCATGTATGATGCTGCGGGTGATTGGCTGACAACGGTCGGTATTCCTGCCAAAAGCGGTGTGGCCGGTGGCATTATGGGGGCTTTGCCGGGGCAGGTTGGGCTGGCTGTCTTTAGTCCGAAACTGGATACACATGGGAATAGTGTTCGAGGCGTCGAAATATTTGAACGACTGTCTAAGGACATGGGACTGCATGTCATGGAGGGAACACCTTCAGCGCAAACGATCGTCCAGAGTCGCTATACCTGCGGGATAGATCGTTCGGTGGTGGTGTATGAACTGCGCGGCGTATTGCAATTTACTGAGTCGGAAATGTTACTGCGGATCTTAGAGGATGAACCTGTTGCGAATAACCATATCGTTTTAGACCTGACCAATATTTCTTTGATACACGCTGTTGGTGTCCGAATGCTCTTTGAAGGCGTAGATCGTTTAATTGCGGATGGTCATCGCGTGGTAGTGATCGACTCAGAGCATCTCTTGGAACAACGTCGAAGTCATGCAGGACATGAGGTGGTTGTGCGGGAAGAGTTGAGTCAATATTTACAACGATTTGAGCGTTAATTGATAAAAATCCATTGTTGATTCATACAAGGTGCTCATAAGTTTAGTGCTTAGATCGGCTATAATTTTCTTTTTGCGTTAAATTTGCTTATGTCTTTTGAGTTAAAAGTCAGTTTACTCCCGAGTGCTGAAGCTTTATCCCCACAGCATAAAAAGCTGAATAAACTGATTGAGCAAATCGAACAGCAAAAGCTGGATTTAGCACATTGGCAAAATGCCAAAAGTGAGATTCAGAGTTATATCCAACGGAAACTTGTACCGATCTATCGTGATTTGCATGCGGTGTACTACCGTCAGCTTGCACAACTTTGGCAGCATCTACAGCAAGAAGACTTTGCCAAAGCAGACTTAGCACAGCTGGATGCAAAGCTTGCGAAACTAGCAAAGCAACTGAAAAAATCCAACTACTTAAATACTGCCGAACTGGAAAAGGTTGCAGAGGTTGATGCTTTTTATCAGCAGCATCATGCACATATGCAAAAGCCGAATAAAAAAGCTAAGTTAGCGCAAGCTGAACAGAGCAAAGTAGAAGGTCATGTTGATATAGAACAAGAAACGACAGAAGAATATGAGTCATATGAAGCGTGGGACAGCGAACAATATCAACGTGAGAAAGAAGAGCATCAGCGTAAACGCTTAGCGCAAAAGCGTGAACAAGCTGAAAAGTTAGTGAACCAATCCCTGAAAACTGTGTATTTAAAAATCACCGCCATGATTCACCCAGACCGTGAACCTGATGAAGCTAAAAAAGCAGAAAAAACAGAGTTGCTGCAAGTGGTGAACCAAGCTCATGAAGCACAGGATTTGTTTTATTTATTAAAGCTGCAATTACAGCTTGAAACCAATAAAGACAAAAGCCCTAAAGCCTTAACTGATGAACATTTAAAGTTTTATCAAATGGCGCTAGAAGCACAAAGCCAACGCCTTGCAAGTCAAATTGATGACATCAAGGATAGCTTTCACTGGAGTGAAAAACCGAAGCCGAAAAATATGCAGGTGAAAGATGTGTTTAAGGTGATTGATGGCGATGTTTCGGTATTGAAAGAACAAGTGAAGTGGGAAAAAGAACGGCTGAAATATATGGAGAAGGTGAAAGGGTTGGAGGTGTTGCTGGAGAATGGGGTGCTTTGATACTTTTTTCATTAAAAGCATGTTTCCCTCATCCCCCTTGCGAAGCAGTGCTTCTCATCCCATAGGGAGAAGGAGCTGCATCTAATTAAATTCCGTCAATTGGCTTAATAATGAATATTCCCTCTCCTTGTAGGAGAGGGCTAGGGAGAGGTTATAAAATTTGATAATCTAAATAAAATAATAAAAACAAAACGTAATGAACAATAAACTCGACCCCCAACTTTTAATATTCGCCAAAACCATGCGCCATACCGCCACCGATGCAGAAAACTTTATGTGGCAACTCCTACGTACCAAGCGATTTATGGATTTAAAATTCCGTCGTCAGCATGTAATCAAGCCTTATATTGTGGATTTTTACTGTCATGAAATTTGTTTGGTCATAGAGCTTGATGGCAGTCAGCATGGATTGGATGATGTCATTGAATATGATGCGGAACGGACGAAGTATTTAGAAACTTTAGGTTTAAAGGTTGTGCGGTATTGGAATCATGATGTGTTGGGGCGGACGGATGTGGTGTTAGAGGATTTATGGCAGAGGTGTTCTGAATTAAAAAATACCTCTCCCTAACCCTCTCCTAAAAGGAGAGGGAACTTTAATATAAAACTCATGCAGGCATTAAATTAAATGATGCTCCCTCTCCCTTTGGGAGAGGGCTGGGGTGAGGGTAATAAATTTAGTGTAATAACATTTCTAAAATTTCAGGAATATTTGAGTATTCTTCATACCAAATAATATTGACTCCTAAATCTTTGAATATTGCTTCCTGTAAATGATGGTGGCTCTGCAAGAAATTTCTAGCTAAATTAATTTCTTCGTTTGTTGAGTTATCATTGATTAAAGATTCTTCTTTTACTCTCTGAAGAATTGCAAAGTGTTTACTTTCAACGGAAGGATTAGAAACAATGTCTAAAAGTCTTCTTAAATTCGGATCATCCATAGATAGTCCAATCATTAAGCAACTCTTTTCTCTTAAATGAGTTAATTGTACTAAATTCGACCAATGGTATGAGTCTGAGTACATCTTATGGTACCCATCTTCTGAAAATACAATTTCATTTCCAACATAATCATCATATTGATTTAGATTTTCTGGAATGAAGCCATGTACATGATAAATTGGTAATTCTTTTATACTGTATGTTTCCAATTCGTTAGGTATAACATGATGATGTAAATTAAGCTTTTTAAGCTTTTGTTCAATTAGATCATCAAAATTATAAGTAATAATTGAGTCTACATGGGCTCTTAGTCTTGTGGGGATACATAATCGACCTATAACTTCTATAAGCTTTGAATTGTGATTTATTTGTTTTGAGTTGTAGAGAATTTCATGAATAATATTTTTAAATTTATCAGAAGGTTCAGTATTTTTTGTAAATGATTTTTTCAAGTATCTAGCAGAAAGTAGTGCTGAATTAAAATGATTTTCCTTAAAATTATCTGAAATAGTGTTAATTGATTTCTGAGAAAATTTATTGTCAGCATTTTGGGTTTCGGAAAAATATTTTATTAACAGTGATGAGATTAATTGTTCCCAAGATGGCAATTTAGCATCACATGAAACACCTGCTCCTAACAATAAAGAAAAATTTCCGTCTTTATATTTAAGCTTTAATTGCTCGATTCGTTTTGACCGTTCATCTTTCCAATTTTGTTCATTATTTTTATTTGAGAATATTTCTTCAAATTTAATATTATATAAATTAGTTAGTAAATTTTTTGAAAAATCAATATTTTCAATAATTAGCTTACTTATAAATTCTTTTCCACAAATCTTGTATGGAAAATCTGGCTCCTTGTTTTTAAACAACCTACTTATATCATTTTCACTTAAGGTGGAAATCACAATCAAGCTTTTGGGTTCTGGGTGAAATTTTTCTTTTTGATTTAAAAATTTATCAAGGATTTTTCCAACCGCCAATGCTGAAGGAATAATCTTAATCTCAACTGCTGTTGGAGTAGGTAAGTCAGGAATGAATGTATTTTCTAAAATATAATCAAAAGGGAAAAATGGTGCTGAAAGCTGATGATATATGATTTTTTGTTTTTCAAAATGATGCTCAAGAAGCTTTTCTAAAAAGAAACTTAAGTCTCTATATGAGTTTTTACTATTGTGTGGATCAAAATTATTAAGAATATCGTCAAAGTTCATTTTATAAAAATAAAGGGCTGAATAATCAGCCCTTTATACTACGAATTTGGTTAAATTAACAACACATTAAAGCGCCGCAATCTGCTCCATATTCGCTTTAATTTTCGCTAACTGGTCAGCAAACTCAGCAAGTTTTACTTTCTCGCCTTCAACTACAGCAGCAGGCGCTTTCGCCACAAAACCTTCGTTAGAAAGTTTAGTCGCAATTTGGTCATGCTGTTTTTGAACCTTGTCTAAGTCTTTTTGTAGACGACCCAATTCCGCTTTAGGATCAATTAAGCCCTTCATTGGAACAAATACAGATACGTGACCTACGACAGATGAAGAAGACAATGGTGGTTGTTCAGCATCTGCAAGGAAAGTAATGCTTTCAACTTTTGCCAATGCTTTAAACAACGGTTCAATACGTGCTATTTGTGCTTTTTCAGCATCAGTGGTATTTTGAAGAAGAACAGGCAACAAGCGAGCATTACCTAGACCCATCTCACCACGGATGTTTCGTACAGCACCAATTAAACCTTGAAGCCATTGCATATCAGCTTCAGCTTGGTCGTTAATGAGTGCTTGCTCAGCAACAGGGTACTGAGCCAACATGATTGTTTCGCCAACGATGTTGAGTTTCGGCGCAAGCGTTTGCCAGATTTCTTCTGTTAGGTAAGGCATCAATGGGTGAGCCAAACGTAAAGACGCTTCCATTACAGCAAGAAGAACACGACGTACTTCAGCTTTACGCTCAACCGATACGTTTTCGTCATTGAGAACAGGCTTAGTTAATTCAACATACCAGTCACAGTATTCATTCCAAATGAACTCGTAAATTGCTTGTGCAGCCAAGTCTAAACGGTAAGTCGCGAATGCTGTTTGCACCGCTTGTTCCGCTTTTTGTAGACGGCTGACGATCCACTGTTCAGGCAATTCCCAAAGGTCTTGACGAACGTCTTGACCAATCACTTGCTCTTCGCAGTTCATCATCACGAAACGGGTAGCGTTCCAGATTTTGTTGGCAAAGTTACGGTAACCTTCAACACGCTTCATATCGAACTTGATGTCACGGCCAGTGTTCGCAAGCGCACAGAAAGTGAAACGAACCGCATCTGTACCGTAAGATTGAATGCCTTCAGGGAATTCTTTACGGGTTGATTTTTCAATCTTCGCCGCTTGTTTCGGGTTCATGAGTCCTGTAGTACGTTTTTGTACTAAAGTTTCAAGATCAACACCGTCAATCAAGTCTAATGGGTCAAGCACGTTACCCTTAGATTTAGACATTTTCTGACCTTCGCCATCACGTACCAAACCGTGAACGTACACTGTTTTGAACGGAACTTGCGGTGTGCCATCTTCATTTTTCATGAAGTGCATGGTCATCATGATCATGCGGGCAACCCAGAAGAAGATGATGTCGAAACCTGTTACTAGTACATCAGTCGGGTGGAAAGTATTTAAGAAATAGTTTTCTTTATCTTTCGCCGCGTCACCAGTCCAACCTAAAGTTGAGAACGTCCAAAGACCAGAAGAGAACCATGTATCAAGCACGTCTTCGTCTTGTTTCAATTCAACTTCAGGTGCAATGCCGTTTTTCGCACGAACTTCAGCTTCATCACGACCTACAAATACGTTACCTTCAGCATCGTACCAAGCAGGAATACGGTGACCCCACCACAATTGACGCGAAATACACCAATCTTGAATGTTGTTCATCCACGCCATGTACATGTTGCTGTATTGCTCAGGTACAAATTTGATGTCGCCATCTTTAACCGCTTTAATTGCAGGCTCAGCAAGTGGTGCAATTTTTACGTACCATTGGTCAGTCAGTAATGGTTCAACGATCACACCTGAACGGTCACCGCGAGGTGGCTTCAAGGTATATGGTTGAATTTGGTCTAACCAGCCTTCAGCTTCCGCTTGAGCAACCAATTTTTTACGTGCTTCAAAACGTTCTAAACCAATGTAATCCGCAGGTGCAGGAATGGTTTTAGAAATTTGCTCGCCCGCTTTTGCGATGTATTCAAACTCAGCCAACACTTCAGCATTTTTGTTGAAGATGTTGATGATCGGAAGTTCACAGCGTTTGCCCACTTCATAGTCATTGAAGTCGTGTGCAGGGGTGATTTTTACACAGCCTGTACCAAATTCTTTGTCTACATATTCGTCTTTTACGATAGGAACAGCACGGCCTGTAATTGGCAAGATAATGTTTTTACCAACAAGCGCTGCATAGCGTTCATCATCAAGCGCAACCGCAACAGCTGTATCGCCAAGCAATGTTTCAGGACGAGTGGTTGCAACTACGATGTGATCTTTACCGTCGTGAGTACGAAGTGACTTATCTTCAAAGAAATATTTGAAGTGCCACAGTGAACCTGCTTCTTCTTTATCAGACTCAACTTCTAAGTCAGAAAGGGCAGTTTGTAGTTTAGGGTCCCAGTTGACTAGGCGTTTACCACGGTAAATTAAGCCTTCTTCATGTAGCTTAACAAATACTTCTTTAACCGCGTTAGAAAGACCTTCGTCCATGGTGAAGCGTTCACGTGACCAGTCTACAGATGAGCCTAGACGACGAATTTGACGGGTAATGTTCCCGCCAGATTGTTCTTTCCATTCCCACACTTTTTCAATGAACTTTTCACGGCCAAGGTCGTGACGGCTGATGCCTTCAGCACCCAATTGACGTTCAACAACCATTTGCGTTGCGATACCTGCATGGTCGGTACCTGGCTGCCAAAGGGTGTTTTTGCCAGACATACGGTTATAACGAGTCAACGCATCCATAATGGCATTGTTGAAACCATGACCCATGTGCAAGCTACCAGTGACGTTTGGTGGCGGAATCATAATACAGAATGAATCACCTTTTTGAGATGGCTTGAAGTAGCCTCTCTCTTCCCAAGTCTTGTACCATTTTTTTTCGATCTCGGTCGGATCGTAGGTCGTAGCAATATTTTGCGCTGAATCAGTCATAGTCTAAACAGATCAAAAGTGGATAAAAAATTAGATCTATTGTAGCAAAAAAAATGGTGAATTAGGGATGTTGGGCGAATGTTAACTTTTAGGATTTGGCAGTAAATAAAAGAGTCCGTATGATAGGACCTAAGATAAGAAGTATCCATTGATCCCAAAACTAAGATAAAAGGAGCAATATCAAATGACTTATTCTATTTCTTTAAAGATTCAACCTACGACATATCAACGTTTTGAGACGATTCATCAAAAACTCAATGCAGGTGAAACAGAAAGTCAGTCCAAAGCCTTAGGGGATAATTTAGCGGATATTGCATGTGAAATTTTAGATCAAGTTTTTGGCCAAATGGCGCGCATGAATAAGTCTGGAGACAATGAATCCGAAAAAATTATTCAGCAAATACGTGAAACGACCCGTAAATATATGCCGTGGTCGGTGTCTTTTTTCAGCAATGACCGCCTTGTACCGATGGTAAATTATTTATATGGACGTTTTTACAGCGAAGATGGTCAGCATTATATGCATTATCCGATCGATGCCTCTTTAGCCACCGACTTGCTTGCCTATGTCAATCAAATGAAAGAAGGGCAGAATCAATATGTGCCGCTCGCGTTGAAAGCATTCACACAAGTGGTCGATGCCGGGGTGACGCATTTGGTGCGAGAACCGAAAAAAATGCTGAAATTTAACATGGTGGTGGATAAAACTTTAACCGGTGTCATCAATCTCACCACGCAACTCGGTTATAAACGTTTTGATAAACTCGGCAAAATTTATGATGCACAATCGATGAGTCAGTACTTTGACCATTTTATGGTGTTTTTGAGCAATGAGCCTGTACTATATAAAGCATAAAATACATATAAATGAATAAATTAGTTATTTAAAAGGATGTCAAAATGGCAAAACGTGATGATTTGAATGGAAAAGTGGTGTGGATTACTGGGGCATCGTCAGGTTTGGGTGAAGCTTTAGCAAAAGAATGTGCTTTGCAAGGGGCGCAGGTCATTTTGACCGCACGTCGTTTTGAAGAGTTGGAAAAAGTCCGTGTTTCATTATTACATCCAGATCAGCATCTTTCAGTGTGTGCAGACATTACCAATGAAGAACAAGTTCGACATGCTTATGAACAAGTCCTTGCGCATAAAGGTCGAATTGACTGGCTAATCAATAATGCGGGATTGAGTCAGCGTGCATTGATCACGGATACGACCATGCAGACTGAACGAGCCATCATGGAAGTAGATTATTTTTCTCAAGTATTTTTGACTAAAACCGTTTTACCGACTTTTTTAGCGCAAAAGTCTGGTCGAATTGCTTTTGTTTCAAGTGTTGCAGGCTTATTAGGGACACAATACCGCGCGACCTATTCTGCTGCAAAAGCTGCCATTCATATGTGGGCGAACAGTCTACGTGCGGAAGTTGCGGATCAAGGGGTGGGCGTATCGGTGATATTCCCCGGATTTGTCAAAACCAATGTTTCATTTAATGCACTCAATGGTGCCGGCAAGCCACAAGGGCATCAGGATGAAGCCATTGAAAATGGTCTAGAAGCCAATGAGTTTGCCGAAACGGTGGTGCAATCTTTGCAACGTGGGGAAGAATACATCGTGGTGGGTGGTTCTAAAGAAAAGCTCGGTGTTTGGGTATCTCGATTATCACCGACAACGTTATATAAAATGATTCGTAAAACCAAAGTGAAGTAAATTTTATCAAGTTTAAATAGTTTAAAAGTCACTCTTAACAGTGACTTTTTTTTAATGAGTAACGAGATTATAAGAAATGAAAAAGAATAATTTTAACAAATGGGGAATAGCCATCATTTTGTGCGCAATCATTGGTGCAATCGGTACAGTGGCATATTTTTATTTTAAACAGAAAACTCAAAAAATTGAGCAGAAGTCAACGCTCGAAAAGCCTGAAAAAGAAATAGGAACTGTATCAGAACCAGTTATTGAATCTGTTGAGATTGAACCTAAAGTTGAAGCGGCGAGTGCAGAAGTTGTTATGCGAGGACCAAATGAGGGGTGGTTACCGATCGAAGCACTGTTTGATGAAAAAGGATTATTGAAGTCTGAGTATTACAGTCAAAATCCTCAAGATTCAGATGTTGATAAATTACCTTATAGCTCGAATAAAATTGGTGATTTTAAATGGCGAGCTGAATTTCATGCTGTTGATGATTTTAAAGGCGATCAGGCTAGATTCAAAGATCAATGTTTTGGATATTGTGTTTTAGTGAAAGGTAAGTTGCTGACCAGTGTTGAATCGACTGTATTTACGGGCGCATTTATTGCGAAAGATCATTTGATCGAAGTGATTGCACATAAGGGGAGTGGCGCATATATGCCTGTCAACTATAGCTTTATCAAAATCGACAAAGCTGGTAATGCAGAGTTAATCTCAGATGATCATAATTCTTACAAAGATCAATTGGCTCGTATCAATCATTCGGGACTCGAGATTGACTTAAAACCATTTAGAAAACTTCAATATTTTCTTCTAATGAATGAAAATGGTTTAAATGTGTCGATGCAAAAACCCAATAAGGTGGATGTCGAACCGACTCAGTGTAAAGAGTATTACGAAGGAACATTAGAGGCATGTCCAACTTTATATGGATGTAAAGCTGACATTGTGGTGCAAGATCTGGCACGTGCTTATGCTGGAGATGTTACATTTAGTTATCATGATCCAAATATTGATGAAAAAAAATTTAATGAGGTTTGCTTTAAAGTTTGTCGCAATGAAAATGTGAGTTATGAAGAGTTTGAAAACACATTGTGTAAAGTAAATTAAATAGTAAAAATGAATTGGGGAGAAGTAGAGAGATCAGATGTCTCTCTTTTGAATTGCAGTCCCATACGCAAAGACTTCGACCATGCCGCCTTGCATACCCAGCTCAGTGGTGCTTAAACGCAGACCCATAATTTGCGTTGCGCCCATTTTTTCAGCTTCTTGCTTTAAACGCACCACGGCTTCACGACGTGCCCGATCGACGATGCTTTCATAACTGGTTAAACGTCCGCCAAAGAAGTTCTGAATATTGGCAATCACATATTTAAAATAATCATGTGAAATCACTACATTACTCGAAATAAGTTGTCCGAAATGTTCAGTAGTTTTAAAGCGGTTGTTGTCTATGCGAATATGTGCCAATCGCTTTTCTTGAGCTTCGAGTTCTTTGAGATGTTTTTGTTCGATATGGCGACCGAAGCCCCAACCAATACAAAAGAGCACCACAAAGATCAGGACTTTAAAAATAAAGGCATCCATGACTTAGTCCTGAGTTGGAAATGGGTCTGGGAGTTTTGCTGAGTTGGCTTCTACGCGAACAGCCGTGCCATACACAAATAATTCAGAGGCGCCTTGAGCAATATTTGAGGTTGAAAAACGGATGCCGACGACCGCATTCGCGCCTAAGGCACGTGCTTTATCAATCATACGGCTCATGGCTTCTTGACGAGATTCTTCGAGTAGTTCTGTATAACCTTTGAGTTCACCACCCACGATATTTTTTAGGCCAGCCATAAAGTCACGACCAACATGTTTACTGCGGACAGTACTGCCATAAACGACATCAAGTTGTTGTGTAATGGTATGACCCGGAACAGATTCAAGATTACTTAAAAGCATTTTTAGTTATCAATATAAAAAGGTGAATTGAAGATAGGAAACTCTTTAGCAAAAAGCAATATCTTCATTTTTATTTTGTAGCTCCGATCTAAAAATGAAAAAGCCCACCGAAGTGAGCTTTTCAAATATTACGGGCTAGGCTAACTCAAATTATTGTTTTGATGCAGCTTTACGCTCAGCAGTAGAAGGTTGGTATTGCACAGCATCAGAAGTGTTGGCTTTGATACCACCACCAAGTGTTTTATACAATTCAACTTGGTTGTTGAGATTTGCTTGTTCAAGCAACAACAAACCTTGCTCAGCTGCATAAGATGCACGCTGCGCATCCAGCACAGTTAGGTAGCTATCAATACCAGCACGGAAGCGAGCATTTGATAGTTTGTAAGTTGTATTGGTTGCATCAACTAAACGGCGCTGTGCTGCAATACGGTCACCGATGTTTTGACGAACTGCAAGCGCATCATTCACTTCACGGAAAGCAGACTGAACTGATTTTTCATAATCAGACAATGCAATTTTCTGGTCAGTTTCAGAAACTTTAATATTGGCCTGACGTGTACCCCAGTCGAAGATTGGAATATCTAGACTAGGGCCAGCAGACCATACAAAGTTGCCTGATTTAAATAGATCACCTAAGTCCGTTGAAGCATAACCCGCAGAACCTGTCAGGCTAATCGTAGGGAACAGACGTGCTTTAGCTGCACCAATGTTCGCACCAGCGGCAGACAGTTTGTATTCAGCTGCACGTACATCTGGACGGTTGTTCAACAAATCACTTGGAATACCTGAACCAATGGTATTGGTCGAAGTAATACGATTGACACGTTGGTTCGGCAGCAAGTTCGCAGGCACTTGTTGACCCACTAAAAGGTTCAATAAGTTTTGCGCTTGAGCAATTTGAGTCTTGTAGTTCGCAACATCATTACGTGCAGTTTCTACAGAAATTTGAGCCTGACGAACAGGAACTTCACTGTCAATACCGACATCAAAACGCTTTTTGTTGAGGTTGTAAGATTCAAGCTGAGCTTTTAAGGTTTGATCCGCAAGCTTCAAGTTCGAATTGGCATACGCGTAGTTTAACCATGCTTGAGCCACTTGACCGATCAACGCAATTTGTGTTGCATCACGGGCACTTGCAGTTGCAAGGTAACTGTCTAAAGCATTGTCTTTTAAGCTACGTACACGACCCCAAAAATCAAGTTCATAGGCAGTGACACCTAAACCGACATTATAAGAGGTGATAGGCTTTTGTGTATTCAACGTGTCTTGACGAAGTACATTACCACTTGCACCAATGGTTGGTAATTGACCATTGGCAGTGATTTGATACTGTTGCTGTGCACGTTCAATATTTAAAGCAGCCGTACGTAGGTCACGGTTATTGGCTAAAGCTAAGTCAAGAACTTGTACCAGACGTTGGTCAGCAAAGAAATCTTTATATCCTTGTTCAGCAACAGAAGTACCTGAAGCACTTGCTGTGTAGCTTTCGGGGATATTGGTCTGAACAACCGGCTCTGGACCACGCATGCTTTGGCAGGCAGCCAAAGCAAGCGCAAGTGAAGAAACCGCAATGCTACGACCTGCAATAGACCATACATTTTGCATCACGATAAATGCTCCTGATTATTTTGTTGTTTTGGTTTGTACTTAAAGATACTTCGGATCCATACATAGAACACAGGAATAAAGAAGATACCAAGTAGGGTAGAACTGATTACGCCACCCAATACACCATAACCTACGGAGTGCTGGCTACCTGCACCTGCACCCGAAGAAAGCGCAAGCGGAAGTACACCAAAACCAAAGGCTAAAGTGGTCATGATAATTGGACGTAGACGCATTTTAGCGGCATGCAATGTTGCGTCAAACAGATCTTCACCTTTTTCTTGAAGTTCTTTGGCGAATTCTACGATCAAGATCGCATTCTTCGCGGACAAACCAATGACGGCAATAATAGCCACCTGGAAGTAAATGTTATTCGCCAAGTTTGGATTTTTGAAGAACACCATTCCAAGGAAAGTTAGTAATAACGCACCCAATACACCTAATGGTACAACCAGTAATACTGAGAACGGAATAGACCAGCTTTCATACAAGGCAGCAAGACATAGGAAGACGATTAACAATGAAAGTGCGTATAGGAATGGTGCTTGTGCGCCAGACTCACGTTCTTCTAGAGATAAACCAGTCCATTCATAGTCAAAGCCTTGAACGCCCATCGAAGGAAGTTTTTGTACAATTTCTTCCATCGCTTTCATCGCGTCGCCCGAACTTACACCTACACCCGGTGAACCTTGAATGTTCACAGATGCGATACCGTTATAACGTTCAAGACGTGGTGAACCATAAGTCCATTCACCAGTAGCGAAGGTCGAGAATGGAACCATTGTGCCTTGGTTGTTACGGACATACCACTGGCTCAGATCTTCAGGCATCATACGTGCCGCAGCTTCACCTTGTACATAGACTTTCTTCACACGACCACGGTCAACGAAGTCATTGATGTAAGAACCACCCCATGCCATACCCATTGTGGTGTTAATCTCAGAAATACTCACACCCATTGCACCGGCTTGAGCTTGGTCAATCGTGATTTTGTACTGTGGCGTATCTTCTTGACCGTTAGGACGAACACCCATGAGGCGTTTATCTTGAGCAGCCATACCGAGCACCATATTACGGGCATCGATAAGTTGTTGATGGGTTTGACCTGCAGAAGCTTTTAACTGCAAGTTGAAGCCGGCAGTTACACCCAATTCAGGCATTGCTGGTAATTGGATTGGCATGATGTATGAAGCATCCTTCACGATCATGTTCAATGCCATACCACGTTGAATAATCGCACCCACTTGAGATTCAGGTGATGTACGGTCTTCCCAATCTTTTAACTTGATGAATGCAAGACCTGCGTTTTGACCTACACCTGTGAACGAGAAACCGGCAACACTGAATACAGAATCGACATATTTTTCTTCGTTTTTCAGGAAGTAATCGGTCATTGCAGTGACAGTTTTATCCGTACGCTCAAGTGAGGCATTCGGTGGTAACTGTACCAGTGTCATTACAACACCTTGGTCTTCTTCAGGTAAGAATGATGAAGGTAACTTTTGGAATAAAAGCACTAATAACCCGATTACAACTGCATAAATCACACCAGAGAAAATCTTGTGGTGCGTCATGAAGTTCACGCCGCCTTGGTATTTATGCGCAACCTTATCAAAAGAGCTGTTAAACCAACGGAAGAAACGGGCAAAGATATTGTTGCTTTCTGGTTTGTTTGGATCATGTTGTTTCAACATGGTCGCACATAGGGCAGGGGTAAAGGTCAATGCCACAATCAATGACAGAATCATTGCTGTTACCAGCGTGATTGAGAACTGACGATAAATTACACCTGTCGTACCACCGAAGAATGCCATCGGCACGAATACAGCGGTTAACACAGAGGTAATACCGATAAGGGCACCCGAGATCTGTTTCATTGAGATTTCAGTTGCAGTCACTGGGTCAAGATGATCTTCAACCATGACACGTTCAACGTTCTCTACGACAACAATAGCATCATCCACGAGGAGACCAATCGCCAGTACCATCGCGAACATGGTGAGTGTGTTGATCGAGAAACCAAACATGTTAATGACAGCAAAAGTACCCAATACCACTACAGGTACAGCCAATGTCGGAATAATCGTTGCGCGCCAGTTCTGTAAGAACAAGAACATCACAAAGAATACGAGAATCACGGCTTCTACAAGGGTATGTACAACACTTTCAATCGATAACTTAATGAATGGAGTCGTATCAAATGCAAGCGTGTCTTCTAAACCTTCAGGGTAGTTTGGACGTAGTTCTTTTAAACGTGCTTCAACAGCTTCGGCTGTATCTAATGCGTTTGCACCAGTTGCTAGTTTGATCGCTACACCACCAGCAGGTTTGTTGTTGAACTTAGAGTCGAACTGATAGTTGTCAGCACCTAATTCAACACGTGCAACATCACCTAAACGTACCTGAGCACCATCACTACTGTTACGCAGGAAAATGTTTTTAAACTGCTCTGGTGTTTGCAACAAACTTTGTGCTGTAACTGTCGCGTTCAGTACTTGACCTTCAGTTGCAGGCGCACCACCTAACTGACCAACAGCAACCTGAGCATTCTGTGTACGGATAGCCGCAGCCACATCACTCGGTGTAACTTTCAGGTTTGCCATTTTGGCTGGATCTAGCCAAATACGCATCGCATAAGAACCACCGAATACTTGGACTTCACCTACACCTGCCACACGGCTGAGAGGTTCAGAAATATTCGAGTTTACATAGTCCTTAATGTCGTCCGCAGTCAACTTACCCGACGGTGAGTGGAATGCTACAACTTGTAGGAAGCTTGCGCCAGATTTGGTGACTTTTACACCTTGACGCTGTACATCTTCAGGTAATAGCGCTGTCGCAGACTGGAGTTTGTTTTGGACTTGAACTTGGGCGATATCTGGATCGATCCCTTGTTCAAAGTTCAATGTAATAGATGCTTGACCGTTACCCGCACTGTTTGACGAAATATAACGTAAGCCATCCAAACCATTCATTTGTTGTTCAATGATTTGGGTTACGGTGTTTTCAACTGTTTCTGCAGACGCACCAGGGTAAGTCGCAGAGATTGAAACCGTTGGCGGCGCAATGGTCGGATACTGTGCAATTGGCATATTAGATAGCGTGAGTACACCCGCCAACATAATCACCAATGCAATCACCCACGCAAAAATGGGGCGATGAATAAAGAATTGAGCCATTCAGTCTACTCCCTATGCGTTTGAAGTAGCTTTTTGTTCAGTTTTAGGCGCTGCTTGTTCTGCGGCTTTAGCGTTTGGCTTTGCTGCAGCAGGTTGTTGCGCACCTTGAGGTGCAGCAGCCTGAGGTTGATACGGTTTGGCTACAACTTGTTGTTCTGGCTTAACTTTCGCAATACCGTCAACAATAACTTTATCGCCAGTATTCAAGCCTTGAGTCACGATCCAATTCGAACCTTGTGTACCAACAGTGGTTACAGGACGAGATTCAACAGCACCTTTTGCATTAACAATCATTGCCATTGCTTGACCTGTAGGAGTACGTGTAATAGCAGCTTGTGGAATCAGGTAAGCGTTTGGAATCACACCTTGAACGATGCGAGCATTGGCAAACATACCCGGAAGCAATAAATGGTTCGGGTTAGAGAACACAGCGCGAAGTGTAACCGTACCTGTATCGGGGTTCACACTTGCATCAGAAAATGCAAGACGACCTTCAATTGGGTATTCGCTACCATCTTCAAGACGTAATTTCACTTTGGTGTTATTACTGCTGTCTAAGTTGCCTTGGCTTAATTGTTGACGTAAGCGAAGAAGTTCAGCACTTGATTGGTTAATGTCAACGTACATTGGATCAAGACGTTGAATTGTGACTAATGGATCAGCCTGAGATGCAGTAACTAATGCACCCGCTGTGACTGTAGAACGGTTGGTTTGACCTGAAATTGGCGCACGTACAGTTGAGTAACCTAAGTTAATTTCTGCATTTTTAAGTTCTGCCTGAGATGCAGCAACGTCTGCTTCAGCCAGTTTTACTTGCGCAACAATATCGTCATATTCTTGTTTAGAAATCGCATTTGATCCCACAAGCTGACGGTAGCGACCTTCTTTAACACGTAACACGCCTAAATTTGCTTGTTGACGTCTTAAAGCAGCACGAGCACTGTCAGCTGAAGCACGGTTTGTACGCGAGTCGATCTCGTACAAGGCTTGTCCTTCGCGAACATAGCTACCTTCTGCAAATAAACGTTTCAGTACTACACCACTGGTTTGTGGACGTACTTCTGAAATTTCATAGGCAGATGTACGGCCTGAAAGTTCAACAGATTGTTCAACGCTTTGCGGTTGGGCAACAATGACACCGACTTCAGTTGGTGGCATTTGCTGTGCAGCAGCAGCTTGCTGTGCATTTTTAGGATCTTTGCTACAACCAACAAGTGCAATACTTGTTGCCAATGCGCAAGCAGTCAGGGCGGGAGCCCAAAGCTTTGCAGACATCATTGTTCCACCTCAATTAGATATTTATCTAAATTATTCATTTGTTTACGCTTTACTGATTTTGATGTAACTCAAATAAAGTAGCGCGATCCAAATAAAACTTATGCTCCAACCGGATAAGACATCTGTCGGAAAATGAACCCCAACATATACTCGCGAAACACCCATACACAGCATCCATAACAATGCCAAAATGGTGATCAAGCGATGTTGAGCATGTTGTCGGTAAATCAAGATCATCAGACACGCAAGCGATGCAGCATAACAACTGTGTGCACTTGGGAATGAACTCCCGTAAGACGCTACAAGATAGTACATTTCTGGGGGACGCGGTCTGGTGAACGTAAATTTAAGCAACCATGCAAGGCCGATACTTCCGAAGATCCCTATACTGATAAAAACAATCTCTGTATATTTTTTATACCACGCAAAGTGTAAACACCATAGCGTGGTGAAAAATAATACAAAAGGCATGCCGCCTAGCGCCGAAAGTCCGATGGCAATTTGATTAAAAACAGCAATACGGTGCTGACTCATCCATTCCACGATATTTAAATCTAATAGATTTAAATAGCTAGAATAAAGCGACAACACACTGATAATTAATGCAAAAAAACCAACAAACAGTAGCGTTCGTGGCATATTTTATTCCTTGTCATTTTAACCGGTTTGAGCTCGGTTAATTAATGGACTAAAGTGTACTCATCAGTACACTTTATTTCAAGTATGTGTAAATCATACTGATTTTATTTTTTGTGTTCATTTACATCTTACTAAAATAAAACACAAATCTGCTAATGATTGTTCTTACTGGCTTGTGTGCCATCTTCAACTTCAAGTGGGGTTTTCGGTGGCCAGAAAAAATCACTTGGTCGCGTTAGAAAATGAGTCATCACCAGTTTAGCCAGTGGTTTCCATTGTTCAAATCTTACGCGACGTGCCCGTAGTGCCACAATAATGGTTAACGTGAAACTGACGAATAAGTTAGTCAGACCGATCAGAATAACCCCTAAGAATGACACAATGATTAAGCCAATGTCTGGTGAACCATTAATATTGATGAGGCCTTGAATGAAGTTGGCCGAGGCGAAGGCGATATGGCGAATATCTAAAGGTAAACCAAAAATAAATCCAATCGTTCCCATACTGCCCAGCATGATCCCGAATAAGAAGTTACCTGCCAAAGCACCTAAGTTTCGCTCAATGTAAGCGGCAAGCTTATCCAGTCTCTCTTGACCCATGATGCGTTTTAACTTTGGATGTGCTTGAATCCGTGGTCCAACTTTGCGATAGATCGCCATGTTGTCAAAGTACCCAGCAAGCAAACCTGATAAAAACAAACATACTCCAGCTATCGCAGCATGTGGCACAGCCAGTGAGGTAAATGGATTGAGGTCGTGTAAGGTTTTAGCTGCTTTTGCATGATTCATTAATGGCTCATGTAAAGCCATGTCCCAACTTAATGCGATCAATGCTGCAACAGGAATCGCAATACTGATGTTGCCTAAGATTGCAATAAACTGGGTTCGAATGATGTTAATAATCAGCGCGGCAAGCTCGGCAATCTGCGCCATTTTCGAGCCTTTACGATGCTGAACCGTCGAGGCAAGGGCGGCAGCTGTCATCGCAGGCTGTTTAGTGGCAACAGTAAAATGTAAGACATGAATCAGCATAAAGCCGAAAGAGTAGTTCAGACTATATGAAATGGCTTGCATGAGCGGTGCCATGCTGACACGGGCCATCAGTACTTTTAAAGTTGCCATACAGGCAATGATCACACCGGCACCTGCCGCAGATCGGTACATGCTCATAAAGCCTTGTTTGTCCGTACTTACATAGTGTTCGCCGGTTTTACTTGCGTTTTCGGTGACTTGTAGGGCAACCAATTCACTATTGGTGGCGAGCAAATCGCGCACACTGCGCTCGCTATAAATCGCTGACGTCACATCACTGAGTAAACTACCCATAGACACATAGCGGACATCATCTTCTTCAACAATCAGGTTGAGTAAGATTTCTAAGCGATCTAAACACTGTTCTAAAAGCGACAATAAGTAAGTCAGGCTGACACTTACACCAATTCGTTTGGTCGCACGCCGAATCTTCAGCACCACATCACGACATTGTTCCAACATTACCAACGCTTGAGAAGCATCTGGCGGTAGCACAGCACTCATTTCTTCAGCACTTTGATGGAGCTTTTTATACTGCTGAATAAAATCGTTTATTTCGCGGTTTTGCACCAAAAAAGGTGATTCATATTCGGTCAGTTCAGGCTGTGCATTAATAAATTCAGGATATAAGCCAATACCACTCACCCGATAAGACAAAACGGTAATAGCTTTAATTAACTCACGGCGAATTTTCTTTTTTTCTTCCTGATTGCTATGACCTTGATTAAATAGTCGAAATAGCTGCACCCATTGCTGATCATCAATATTGTCCAGCCAATATTTGTCGCTATGACGATAAAAAACTCGACGGACTAAATCTTGTAATTGAGTTTCGTCATTGATCAGAGGAAGAAAATGTGCGCCAAGCCGTTGGAACAGTTGTCCCCAGAAACCATCGAGAGACAAAATACCCGTGTCCGCATATAAACTGGTTTGTTTATATCGGCTAATGAGCTTTAGGACAAAACTTTGCAGGGTAGAGGCTGCATCTGGCGTGATGAGTAAAGCTTGGATGAAAGCCTGAAATTTTTTCTTAATTTCGTCGGTATTTTTTGTATCTTCTGGTCGAATTCGGTTGACCAATTCGATCAGCAAGTTTTCATCCAGCACAGCCCGAGGGGTATCGAGCTGTTGCTGCATGGTCAAAAAGATATCATTGAGTTTTATATGCATAGGCAAGGGGAATTACGATGAATATTGTTAATTATTGAATTCGGTGTAATGCCAAGTTTGCGAGGTTGATTAAAGCTTGACGATATTCAGTATCTGGTAGCGCTGCTAAAGCGGCTAGTGCTGCCTCAGTTTCTTCAGTCGCTCGTTGGCTACAATAATCAAGTGCCCCAGAGCTTTGTACAATCTGAATAACACGCTCTAAATCTGCCGTACCACCTGTGGCAATACTGCGGCGAATAATGTCATGTTCTTCGCCAGTGGTATTCTTTAAGGCAGAGATTAAAGGTAAAGTTGGTTTACCTTCCATCAAATCATCGCCAATATTTTTACCTAATGTTTCAGCATCTGAGGTGTAATCTAAAATATCGTCAATAATTTGAAAGGCATTTCCAAAGTGTCCCGCAAATTTTCTAAGCGGTTCACGGTACTCTGGTGTACCAGTCAGAATCGCTGCACCTTCGGTAGCGAGCTCAAATAAACGCGAAGTTTTACCGTGAATAATATCTAAATAGGTTTGTTCAGTAGTTTCGGGTTGGTGCTGTGATTGAAGTTGTAAAACTTCACCTTCAGCAATTTCACAGGTACCCGTTGAAAAGTCTTTGAGTAATACTTTGCTGTCTAGATCCACCAATAAATCAAAAGCTCGTGAAATTAGAAAATCCCCCACTAGTACGGCAGTTTGATTATTCCATGTCGCATTTGCGGTTGGGCGACCACGGCGTAAACCCGATTCATCGACTACGTCGTCATGTACCAAGGTTGCGGTATGTAGCATTTCAATAATTGCTGCAAGTTTACGGTGTTTTTCTAAATCTTCTGCGCCACATGCCTTTGCTGCAAGTAAGCACATAATGGGACGCATGCGTTTACCGCCTGCTTCAACTACATGTTTACTGACTGCCATGACCAAGGCAACTTTAGACGTGATCCCTTCATTAATAAATTTGTCCATCGCAGCAAAGTCAGTAGCAACAGGCGCGAGAATATCTTGCTTAAAGTCGATGGTCATATGAAGAGAAACCTCAATAATTTTTGAATTACAGACGTAGTGTAGCAATTTGTTATATGAATAACAGATAAGAACTTACTCAATTGACTTAATCTTAAGTGATTTTTTTCATCAAGCGGAAGTATTGTACTTATTTTTTAACAGACTTTTATCTTTAGCATGTTGTTTGAACAGCATGTTGTTGATGTCAGTCCAGTGTATATTAGCGAATTGTTGCTAAAAATCTATGTCAAACCTTGCCAAAAGCATGGTAAGTGAAATAGAGCACTCATTTTAATGGTTTTAATGACACTGTTTATATAATAAACGCATACTCATCTAATATTTTACGGAAATGACTTGTTGTTTTTCGGGTTATCCCTTAAAATCTTTGCCTTTGCGAAACCCCAGTGACGATCGTTTTAAGATCGGTATATCCCTTTACCGGCACGACAACACGGGCATGTTTGGAGTACTTAAATGTACGCAGTAATCCAAAGCGGTGGTAAACAACACCGTGTAGTTGAGGGTGAAACCCTTAAAGTAGAATTATTGAAAGCTGAAACTGGCTCAACTGTTACTTTTGATGACGTGTTGATGCTTGTTAACGGTGACAGCATTCAAATTGGTGCACCAGTAGTAGCTGGCGCTAAAGTAACTGCTGAAGTAGTTAGCCATGGTCGTCACGACAAAATCCGCATCATCAAAATGCGTCGTCGTAAACACTATCGTAAACAACAAGGTCACCGTCAATGGTTCACTGAGTTGAAAATTACAGCTATTTCAGGCTAATTACGAGGAGTAAGTAGACATGGCAACTAAAAAAGCCGGTGGTTCGACTAAAAACGGTCGTGACTCGAACCCAAAAATGTTGGGTGTTAAAATCTACGGCGGTCAATCTGTGACTGCTGGTAACATCATCGTTCGTCAACGTGGTACTGAATTCCACGCTGGTGTAAATGTAGGTATGGGCCGTGACCATACTTTATTTGCAACTGCTGACGGCGTTGTAAAATTCGAAGTGAAAGGCCAATTCGGTCGTCGCTACGTATCTGTTGAAGCGTAAGCTTGAATAGAAAAAAACCCGCATTTTTTGCGGGTTTTTTTTCGTCTGAAGAAAATGTGAGGTATTATTTTAGATTGTTACAAATGATGTACAAATCAATAAATTCACCATAAATAGTGATTTAAATCACAAAAAAATAAAGAGCGTAATAGAGGAGTACAAATACAAAAAAAGGATAGGGACATGAATAAAATATTGAATACAGTTTTTATCGGTGCTGACTATCAGAAAAGGAATTGTCCTGATAAAAGCCAACAAATTGAATTTGAAAAGACACTAGGACTTGGTGAAACAACTTCAATCGCTATTAAAGCTGTACCAAAATTACTTGCTGTGAGTATTTTGCTTTCTCTAGGTTCAATTGCATGGGCTGGTGGAAATGGCTCGTTATACCTGAGCATACTTGTAATCGTTGCAATAGTGGAATTCCTGGCCCAGAAGGGCTAATAGGTCCTCAAGGTCCTGCTGGTGAAAAAGGCGATACAGGAGCAACAGGCGCTACATGTGCAACCGGGAAAGATGGACTCAATGGCCGAGACGGTATCGATGGTAAGGATGGGTTGAACGGTCTGAATGGCAGCAATGGTTTAGATGGTGCAAGTGCTTATCAAGTTGCGGTGAACAATGGTTATGAAGGTAATGAAGACCAATGGCTAGAAAGTCTACGTGGTGCAGTTGGCGCACAAGGGCTAACCGGTGAAAATGGTTTCAGTGCGTATGAGCTTGCGATAAAAAATGGATTTGTCTGTACTGAAGTTGAATGGTTGTTAAGCTTAAAAGGAATAGATTCGTACATTAAAATACAATCAAACGTTGCCAATACAGCACCTAAACCAACTGCGAATGGACAAGATGCGATTGCAGTCGGTGCAGGTAATAAAGCTGATGGTAATCAGTCTATTGCCCTCGGTGTAAACAATACAGTCAGTGGTGATGGATCTGGTGCAGTAGGTTCAAACAGTCACAGGTAATAATACCTATGTGGTTAGTAACAATATCAACACCTCTGCAAATAATGCTGTTGTACTTGGCAATGGTTCAAGCTCTGACCGCAATAATACGGTTTCCGTTGGCTCGGCTGGTGCAGAGCGGCAAATTATCCATGTGGCAGCTGGTACGGCAGACACCGATGCGGTAAACGTGAAACAAATGCGTCAAGCAGATCTAGTAGTGTTAAATAGTTCAAAAGCATATACAGATCAGCATGGGGCAAATGTACTCAATCAAGCCAATAGTTATACCAATCAACGTGTGAATGAATTGAACCATAATTTCAATAAATTTAAAGATAATGTTTACGGTGCTGTTGCTTCAAGTATTGCAATCGCCTCCTTACCTCAACCCACAGATGCTGGATATAACATGTTCAGTGTAGGTATGGGGACTTGGGAAGGTTCACAAGGCTATGCAGTAGGTTTTAGTGGAGTAACTGAGAGCAATAAATATGTGTATAAATTGGCTGCAACAGGGAACTCTGAAGGTGACTTTGGCGCTGGTGCATCGATCGGTTGGCAATGGAAGTAACTTAATATTGGATTATTAAAATTGCTAAATCGTTGTTTAACTATTTGAAAGGCATTTGAATCAAATCAAGTGCCTTTTTATTTTATATTTCTCCATCATGATGAATAAAAAACAGCAATTTGCATTAATAACCATACAAAACTTCTTATTTTCTCTAAATTTAGTCAATGAAAGTGGTTTAAGATGGAGCCATCTAACAAATTGCGTTGATGCAAATATAAAAGGTGAATCTATGAAAATGCTTCGTAAAACCATCTGTGCTATGGCATTAGGTGCAGCGACACTGGCACCGGTTATGAGTACGACAGTATTCGCGGCACCAGTTGCAGCGTCGGAGCAGCAGGCAACTGCCAATTTGGTGAAACAATTATCGGGTATTAAAAGTTTTACAGCTAACTTTCAGCAAACTACAAAAGTGACTAACCCCAAAGCAACTCAAAAGAAAGGTTTAAGTGCGCAGCATATGAACCAAACTTTTACTGGGGTCATGAAAGTTCAGCGCCCGGGTAAATTCTATTGGGAAACAACCAGCCCATCTAAGCAAACCATTGCGACCACAGGTAAAACAGTTTGGATCTATGACCCAGACCTACAACAAGCGGTACGCCAAAGCTTAGATGACCAAGTTGCGAATACACCTGCATTATTATTGTCAGGTAATACGGCTCAAATCATGAAGTCTTATCGTATTACACAGCCGAATAAGACCAAAACTTACTACACTTTATATCCAAAAAGTGATGATGGTGTGTTTCAAAGCTTAACTATTAGTTTTGGTGCGAAAAATGCGCCGACTTTAATGATTCTCCAAGACTCATTAGGTCAAACAACCCATGTACGTTTCAATAATGTGAAGGTGAATGCGTCTATTCCAGCATCAACCTTTAATTTTGTACCTCCAAAAGGTACGGACATTATTGATCAATAATTCTCATAATCGAAAAAAGCAGACATCCGTCTGCTTTTTTTATGGAGAAATGTAAAGCCAGCAAGCTGAATATAAGAGAAATTTAGTAGTATGCTGATATTCACAGTTTGCTTAAATGAAGTGACTTGTGGTTTTGACTGTTGCTATAGGGAATTTTGGGATGAAAAAAAATCATATGAATAATATAGCTTGGGCTGTTTCAGCTGTGGTTTTAGTCGGGTCATTAACGGCCTGCCATCCTCGAAATGAACCTGTTGAAGGTGAAACAACGGAACAGAAGCCAGCGGTCGTCGCTGATGCGATTCCATTTATTCAATCTAAATCTGTCGAGATGCAATTACCAAAAGCTCAAGCTTGCGATGCGGAAGGTTGTACCCAATATAGGATTCAAACGGTTGAAACCAATGTTGATTGGATTAATCAATATTTTATTGATCGGATTAAAAAAGCAGACCCGATTGCATTTTCAACTGAGCCGAATCAAAAAATCGATTTATCAGACAAGACGGATGCAGGCTTAAGTCAAAGTACAACTTCTGTTCGATATATTAGTCAGTGGGGACATATCGCAACTTTTGCAATCGAAAGCTATACCTACGCAGCGCATGCGGCTCATGGTATGTCCCATGTTGAATATGTCAATTTTGATTTAAAAGCCAAAAAACGTTTGGCTTTACAAGATGTCTTGGTCAAAGGTGCAGATGCGAAAGTGATTAGCGCACTTTTTGATGCCAACTATATGTGGTTAGATAGTCATAATATTGAACGTTCAAAACTTCAGTTAAGCGATAATTTTTATTATGGTGCGAACGGGATTGTATTTGCTTATCCACTGTATGAATTGGCGAGTTATGCAGAGGGCATGCCTGAGCTAAAACTTCCATATTTTACGGCTAAAGGACTATTTAAACCTGAATATTTACCAAGTTTGCCAAATTACGACACCAAATAAGACAATTTGAAGCAAGATTATTGGTCTAATAAGGGGCAGCTGTAAGCACGGTCACTGTATTTTTGAGTGTTAAGAGCTTACACTATAGCCAGTTTTTTTCTTTACTTAAGATTGGCTATGATCGACCCGAAATTACTCAGAAATAATATTGAGGCTGTAAACTTAGCCTTAGCAAAACGTGGTGTTCAACTTAACGTAGCAGAGTGGGCAGACCTTGAAGCTCGCCGTAAGGAAATTCAGTCTAAAACTGAGTCGTTACAAGCTGAACGTAATGCTGGTGCAAAACAAGTTGGTCAAATTAAAAAAGCTGGCGGTGATGCATCTGAAATCATGGCACGTATGTCTGCTATTGGTGATGAAATTAAAGCCGCAGAAGTTGCACTTTCTGAGCTTCAGGCTGAACTTGAAGCCAAATCTTTATCGATTCCGAATTTACCTCATGAGTCTGTGCCAGAAGGTAAAGACGAAAATGACAATGTTGAAGTTTTAAAATGGGGTACACCACGTCAGTTTGATTTTGAGATCAAAGACCATACTGACTTGGGTGAAATGATGGGCGGTTTAGAATTTGAAACCGCAACCAAATTGACAGGTACTCGTTTTAGCGTACTCAAAGGCCCATTGGCGCGTTTACAACGTGCAATTACCCAATTTATGTTAAATACCCATACCTTGGAAAATGGCTATACCGAAGCTTATGTACCGTATTTGGTTAATGCAGATTCTTTACGTGGTACAGGCCAATTGCCTAAATTTGAAGAGGATTTATTCAAACTTCAAGGCGAAAAAGAATACTACCTGATCCCGACTGCAGAAGTGCCTGTAACCAACTTCGTGCGTGATGAAATCATTGATCCAGAACGTTTGCCATTAAAATATGCAGCGCATACGCCATGTTTCCGTAGTGAAGCGGGTTCGTATGGCCGTGATACACGTGGTTTAATCCGTCAACACCAATTTGACAAAGTAGAAATGGTTCAGATTGTAAAACCTGAAACTTCGATGGATGCTTTGGAAGAATTAACGGGTCATGCTGAAGGTATCCTTCAAGCATTAGGCTTACCATACCGTAAAGTCGTTCTGTGTGGCGGAGACATGGGCTTTGGTGCAATCAAAACTTATGATTTAGAAGTTTGGGTGCCAAGTCAAAATACCTACCGTGAAATTTCATCTTGCTCATGCATGGGTGACTTCCAAGCACGCCGTATGAAAGCGCGTTACCGTGCTGACCAAAAGAAAACTGAGTTTGTACACACGCTGAATGGTTCAGGTTTGGCAGTTGGTCGTACTTTACTTGCCGTGATGGAAAACTATCAACGTGCAGACGGTTCAATTGAAATTCCAGCAGTACTTCGTCCATATATGGGCGGTGCTGAATTTATCGATTAATAGTCGATAAAGTGCATACATTTGTGCACAAAAATTGCTTAAGACAATCAGATTTAAACTATTGAGGTCGTGTGTGGATATCTTTCCAATCTCTTTGAAGTTGCAGCAGCAACCTTGTCTGATTGTTGGTGGTGGTCGAATTGCATATAGAAAGGCTGTGCTGCTTGCAAAAGCGGGCGCTCAGCTGACAGTTTGCTCACCCGAAATTGAAGATGATTTATTGACCTTGGTTAATAAAACCCAAGGTCAATATCTCAACTCGATTTATCACGAATCGGTTTATCAAGAAAATGCCATTGCGCTGCGTCAGTTTCGTTTAGTGATTGCAGCAACCAATGACAAAGCGGTCAATCAGGCGGTTTTTGAAGCCTGCGAAGCTGAAAATGTCTTGGTTAATAGTGTCGATGATCCGCCGCATTGCCGTTTTATGGTTCCTGCGATCATTGACCGTTCTCCACTGGTCATCTCCGTTGCATCTAATGGCACATCGCCAGTACTCTCGCGCCAAATACGCACCCAGTTAGAAAGCTCGATTCCGCATGGCATGGGCAAACTGGCTGAGTTCTCAGGCCAATGGCGCGCAGCCGTTAAAGCCAAAATCGTCAATCCAGATGAACGCCGTATTTTTTGGGAAGACTTGTATGCAAGCCCGCTCAAAGAGCAGGTATTTAATGACAATTTGACTGAAGCCAATCGTTTGATTGAACAGGCCTTATTGGAATGGAAACAGCCGAAAGGTGAGGTGTATTTGGTGGGTGCAGGGCCGGGTGATCCTGAACTGCTGACCTTAAAAGCCCTGCGTTTAATGCAGCAAGCGGATGTGGTGATCTATGACCGTTTGGTTTCTCAGCCGATTATGGACCTCTGCCGCCGCGATGCCGAAAAAATCTATGTAGGTAAAGCTCGATCGAATCACGCAGTGCCACAGGAAGGCATTAATGCCTTACTGGTAAAATACGCAAGTGAAGGCAAACGCGTCTGTCGCTTAAAAGGTGGAGATCCGTTCATCTTTGGCCGCGGCGGTGAAGAAATTCAGGAACTCTTTGCGGCAGGCGTTGCCTTCCAAGTCGTTCCGGGAATTACTGCTGCCTCTGGATGTTCGGCTTATGCAGGGATTCCTTTAACGCATCGAGATTATGCGCAAAGTGTACGCTTCTTGACAGGGCATCTCAAAGAAGGTTCACCTGAGCTACCTTGGAATGAGTTGGTTTATCAAAATCAAACGCTCGTGCTGTATATGGGCTTGGTCGGTCTAGAAAAAATTTGTGAGAAACTCATCGCGCATGGGCAGCGTCCGGATATGCCAGTTGCATTGGTATCGAAAGGCACAACCCCAGAGCAAAAAGTCGTGGTCGGTACATTGGCAGATATTGCATCTAAAGTCAGTGAATACCAAATTCAGGCGCCTACATTGACGATTATTGGTGATGTGGTGAGTCTGCGTGAACAACTTCAATGGCTGGATTGATGGATGGCCTATTATTTTGCTGGCTATTATTTGTTGCGGCTTAAACAACATGCATTATTGAACAGGGCTAATCAATTTATTCGTACTTGCAGTTCTTGCATTAATGATCATTTGATTAGCGATTGGTCTTATTCATGCGTTAAAAATGCTCATTTTAAAATAGAAGATGTACAAAGCAAGTTTAATTTGTCTAATTTGCAATTGAGTAACTTGCGGAAGTGGGCTGATCAACATAGTTTGCAAGATCAGGTTGGTTGGATCAGCCTCTTTTACGATATTGAAACTGCTTTAGAATATAAGCATAAATTCTTTGAGCATTGTCAAAACGTTCACTTATTATCAATGTATATTGATGAAGAATATAGACAGGATATTCTTGAAATTTATAAACCTGCTTTTCCTAATATAGGAGAGGTCGGCCTTTATTCATGTTTGAAGAAGGTAATTGTTGAACCTGAAGATACTAATGAATTACTTTTAGGCTATGACTATATTGGCATAGAACCTTGTGGAGATTTTCACAGTTTTCATTGTCACCATCTTGCAGATAGGCTTTGTGAGAAATTCAATTTAGACCTTAACTACAATAATTTATTTGATGATTCTTCAAGGCAGTCTGAAATTGAAGATTTTCTAAATGATGAATCGTCAGGACTTGAAGCAGTCCCATGGGGGATTGCAAAAGTGAAGTTGGTCAAATCTTGGTAAATATGTATTTATCAAATAATTTAATATAGAGAATATACGTGATACATGTTGTTTTATACGAGCCAGAAATTCCTGCAAATACAGGGAATATCATTCGTTTATGTGCCAATACTGGAGCGCAGTTGCATTTGGTCAAGCCATTAGGTTTTGAGCTGGATGATAAAAAACTCCGCCGCGCCGGTTTGGATTATCATGAATGGGCACACATGAAAGTATGGGAAAACTTTGAAGAATGCCTTGCGGGCTTAAAAGCGCAAGGTATTGAGATGGATGCCATTTATCCATTAACCACCAAAGGTTTTGAAACACCGCATACCTCTAATTTAAATCGTCCTGTGGCACTGTTGATGGGGCCAGAAACACGTGGTTTGCCGGAAGATGTCCGTATGATGTTCCCAAAAGAACATTGGATTCGCCTGCCGATGGCACCAAATTCGCGTAGTTTAAACTTGTCTAATGCTACTGCTGTGATTTTATATGAAGCTTGGCGTCAGCAAGACTTTAAAGAATTGGTCTAAGTGTGATCTGTTCAAAAAGCCGCTCTATCGAGCGGTTTTTTATTGGGAGTGAACACAGTGAACCGTTTACAGCAATGAAGTTTTGTAAAATAAGGGCTTAAAAACTTCAGCATCAATATAAAAATGTGTATAAGAACACTGTGAAGAAATAAAACGGGTACTTAAAACTTGAAATCTATAAATTTAAAAGCTTTTGGTGTCGTGATTGCGGCCGGATTCATTTCATCAATGAGTTGGGCTAATCCAACCGTATCAACCACAACGGAACAGACAGCAGTGACCGTCACTGCAACTACAGAAAATGTTCCAGTTGTACCGAAGGTTGAGGTGATCAAGCCTTTTACTAAGGCTGAAATCCAGCAGGGCATGCTGGAAATGCAGCAAAGACAAAATCAGCGTATTGAGGAATGGGGAAAAACACTAAAAGCCGACGATTTTGAACGTTCATGGTATGGTGGTCGTCAATTGAAAAAAGCAAAGCGTCAGGAAGTATGTGGGCTATATCAAGACTTAGTCAATGAAACATACAGCTTGGCTCAAAAAAATAAAGCGCGTCTTAGCCCTGCCGATCAGCAGTTAGTAGCAGATCGAAATCAATTTATTCAAAGTTTAGGTTATGAAAAAAATATTGTAGATACCAAGATGGGTTTTAATTGCCGCCTAAAATAAGTGGTTTGCTGAAACCCTTTTGATTCATCTCAATAATTAATGTCCTTGATGTCGAAACAACAAGGACATGGAAAAGCTCAAGGACTTTTAAAAGCTCAAATTACCTCGTGAATTAATCAATTAAATTAAAGTCACTCAGTTCTGTTTGTAGATGTTTTGGATTGTTTGCAAACAGTAGTTGACCACTGGTGTATAACCAACCGAGTTGACCTTGCTGCTGGAGACGTTTCAGCAAGACGTCGTTAAATGTCGACGTTGCAAAGACAGTTTCACTAAAGACTTTAAACTCACCGACATTAGTGTTTTCGCTGTCTTTCATAAACAGCATGCCGTTTTTGGTGGTTGAACTCATATCTAAAGCACGGCTGACTAAGCGGTAACCGTCTTTTGCTTGCTCATCGATCATCTCCTGTAATTTTAAGCTGCGCTCTACACTATTGCTGCCGGTTGGGTAAGTTTTATAGCGATAGCTGTAAGTGCCATGGTGTGCGCTGCTATTTATACAGGTTGCAACTTTAGGACTGTTTTGATTGCCGTTCAGAATTTCAGGACGAAAACCTGTGAAATAGCTTTTGAATTGAATAATACGGCAGCCTTGGGCACCCAGTGTATTGAGCATAGTTTCCAGTTGCACTGGGTCTACGAGCGAGGAAACATAGCCGCTGTCGTAGGTATATGTCGCGGTATCATTTTCTTTTTTAATGAAATAATCTTTGAAATTCAGGGTATTGGTTGGTCTGACGCTATGCAAGTATTGATAGCCTGATTTGCCTTTTTCATTTAACTGATTACGCCATGTAAAATATATGTCAGCGGTAGAGGGTGCTGCACGGTCTGCAACAATATGATTGAAACGCGTATTTTCATTGGCAAGTTTCATGTAGCTATTAACATTACCATTGTCCAGGGTTTTAGTATCATAGCCAATTAACTTATAACCGCTTTGTCCCATTGTATTGAGCTGAGCCAAGAAGTTTACTGTGTCGGTGGTATTAATAAAATTCTCAGACTTAAAATCTGCAGTTGTGATTTTGGTTTTAGGTTTTAAATTGGTGAAGAATTCATTGGAATTTTTTGTATAGCAGCGGCTGTCCTTGAGTGGGTCGGTAATTAGACCTCGTTGCATGATGATATAGCTTGGATTTGAAATCGTCGCGTTAATTACACAGAAAGAATTATTATTTAAAAAAGTTAAGACACGGTTGCTCGTCGCGCCACCTCTGACTGGTTGAAACTTAATCGAATGATATTCAAAGTTATTTAGTGTTGCAGCCGGCTGTATTTCACTTATAACCATGTCATGAAGTAATTGATAGCGTTTGGAAACAAATTCACCGCTGCAAGTTTTACTTGAACTATTGTGTACCGCATATTTTAGTTCTTCGTTCAGTGAACTGACTGAATTTTCACTGGTTTTATGAATTGAAATTTGTGGCAAATCACAATTACTGTTACCGAGGGTAGAGTTCCCTTGAATCCATTCTCCTGTGAATTTATCCGCTACAGTTGTTGGCGTTGGCGTTGGCGTTGGCGTTGGCGTTGGTGTTGGTGTAGGTGTAGGCGTTGGAGTAGGTGTAGGTGTAGGTGTAGGTGTAGGTGTAGGTGTAGGTGTAGGTGTAGGTGTAGGTGTAGGTGTAGGTGTAGGTGTAGGTGTAGGTGTAGGTGTAGGTGTAGGTGTCGCGCCACCATTATTGGAGCTTGATCCACCACAGCCCACCAATGTTGTAAATACAGCAGCAATAATGCTGATTTTGTGATTATTATTCATGACTAGTGCTCAATAGAGTGAAGTTGTTATGTATGGCTGATGCCGTTGTATACACTTTTAAAATCTAGATTTATTGCACAAGGTGTGACTCAATCCAGCCATTGCCATGTTCTGTAGTGACTTCGATCAAACCTGTTTTAGTCATGTTTCCCGCAAAAATAATGTCTGCATTTTTTGACAGTTTATTAATGACTTGGCTCGATTTATCGGCAGTTTGATAAAGCGGTAGATTATTAATTTTAGGTCTGAGTTGCTGTCCCATGCTGAAACCATTTGCAGCATAATTTGAGTTAGTCGTGGCCCGACTACCTGTCCATTCTTTTGCGGTATTCGATACTTCTTTGGATGTTTCATTAAATTGATTCAGCGTATTTCTTAAATCACGCATGGTATCGGCAAAACCTGCATATACCGGTATTGAAGCTAAAGACAGACTGCTAACAATGACTAAATGACGAATTTTCATGAACTTTCTCCTTTACTTTGTTATGTCATTCCGCATGAGTTTTTCGGATTCATAACATTCGCGGTGTTTAAATAATTATAAAATGCGAAAATTTAGCATTTTTAAAATAGATCATTTATACTTCACTTGTAAAGAGGGTGGAGTGGTGAAGATGAATGTAGAAAGCCAGAGTGAACATCTAAAGCAAAGTAAAAATTGGTATCAGTCCTTACCGACGGAATGGCAAAATTGGTTGAATGAAAATATTGAAAATGGTTGCGATGTACAGAAAATAAGTCTAATTTTACAATCACATGGATTAAGCCCAAGGGCGGATCAATACTTATTTTCTGATGCAGATCAACTTTCAGAACAGCTGCAAAATGAACTTTTGGACTACAGTCTTGAGGGCTTAGAGACAGATGAAATTTTAGAAAAAATTAAGCAAAAAAATATTTCAAATCATTTGATCATTCAGTTTTTAAAGCGTGTAAACAATAACGTAATTTTTAAAAAACTGAAGCAAGTACAGCAACAGCAGAATAAACAGCGTTGGCTATTACAGGTGATGGGTCAATTGAATCAATTGAACGACCACATTCCATCCACAATCGATTGCATAGAAACACCTGATTTTGAAACATTTATAGAGCGGTATTATAGCCAGATGCGACCAGTCATTTTAAAAGGTGGGATACAACATTGGCCTGCACTGCATAAATGGAGTCCTGATTATTTTGCACAGCATTTTGAAAATGAGTTGGTTGAAGTCCAGATGCATCGTGAGCAGCATCAAGATTTTGAAAAAAAATCGGTACAATTGAAACGTATTATTTTGATGCAAGATTTTGTCGCACAAATTAAAGCCACTAAGCACAGCAATGACATTTATTTAACTGCGAATAACGCCGCTCAAAATAAGCAATTTATGCAAAAGATTAGTGAAGATCTAGGTGACTTCGCCAAAGCTTATTGTCAAAAAGAGATCAAAAATCGACATTTTTTATGGTTTGGCCCTGCAGGCACATTTACACCACTGCATTATGACTTAACCAATAATATGTTGGCACAAATCTATGGACGTAAAAAAGTGACTTTGATTCCTGCATGGCAAATGCCGTATATGTATAACGATCATTGGGTATTCAGTCAGGTTTCAGACGTCGCAAAGGCTGATCTAGCAGACTATCCATTGTTAGAAAAAGTGACGCCATTTGAGTGCATTTTGCAACCTGGAGAAACCTTATTTATCCCAATTGGCTGGTGGCATAGCGTTGAAAGTTTGGATATATCGATCAGCGTGTCATTTACGCATTTTAATGTAAATAATCATTTTTTTACTGAATATCCTCAAGATCTCATCAGATAAAAATTGTGAAGTAGATTAAATAATGCGAAAATTTCACTTATGCAGTCTAATTTTCATGGCAATTCAATGAGCAAACTTCTCACCAATGAGGCAGATCAAAATTTACAGCAAGTATTGGTGCTGATGAATGAGTTGAGCCAATGGTTGATACGATCAGGTGTTGGATATACTGAGTTTACTGCTGCATTGAAGCCTATATTTTTTCAACAAGCTGTACGTGAGTTAGAGCGTATCGATCAAAAACCCACGATTTCTGCGATCAGTTTACTTTCAGGCCTACACCGTAAAGACGTGACAGCTTATAAAGAAGTGATTTCTGAAGGTAAGGATTTGACCGAAGCGACTGTTTCAGAGCCGATTAGTGTGCCATCACGTGTGATTGGTTTATGGTTAGCAGAAGGTTGGGGGGATTCTTTACCATTTAGCAGTGAGTCAGAAAATAGCTTTGAAATGCTGGTGAAAAGAATTTCAACAGAACGTCATCCGCGTTCGGTACTCAATGAACTTGTTCGTTTGGAAATTGCCACTGAAAAAGATGGGCAGGTGTATTTACAACAGCGTCGTTTTATTCCAGATCCTTCACAATTAGAAGCACGCAAAGTTTTAACGCGAAACGTTCAAGCGCATTTAGAAGCAGGTTTGCATAATTTATTGAATCCTGATGAAATGCCATACTTAGAACAAGCCATTTGTGCTGACGAATTAACAGAAGACTCGATTAATAAATTACATGAAATGAGTTTAGAGCTTTGGCAAAAATACTCACTACAACTTTTAAAACTTGCCGCGGAGCGTTGCGAAATGGATGAGGGAAATCCTGAAGCAAATCGTGTATTTCGCTTTGGAGTTTATCAACATGATACGAAAATTAAACTTTAAGACTTTAACCCTTTGTGGCTTGATCAGCGTTTTAGCGGGTTGTGACATAGAATTTTTTCGAAGTGGTGGGGTTACAATTGAAGGTACAGGTGATCCAATCATTGATATCGGTCATGCAGGGGATGGCCGCGGAACAATTATCTTGGGGACACGATATTTAGAGTTTTCAGCTTCCGTGCAGGATTCTTGTTATGGCGTGGAACGTAAATTAGCCTTCCTCAATCCATTTGATCGTCAGTCGATTGACACAAAAACGTATGTAGAAATACCTGCTGCCCAAGCGGATCTTAATTCGCAAAATGTTCAATTGATCTTAAAAAATACCAATAGCGTACCAGTCACTATTCATTTGCAATGTGATATGCCATTAACCATGCAATTATTCGAGCAGGTTAGACCATATTTTCCAAAACAAGTATGTGATACACCTATAGATATCAAACTCTATCCACAACAACAGCATATATTTGAAGCAGCTGTAAATTTAGAGACTGTTGAAGATGGTATATGGTCACACGGTGATGGAGCATCGGTTGAATTAAAAGGCAATACACCAGACAAGTGTGAAGAAATTTCAATTCAATTTCAGCAATCTAGAAAAGCCATACAACCTTAATTGGTATATTTAGAATAACAAAAAAGGCGCTTTAAGCGCCTTTTTTGTTTAGAGATAAACTTGATTAGAATTTATCATCAAATTCGTTATGTTGCGGTGCAGGGTGTTTAAAACCTTTAGTTTTATAACCAAGGTATAAAATACCGAACATTGCCCACCACAAACCATATTTCAATGCAGTTTCTTCAATTTCTAACCACATCGCAAAGATACTGATAAAGCCAAGCATTGGAATAACCACGAAGCTAAAAATATCTTTGGCTGTTTTTGTGCGGCCATCACGAAGTGCATAACGTGAAATCACAGATAAGTTCACGAAAGTAAAGGCTGTCAATGCACCAAAACTAATCATCGAAATGACAATATCAAGATTCATAAAGCCCGCAGTTAATGCAACCGCACCTACGATCATGATGTTGTACGATGGTGTGAAGTTTTTCGGACTAATATGACCAAAAATCTTTTTGTTAATGACGCCATCACGACCCATTACATACATCAGACGTGATACGCCAGCATGTGCAGAAATACCTGATGCCATTACTGTCACAATCGCAAAAGTTAACACATAGGATTGGAACAGTGAGCCGCCGACGAGCAAGAGTATCTCTGGCTGTGTTTCAGCAATATTCTTGAAATAGTTACCCGGCTCAGCAGGGAAGAACAGCTGCATAAAGTAGGTACTAATAATGAAGATAATCCCTGCGATTAAAGCAGTTAAGAAAATCGCTTTCGGCAGTGTTTTCTCAGTATCTTTGGTTTCTTCTGCCAATGAACTTAATGAGTCAAAACCAGTGAACGAGAAGCACAGTAATGTTGCACCTGTAATCAGCGCACCCACAGACGTCAGCTCATTCCAAAATGGCTCAAGGCTCCATAATTGATAGCGTTCTGCCGCAGAAATCGGGCCATCAGCATTGAAGCCCATTTGAAGCTTGCTGTAGACCATCCACGTGAAAATACCAATTACTAATAACTGCACAAGTACAATCAGGCTGTTGAAGTTAGCAACAAAACGCGCGCCGCGTAAGTTAATTCCAGTCATGAATGCCGTTAGCACAATGACCCATACCCAGTGGTTTACTGTTGGAAATAGTGCTTCAAGGTAAATCACTGCAAGAATAATATTCACCATTGGAGATAATAGGTAGTCTAACCAAGAAGACCAACCCACCATGAAACCTACGTTCGGGTGAATAGATTTTTGGGCATAGGTATACGCAGAACCCGAAGAAGGGTAGCGACGGATCATATGACCATAACTAATCGAGGTAAACAGAATTGCAATAAGGGCAATAATGTAAGAAGTCGGCACGTGTCTATGACTTTCTTCAGATACTAAACCAAAAGTATCAAATAGAGTCATTGGTTGGATGTAAGCCAAACCAATAATAATAATGTGCCAGAGTCCAAGCGTTTTTTGCAGTTTAGCTGCCGATTGAGTCCCAGAGATATTTGTCAACGGCGTTATCCTCTTATCGTTGATCAAGGATCAGTCATATTCTAAGGATCGTTTGAGACGAACGATCCCCCCTACGTTTTAAAACAAAAGTGCGCCAATCTACTCCAAATTGGTACATTTTGTCAGTAACTTTGAAATTATTTTTAGCAGAAATTATGCCAGTTTGATTAAAAAATAACTGATATTGCCTTCTGCAAGTGAAAAGCCCGATGTTTAAAAAAACATCAGGCTTAATTTTTCGCTATATTCGCTTATTTTTCAGCAATTACCAAGCTTTTTTTAGAATAGTTTTGAGGTCTTCTAAGCTGGATTCTTTAGGATTATAAATAATAGATCCATCATTCAGTGCTTTCTCTGCCACTTCATCTAATTGAGCTTCAGTCACTTTACCTGTTTCACTCAAAGTACGTGGTAATTTGGTCAAGCTATACAAGCGATCACGCATAGTTAAAATCGTTGAAATTGCTTTATCTGCACGAAGATGTGCTGGTGTTTGTGCATAAATATCAGGACCAGCCAGTGGTAATAGCAATTCAGCAATCTTATCGCCATTCACTTCTTTGTTGTATTCCAACACATACGGCAAGAATAAATTCATGCATAATCCATGGGGCAGGTGAGCAACAGCACCTAAAGCATGACCCAATGAGTGGACTAATCCAACCATCGAATTCGAAAATGCAATTCCTGCCATTGTAGACGCTTGTGCAAGTTCTAAGCGCCCATGTGCATCGCTGGTATTATCTAATACACCAAATAAGCTATTGCTAATTTTCTTGATTGCGGCAGTTGCATAGGCATCTGAAATCGGGTTCGCCGCCATGCACGTATAGGCTTCAATGGCATGCGTCATCGCATCCATCGCTGTCATTGCTGTAAGATGAGGTGGCAAAGTTTGCGTCATACGTGGGTCAAGAATTGCTGCATGTGGCATCAAATAATTCGATGCAAAAGCCATTTTAACATTCTTTTCAGGGTCAGAAACCACAGCGACCATAGTCACTTCTGAACCTGTCCCTGAGGTTGTTGGAATCACAAAAAATGGTTTTAAAGGTTTTGGTAAGTTGTGCGCACCTGAGTATTTCAGTAAGTCATCACCACCTTCAGATACCAAGATGTTGGTTGCTTTAGAGGTATCAATCACTGAACCGCCACCGACGGCAATAATGGCATCACATTGGTTGTCGCGGTAAAGTTGAGCCGCTTTACGTACGGTTTCTAAACTTGAGTCTGGCGGAACATCATCAAAAATATAGCCAATCACCGTCTCGGTACTTTCAAATGCCGCTTCAATTGGTGCAAGTAATTGATTACTGCGAACACCTTTGTCGGTAATGATCATGGGGCGTTTAGCACCCAAAGTAGACAGTTCGAATGGGATGTGTTCTAAAGCAGCATGGCCAGCAATCACTTTTACAGGACAGAAAAATTCGTAATATGGTTTAGCCATGTGTTATGCGCTCCGTTTTAAATAAGACTGGGCTACTTTTAAATAAATATTTGCAGCACCGCTCAGTTTTTCTTTTAGGCTTAAATGTGTTGGATATTCTTTGACAGCCAATTCAGCCACCAATTTAGGTAAAATTAACGCTTCCATTTTGTTGAGACAACGCACCAGTCGGATGGCATAAGACAAATCACCATCGGCGATCATGCGGTCATTGGCAAAGGCTTGTGCGGTACTTTCTTGAAATGAGAAGACCAAAAAGGCATGATTCAAATGTTTAAACGTAATGGTTAAGTCAGGCTTTTGAGTGCCGGGTGTGAGGAGTTTGAGTTGATGGTCTTCCGTGACTTGCGCGACAAATGCAGCACCATTAGGAAAAACATTCATAGATAAAATAAAATTAACTGGAAATTTAGCAACTTCTTGTTTAATTTCTTCATCGACCTGGCTCGCCATGACCAGACCTCTGCCAATCACATCCATCATGAGTTTGACATAGGCCTGCTGGAGCGCGGGTTTAACGGATTTAGTTGCAATCACGTGTACATCCCTTATCTATAATTATTAATTTAGAGCTTTTACTCTAAATTATTTTATTTGAGAAAGCAAAGTCTTTTATAGTTGTTTGACTGTTACGTCTTTAAAGTAACCACTGTTTTTCAAAGTATCAATGATATCGACGCATAAGTTTTCAAATTTAGGGTAATCTTGCACCAAATCTTGTATACGAACCATTTCTAATCCAGCATAGCCACATGGATTAATGGTATGAAAACCAAATAGATCACAATCGATATTCAGTGCCAAACCGTGATAACTGCGGCCTTTACGAATTTTAAAACCGAGAGAACCAATTTTGCGTTCTGCAACATAAACACCGGGTGCATCAGGCTTGGCATAAGCGTCGATGCCGTACTTTTTCAGCAGTTCGATCATCAAGTTTTCTGCATAGGAAACCAGCGTACGCACGTTCCAACCTAAGCGATTTAAGTCAAACATGAAATAAGCGACCAACTGACCCGGTCCATGCCAAGTGACTTGTCCACCACGGTCTGTTTGTACCACAGGGATGTTACTTTGCACCAAAATATGTTCAGGTTTGCCAGCTTGCCCCTGAGTTAATACATCGGGATGTTGCAATATCCACAGCTCATCGGGTGAGTATTCATCTCGCTGTTCGGTGAGAGTTTTCATCTCTAAAAAGCGGTCTGCATAAGGGGTAAGGTGGTTATATTGACGAATGATTAATTCGGGTTTTTGAACAGTTTCAGTCACGCGTGTTGCGTCCTTTATGGTCAAACATAGAGTTTTATTATAATGAATTGGCAGAATAATGGGGGGCGTTGAACGGTGTGAGTTGTAATTTAATGCTCTATTTTCACATAAAAAAACACGCTCGAAAGCGTGTTTTTCAGTACTTACAGTGCTGTCTTAATTAATGGACAAGCTGCAAGGTCTGCATAAACTGCGTGAACTTGTTCAAGCTCTTCAAAACGAAGATTTGCTGTTACTGAATGGTATTTACCTGTACGTGAAGGCGTTACAGTCATTTCACTGCCGTCAAATTCAGGAAAATGTTTAACGAAAATATCATTTACTGCCTGACGGAGTTCCGCGCCTGCAAGACCAATCAGTTTAATTGGATAATCCATCGGGAACACCCAAAGATGCTCTTGCAATTCACGTGAAGGAGCGCGATTAGTCATATCAGTCATGGGACACCTCATTATTTAAAAATACCTGCAATGAGCAGGTATTTTGTATTGTTTTGCTACATGCTCATATTATGGGGGAGAACCCCCCATATTCAAGCCTGCATTATCCTATAGATAGATTAGTCATTCTCAAGGAAAGAACGTAAGTGTTCAGAACGAGAAGGATGACGTAATTTACGTAAAGCTTTTGCTTCAATCTGACGAATACGTTCACGTGTTACGTCAAACTGTTTACCCACTTCTTCCAAGGTATGGTCGGTTGGCATATCGATACCGAAACGCATTTTCAAGACTTTCGCTTCACGTTCAGTCAAGTTTTCAAGAACTTCACGTGTTGCTTCTTTTAAGCCTTCTGACGTTGCAGCGTCAATAGGAGAGGTGATATTACCGTCTTCAATGAAGTCACCAAGATGCGAATCTTCATCATCACCAATTGGTGTTTCCATTGAAATTGGTTCTTTCGCGATTTTAAGCACTTTACGAACTTTCACTTCGTCCATTTCTAGACGTTCACCTAATTCTTCTGGTGTAGGTTCACGACCCATTTCTTGAAGAAGTTGGCGAGATACACGGTTGATCTTGTTAATGGTTTCGATCATGTGTACTGGAATACGAATGGTACGTGCTTGGTCGGCAATCGAACGCGTAATCGCCTGACGAATCCACCAAGTTGCATAAGTAGAGAACTTATAACCACGACGATATTCGAATTTATCCACCGCTTTCATCAAGCCGATGTTACCTTCTTGGATCAAGTCGAGGAATTGCAAACCACGGTTGGTGTATTTTTTCGCAATCGAAATTACCAAACGTAAGTTAGCTTCAACCATTTCCTTTTTCGCACGGCGAGCTTTCGCTTCACCAATCGACATACGTTTAGAAATGTCTTTGATGCCTTTAACATCTAAACCAAGTTCTTTCTCGATGTCAGCGATTTTTTGTTGGAATGCCAGAACGTCAGGGCGGACTTTTTCAAGATAGCCTTTCATTTCTGCAGGTGCTTTAGCAATTTGTTCATCTAACCAAGCAAAGTTAGATTCTTGACCTGGGAAAGACGTACGGAATTGAGTACGGTCCATACGACCACGACGTACTGCATAGCGCATAACTTCACGTTCAGAAGTACGGATTTGGTCATGGGTATTACGAATCAAATCAGAGATGATGTCGAATAAACGTGGTGTGAATTTGAACATCATGAACACAGTTGCAAGTGCTTCAAGTGCAGCAGCAGCTTCTTTACTGTTACGCCCATGTTTTTCAATTGCAGCTTTAGTGACTAACCATGCTTGTTCAAGCTCAGTGAAACGTGCTTTAGCAATTTCAGGATCTGGACCAGATTCGCCTTCAGAATCATCATCACCTTCAGACTCTTCTTCTTCATCGTCATCATCAAGTTTGACATCTTTAGTTGGCTTGTTGGTTGACGCTTCATCTTCATCGATCTCAGAATCATCTTCATCGATCACTTCTGGGATGGCTTCGTCAGATTCTGGATCTAAATAACCAGAAAGAATATCAGCTAAACGGCGTTCACCCGCTTCATAATCTTTATATTCTTGCAATACAACTTCGACTGCATTTGGCCAATAAGCAATAGAATGTAAAACGTCACGAATACCTTCTTCGATGCGTTTTGCAATGCTAATTTCGCCTTCACGTGTCAAAAGCTCAACTGTACCCATTTCGCGCATATACATACGCACAGGGTCAGTGGTACGACCGGGTTCATTTTCAACAGATGCAAGTACAGCAGCGGCTTCTTCTTCAGCAACTTCGTCAGTCGCTTCGCTGCCACCTTCAAACATTGTATCGTCAGTTTCTGGTGCACGATCATGTACCGGAATACCCACGTCATTCAACATCTGAATGATGTCTTCAATCTGTTCACTTTCAGTGATTGAGTCCGGGAGATGATCGTTAACCTCGGCGAAAGTTAGGTAACCTTGCTCTTTGCCTCGGCTAATCAGAGCCGCTACTTGAGAAGTAGGGGAAGTCATATCGCTCATCTTTGCTTACTCTTCGTTGAATCTGTGGCAGTAAAAAACCGTGCATTTTAGCACGATCGTCTCATTAAATCTTGTTAATAGCTGACTTATCCCATTAGGACGGTACAGCATCAAGCTGTCCAATGAGATATTAAAAATTTAAATTCAGTAATTTAGGTGGGGCTGAAATTGTTGTTTTCAAGTTCATCCCATGCATCGATTATTTTACGAGCCATCTTTGACTGTCATGAAAATGAAGGACGCAGGGTGGATTATATCATGCCACAGGTTTTGGTAAGAAAAAAAGACCTATTTTTAAAGTTTAGTTGTTAAAAAAACAAATAAAACTTGACAATATTTTATATCCCATATAAATAGCGGCTAGACCCCTTCAATTTTTTTCATTATGAGGTAGTTTTGGTGTCTTCTACAGATTTTGAACTAGATGATAACTACGGTGATGATGATGTGAATTTCGATGAGGCCAGTGCAAAAACTAGCGCGAAAGAATCGTTAGAAAAGCGCCGACTTATTGATGACCTTCTGGCTCAGCGCCGTCTTGAACGTGAGCTTAAAGATTTTGATTACGACATCGACGATGACGATGATTTTGATGACGAAGAAGACTAAATAGCGATTTAGCATAGCGCTTGAAAATGCTATGCTTACGCATTAAGTTTCTAACTCTGGATTTGAAATGAGTGCTTTAGATTTAGACCTTTTGAGTGACTATCTAGACGGCGATGACAACGAGCATGGTCTAGATTTTGCAGCGACTCATGGTTTTTTATGTGCAATTGCAGTAGGCCCAGCTTTTGATAAATGGCTAGACGAACTTTTTGATAACAATCAGAAAAAAGTACCTGCTGAAATTATAGCACAAGTAAAAGCATGGCTCGAATCGATTCGTCAGAATCTTGCCAATGAAGATGGTATTGAATTTCCATTTGAAATTGAAGAAGCCGATGTTGAATCAAGTCTTGGTGACTGGAGTGTTGGCTTCGTTGATGCCATGTTCCTAAACGAAGATGCATGGTTCACCGACGAGTTTGAAGAACAATTGGTAGATTTAACTTTGCCAATCATGGTGTTCAGCGGCATTGATGAAGAAGATCCACAAATGGAATCTTTCCGTCGTAATGGTCAGTTGATGGATGAACTTGCAGAAGAAATCCCAACCAATTTGAACGAATTATATTTGATGTATCACACACCAAATTAATTTCGACGAAATTTAAAAAAAGCACCTTGGGGTGCTTTTTTTAGCGCTATACCTTTTCAATTCAAAGTTAGTCTAAAGGCTTAACTACGTTTGGCTTTTAAGAAGCTCTTTGCCATCCATCCAAAAGATAAAGCCAACATGAGATAATGGATGAATAAGGTAAAGCTGATAGCAAGCAGCCAGACCCAAGCGGGTAATTGCGTTAGCGCCATTTGAATAAAGGCTTGGGTTTCAGGGAAGATCAAGAGACAAATGACAGTCGCGACGACACTAATCAGTACGGAAGCTAAAATACAGCTCCAAATCAAAGTTCGCTTTTCTAACTTATTTGGCACTCGCTGATGGTCTTTAACAAAGCTAGATGCTGCAGCAAGACCGCCCACGATGAGACAGGTAATAGATGAACCACCAGGTAAATCAAAGAAAGATTCGATGGCTGCGACAGCAACCATGGCGAGTGCATAAGCAATGCTAAATGTGATGATGTATTTTTTCATTATTTAATGTTCATGTTTTCATTATATAAAGTGCGAGTATAACTTACCTGAAGTGTCTTCACTGAATTTTAACTTTCATTGAAGTGGTGATGATTTAAATTTTAACGCAATACATTGAAAAAATTTATAATTTTTTAGCGCAATAGTCTGCATACCAACCATAGGCAATATGAAATATTGTGCCATGAATGGCGACCAAACAAAGCATAACCACAGCAGTTAGCCCGATGCCTGCATGATCTACAGACTTCATAATGCTTTCGGCATTGGGATTCATTAGCACCAAGAACAGCACAAAAAAGCTACCAATGATGATTGCAACGGCACTGGAGCCCCAAACCAGTTGAATCTTTTCATGGTTGCTAGGCACGCGTTGTTCTTTCTTTACAAAATGCCCAACGCTGATTAATGCACATGCCACCAATGTAGGAATTAATGTAATACCACCTAGATTTAATCCAAAAATTAATACGGTAATCAAAAGCACCAAGGCGATGCTATAAACAGCAGCAAAGTGTAGGAGATAGTGTTTCATTTAAGCCCCAAAAACAAAAAATTAACGAGGTCGACGTTGATGTCGACGGTACAAAATCCAAGCAATAATGATGACTGTGATCAGAATAATCACATGTCCAACTTTACTAAATATTTGCTGCATTAACTGCTGATTTTCACCTAAATAAAAACCCATACAAGCTAAAAAAGTGGTCCAAATAATCGTACCTAAACCACTATAAAACATAAACTTCCAAAATGGCATGCGGCTCATTCCAGCAGGAATACTAATGAGAGAACGCACAGCTGGAATCATTCGTCCGAAAAATACAATGCGGTGACCGTATTGCTCAAACCATGCTAGAGATTTTTTTACATCTGCCGACTTGATAAATAAATACTTTCCATAGCGATCGACGAAGTGAAAGATGGATTCATGCTTAAATTTATAACCAATCCAATATAGCAATGCAGCCGCCAGTAAAGAACCGACACAACCTGAAATAATGACACCAATGAGGAGTAGTTGACCTTGGGAGGCAGAATAGCCAGCCGAGGGCATAATGATTTCAGAGGGGATTGGGGGGAAGACATTGTCAAGAAACATGAGTAGGGCAATACCGAGATAACCCAATTGTTCCATGATTGAAATGATCCATTCAGTTAAAGTCATGGTAGCTAAGGCAGAGAAAAGGTGTATTTATCCTATGTTGAAAAGCGCAGTGGGTAAAGTTCCGTTTTAAATATTCCTGAAACCACCTAAGCAAAAACAACAAATATTGAGTTCACCTTGTATTAGGTAGCAGGTAGGCTGAATTAGAAGGAAAAGTATGAATACGTGATGGCCTTAAGATATGCTGAATGATATAAGGCTGAATAATTGAAAGGCTTAGATCATAGTTTTTAAAGTACTGAGTGTACGCTGTTCAGTTTGGATTTTATTTAGATTTCGGAGCTTTAGCAGCTTTAAAAATCGTTTTATGTACTGAACAGCGTAGGACTAGGTTGCAATAAGTGACGTTGTAAGGTGCGTAAATTAATCATCATGTTCCATATTTAACAGTGTGTGAATATAGACTTGGCGTAAGCTTAGAGATAAAGCAAATGGAATCACACACAGTCCAAGAATGTTGAGCATAGTGGGTTGTAAGTGCAATGTATAAGCAATAAATAAGGCAAAAATTGCACCAATGCATGTAGCAATACTGACTATCAAAATATGCGACTGTTGGTTAAGGAGGTGTTTTAATTCTCCTACACTTTCTTTTACACGGGGAGCGGGTAAAGCAAGGCGCCTTGAGGTTGCAATTGGAGAGTTGATTAATTTTGGCATAATGCTTTCCTTTTCAATTATCTATAATGATTTTCTCGGATCAATTGATCAGAATAAGCATAAATGCGCGAACTGATTCTCGTAAATAACCAGATATAGTTATTTTGTCAAAAAAATTAAGTCACTGTTGAGAATGCGTAAAAAAAGCCCTAAAAATAGGGCTTTTATTTATATATCGTTACAACAAATTTTCCTTAGAGGCGCTTACGTTTTGCTGCCACAATTTGTGATTGACGCATACGGAAGCCAGCTTTTTGTTGTTCCGTGGTTTTGTCGATACAGTATTTGCATGATACGCCGTGTTCGTAGCTCGGAAGTTCAACTTCAGCAGGAGCCAGTGGCCAACCGCATGCGTGACATTTGATATTTTCGCCTTCTTCCATACCGTGAGTGACAGCAGTACGACCGTCAAATACGAAACATTCACCTTCCCACATGCTTTCTTCAACAGGGGTTTCTTCTAAATATTTTAAGATACCGCCTTTAAGGTGATAAACCTCATTAAAGCCTTCTTGAAGTAAAAGTGAGGTTGATTTTTCACAGCGAATACCGCCTGTACAGAACATGGCAATTTTCTTATCTTTATGCTGCTCAAGCTCTTTTTTCACGTATTCAGGGAATTCACGGAAAGTCTCAGTTTTCGGGTCAATCGCACCCTTAAATGTACCTGCTTTGTACTCATAGTCGTTACGTGTATCAATTAGGATTACGTCATCACGTGTAATTAGTTCATTCCATTCTTTAGGATCAAGGTAGTGACCGACTAAATCACGTGGTTTCACTTCCACACCTAAAGTCACGATTTCTTTTTTCAGTTTGATCTTCATTTTACGGAATGGTTTATCCGTACTATGCGATTCTTTGTATTCCATCGCATTGAAGCCTTCATTGAGAAGGAACTGATGGATGATATCTACAGATTTACGGTCACCGGCAACAGTACCGTTAATACCTTCATCTGCCACAATTAGAGTACCGCAAAGGTTGATGGTTTTTACCAAGTCTAAAAGACGTTGTTGAAGATCGGCAGGATCTTGAACTTCTTTGAATTGATAAAGTGCGGCAACAACCCAACCAGAGGTCGCTTGCTGTTCTACAGGTGCAAGCTGTTCTACAGTAGCGTTCATGGAGTACTCCAAATGAATAAACAGGATAAAAATTAAGGCGCACATTCTACCGTGATTTGGATGAATAAGCGAGTAAAGCGATGGCTTTTAACCACACATTTGATCATAGCTTCATTTCAGTGGTTTTAGCGTGTATAGTCATGCCGAGTTGTTTTTATCCCATAAATATTGATTGAATGGAGCCGGTTTTGAGTACTGATCGTCGAATTGCCTCGTTAACCCCATGTGCAGGGCGTTGTTCTACGGTATTTGGTGATTCAGTCTGTCGTGGTTGCCGCCGCTTTAACCATGAAGTCATAAAATGGAATACCTATACAGCAGAGCAACACACGGCCATTTGGTGTCGTTTAGATGCACAATTAGATCAAATTTTAATACCGATGTTGCCGCAAGCAGATATCGTCCATGTCGAAGGTTTTGTTTTGTCTAAGCGAGTTCGCTTACGTCCAGATGCAAGCAAAGGCCGCAAACTGTATCACGCACTCAAGCTCTGCGAAAAAAACCGTCATTTCACAGATGAAAGTGGACTCGGGATACATTACAAACAGGTGCGACCGTTGTGGGATGAATTTGAGCGTCGTGTTTTAGCACTCGCCACAGCCAGCTATGATTTGGCATTTTTAAGAGCAGATGCCATTCGCTTGCATTTATTGCAAAACATGGATGAAGAGGACTAAGTCCTCTTTTTTTATTTATGAAATTTATCGTGATGTAAAAAAATAAGTAAAGGAATCTCAGCGTGAATTATTCGGAGTACTTTTTATATTGTGTGGCAGTCATCGTAATGATTGCAACGCCTGGACCTGTCATGCTGTTGGTCGCAAGTTCAGGTTTACAAGGCGGCTATAAAAAGGCATTTCAAACCATTGTCGGGACAAATTTTGCGTCACTGATTTTGATTGTGCTGTCAGTATGTATTTTAAAAGGCATTTTAAATGTTAATGCGCATTGGCTCGATGGCATCAAAATACTGGGTTGTTTATATATTGCTTATATTGGATTTGATATTTTAAAAGAAGTAACTATACAGCCCACTGTACAATCTCTGCAGTTAAAAGCAGCACAAGGGGGTTTTAAGCAAGGACTAATTGTGGGGATTTCAAATCCTAAGGATATTATTTTCTTCGCGTCATTTTTTCCGCAGTTTGTAGGAATTACTCCTCATCTTAATCTGAGTTTAATTGTGTTGACCCTGAGTTGGATTGTTTTAGATTTCGCAACCTTGTCTTTTGTGTATTTGTCTTTTCATCGATTGTCGAAATCACGCTGGTATAAAAAATTGTTGGCACTGTGTGGGCTGATTTTAGTGGTAGTTGCCATCTACGGGATCTATAGCATATTCACGGTTTAATTCTTAATTTGAAATATGCAGTAAAAAATAAAAAAGGCTGATTCAATCAGCCTTTTTATGAATGTGTAGAGCTTTAATTAATTCGCACTAGAGATTGTGCTGTAAACGATATTGCACAATTTCTTCAATGGTGAGTACAGTCAAATGATGGGTTTGTGCATACGCTAAAACTTGTACGCCATTGGCCATTGTGCCGTCTGGGTTGGTTAATTCACACAAAACACCTGTAGGTTTTAAACCGGCCAGACGTGCCAGATCAATAGTCCCTTCAGTATGTCCACGACGGGTCAATACGCCGCCTTCACGCGCACGTAAAGGAAAAACATGACCCGGACGGTTTAAGTCACTAGCAACAGCACCATCTTTAATTGCGGCTTTGACTGTAGTTGTTCGGTCTTTTGCTGAAACGCCAGTAGTAACACCTTCCGCAGCTTCAATGGTGACGGTAAAGGCAGTTTTAAAATGGCTAGAGTTATCAGACACCATGGGTGGAAGTTCTAAATGATTAGCCTGAGCATCGGTTAAACACAGGCAGACAATCCCTGAACCGTCACGAATCATACGTGCCATGGTTTCTACAGTGAGTGTTTCTGCAGCAACAATCAGGTCGGCTTCATTTTCACGGTCAAAATCGTCCATGACTAAAACAGGCTTGCCTTGACGAATGTCTTCTAAGGCTTGCAGCATGCGCTGTTCTGCAGGTGGAAGGGCAGAAAAGAAAATTTCGGGTTGAATTAAACTAGACATTGAAACGCTCGCGTAAATTTTAGATACGGTTGAACATTTCAGGACATGTGAAATAGTGGCGTTACGATATATATTGAAAATGATCAATGATATAGAGATGTGACGTCGTCTTCTTTCATCCGGACTATACCGTCGGCTCAGGTATTGCACCTGATCTGCGAATCGCGTTTAAACGATTGGCTCGTGGGCTTTTTGCAGGGCTTTCAACCCAGCAAATTTACCACCGGTGGGGAATTTCACCCCGCCCTGAAGCGATGTGTCTTGAGTATAGACCTGTTTGAGTGATGATGGGGGATTATTGCTTAGAATCATTTGCAAAATTTTAGATAAGTAAAGTTATAAGATTGGATTTGTAAGCATTTATATAAAGTGTGTCAAAGCATGCTATCGTGCCGATAAATCAACCATGATTGCATAATGATAAAAAATGACCGCTCCTCAGCATTCTCAGCAGCAGAATATAAAGCTGCATCATTCACAGTTAGATCAAGAGTTTTCAACAGATCTGTTCCAAGATGTACAGGTTATTCGGTATCTGCAAGTAATCGGTGTTGCACTGATAGCAGCCAGTTTCGTGTATTTGATCGCGGCAAACTGGTTGATGTTGCCAAAATTCATTCAATTGGCAATTCCAATGTTGCTGTTGCTGCTGAGTGCTGTGACGAGTGTATATGTTGCAAGTCGTGTTTGGATTCAGCAAAGTTTAGATGCTTTAAGTGCTTTGTTGCTCGGATTGAGTTTGGCTGTGATTGGGCAGGTCTATCAAACAGGTGCAGACAGTTATCTGTTATTTTTAGTCTGGGCTTTGCTGCTTTTACCTTGGTTATATCGATCGAATATCGGAGTCTTTGCGTTACTGTGTTTGATCAGTCAATTGGCATTATTTTTATATTTTAAACAAAGCTATTTAATCGTTGATCATTCATGGTGGTATTTACTTTGCATGAATATATTGACGGCAATTTGTGTGACGTTTTGTTTGAAATATTATGCTGCGCTGCGCTTTGTATTTATTGCATTCATTACACTAATGTCGATGTATTGCATGTTTTTATACTGTGGAAATGGGGTAGAGCAGTATCAATGGCAATATTTAATTTTTGCATTGTTGCTTCCAATTTATCTGATTATCTATTTTTATCGACAACATCGTGCATTAGAAACCAGTTTACAAGCTGCAGGTCTCGCCGCGAGTTTCAGTATTTTGATTTTCCAATGGGCAGAACATATTTTATCTGACTCGAGTGCAGGATTGTTGGTTTTTGCCTTGCTGATATTTGCTTGGTTTGCGGTGATCAGTTGGGCACTGATGAAATTTCTGCCACAGACTAAATTTGCGGTTATTCCTTTAGCTATTGGGGCATGGTTGGCAGGCATTATTTTATCGAGCTTATTGCTGACCTATTGGAAAGCGTTTTCGATCGTCATGGGCTTAGTTTTTGTGGCTGTGGCTTGGTGGTTGATTCGAAGTGCTAAAATTGTCTTTAGTCGCCAATTTGCTTACTGCTTATGGGTATGTGGCCAATCTGCGGTCTTCATACATACAGAGAGCTTAACCAATAGCATTTCGTTTATTTTAGTGTTGCAAATTGGCGTTATATTGCTCTGTTTGTTTAGTCGAATGCATTGGTTTATTGTTTTTATTCAACTCATTTCAGGATACGGCCTTGCAGTGGCCACACTATTTGATGCCGATCTTTTTATGAGCGATGAACATGTCATCTTAGCTGTGATCGGATTGAATTATATTCTACTGATTTTCTTGCTCGGGAGTGCAACAGCGTGGTTGCACACGATGTATCGAAAAAGTGTTGTGTTATGGATGTTATGCATCGCATTGGCGGGTGTAGTGTTGCAGACGTTGTCAAATAACATTCTACAGTTTGAACAGACCCAACATGGTGTTCTTGACCTGTTTATCGGTTATCTGTTGCCTGTAGTTTGGCTTGGCCTTTACATCGCAAATCAGAAAAAACAGGCGGGGAGCGAAAAATGGTTGTTACTGCTATTGGGTCTTGTGCTGATTGCGATGGGTTATTTTGAAATTTTCTTATTATTGTTTTTATTGGCATGGGCGCAGGTCTATCAGCAATCTTTGGTTAAAGCCCTGAGCATCGTGTTGATCATTTTTAGCTTATGGATGCTGTACTACAATTTGGGTCTGAGTTTTTTATTGAAAAGTTTAACGATTTTGATCTCTGGCCTTTTGCTGCTTGGCATTACCAAGATGTTATCTGCGAAACAGCATAAACAAGGGGGAGATGTGTGATGACCATACTTAATAAAAAAATATTTCCTGTTGGTTTGGCTGTACTCAGTATTTTTATATTCGTACTGATGATTGCACGTCATGAATGGCATCTGGCAAACAGTCAGAGTATTTATGTAAAGCTGCAGCCTGTCGATCCGCGCTCTTTGATTCAAGGTGATTATATGGCCTTGAATTATCAGCTCTATTTTGGTGGTCAGCCATCAAAAGAGCAATCTGCCAATGGGCAGGCTGCCAAAGTGAACGATGCTGAAAATTTACACCGTGACTATTTTGTCGATCAAAAAAGTATTGTGAGTTATGTGCAGCTTGATGCACAGCGTAGAGTGATTCGAACCAGTTTCAACCCAGAGTTGTTAGCGCAGTATCCAAGCTCATCCACAAAACTGCTGCTCAAAAATCCTGACAATAGATTTGAGGGTTTATATCCCGCTGCGAGAAGCTTTTTATTTGCTGAAGGCTTGGAGTCGTGCTATCGCGATGCGCAATATGCAGAGCTAAAGGTACAAGAAAATGGTCAGCCTTTGTTGGTGGGGTTGGTCGGAGAGCATTTACAGCCCTTTGATTGTAAACAAAACCAAGCATGGTGGAAGGGCCCGAGAGCAGGGGAGATAAGTTGAGCTGTTGAGTTGTATGTAGTGATATGCGTCTAATACTGAATTTTTGCAGTCAATAATGCATAGTTCAGCCATAAAAAAGCCCGCAAATTTTGCGGGCTTTTTAGAATCTTTAAATGCTTGAATTAAGCAACTTGAACTGGAATACAGTTCGCTGTGTGGTTCACAGTGTTGTTTGGGTTCGCATAGACTAAACGTGGCTTATGTGCATTTGCTTCAGCTTCTGTGAAATCGCCAAAAGTTGCGATAATCATCAAGTCGCCAATATCTGCTTGGTGAGCAGCACCGCCATTTACAGAGATAATGCCAGAACCTTCTTCACCACGAATGGCATAAGTGGTAAAACGCTTACCATTAGTCACGTTCCACATATGAATTTCTTCATATTCACGGATACCGGCTAAATCTAGAAGAATACCGTCAATTGCACAAGAACCTTCATAATGTAATTCTGCTTGTGTAACGACGCAACGGTGGATTTTAGCTTTTAATAAACGAGATAGCATGGCTAGCGTCTCCTTGGTAGACCTAAGATCGTATCTTATGGTGGAACAATCTCTTGAATGCTGGGTGAGCAGTCAAATGCAAGCGCATTTTGCTCTGAAATCATTCAGATGGCAATAAGTATTGTTCAACAATTTGTGGAATTGTCAGTTCTATTTGTAAGCGTTGATTTGGTTCATGGCTTGCTGAATCTCACCACTTACCAACAATTTAGTACGTGATAAGGCATGTGCAATAGCATCATCCATTAAGCCTTGTTCACTACTTGGTGCTTTACCTAAGACATGGCCTGAGACACGTTCTTTAGAACCAGGATGACCAATACCAATACGTAAACGATGGAAATTTGGACCAATATGCGGGACGATATCGCGTAAACCATTATGACCACCATGACCACCGCCAGTTTTCAGGCGAATGACACCAGGGTTCATATCAAGTTCATCGTGTGCGATAAGCATTGCTTCGGGAGCAATTTGATAGAATTTAGCGAAGGGAACAACACTTTGACCAGAGAGGTTCATAAAGGTTGTAGGTAACAGCAGACGAACGTCTTGACCTTCGATATTACCACGACCACTGATGCCTTTATATTTAGGATCAGCTTTGAGTTGAATGCCATATTGTTCTGCAAGGCGTTCTACAAACCAGAAGCCTGCATTATGGCGGGTTTGGGCATACTCAGAACCAGGGTTACCCAAACCAACAATCAGTGAAAGTTTACTCACTCATTTACACCATTTAACACTTATGCGCGTTTGAAGTCAGCGTGCATAGGAGTGTTTTTAGCTGGGTGACGTTGTAAAGCTTGGATTTTAACGCTTTCAGCTTTACCGTCGATGTTGATTTCAACAACTTCTTCAAAGAATGCGTTGTTTTCTAAAGCTTTAACAAGTTCGCGAAGTTCCAAAGTAACTGCTACAGGTTCAGCTGCACCACCGTAGATGATTGCTGGTACTTTATTTTGAAGACGAAGGCGGCGGCTCGAACCTTTCCCTTGTACTGCTTCTTCACGTGCTACTGCATTTAATACGAAGTTTGCCATGATAGACATTCCTATTTAAGTTTAATTGACTAGACCTTCGACCAGTCTAGTGATAGAAAGCCCCACCAAAAGGCAGGGCTTTTAAATTTAGCGCTATATTATAGATAAGAATCGAACATTGCGCTAATAGATTCTTCGTTGTTAATACGACGAATTGTTTCAGCAACCATACTTGCAACTGAAACTTGGCGAATCTTACCAAGAGCTTGAGCTTCTTCTGAAAGCGGAATAGTGTCTGTTACAACCAATTCGTCAATCACAGAGTTTTTCAAGTTTTCTAAAGCTTTACCAGAAAGTACAGGGTGAGTTGCGTAAGCAACAACTTTGCGAGCACCAAAAGTTTTTAGTGCGTCAGCAGCTTTACACAATGTACCTGCTGTATCCACCATATCATCAACGATGACACAGTCACGGCCTTTAACGTCACCGATCAAGTGCATTACTTGAGATTCATTCGCTTTTTGACGGCGTTTGTCGATGATCGCAAGATCGATATCACCCATTTGCTTAGCTACAGCACGCGCACGTACTACACCACCAACGTCAGGAGAAACAACCATTAAGTTGTCGTGTGACTGTTGACGAAGATCTGCTAAAAGTGCAGGAGTACCGTAGATGTTGTCTACAGGAATATCGAAGAAACCTTGGATTTGGTCAGCATGAAGGTCGATCATGACAACGCGGTCAATACCAACAGTTGTGAGCATATCTGCAACAACTTTTGCTGTAATTGGCACACGGCTTGAACGTGGACGACGGTCTTGACGAGCATAACCAAAATAAGGAATGACAGCAGTGATACGACCAGCACTTGCTCGACGCAAAGCATCAGCCATAACTAAGATTTCCATAAGGTTATCGTTAGTTGGAGCACAAGTTGGTTGTACGATGAATACGTCTTTACCACGAACATTTTCAGTAATTTCGACAGCGATTTCACCGTCAGAAAATTGACCTACAGATGCAGCACCTAGAGGGATGTGAAGGTGGCTAACGACTTTTTGGGCGAATTGTGGATGTGCAGATCCACTAAAAACGACAAGATTGGGCATGAAGCACCCTTGGCGGTTGGCAAATTGGAGAATTAGATGGCAGGGGCGGCTGGATTCGAACCAACGGATGCCGAGATCAAAACCCGGTGCCTTACCACTTGGCGACGCCCCTAATGCGGCAGAACTTTAATATTTTTACAGTATTTTGTCAAGTTGAAACAACAAAGATACTGCAAATTATGCTCTGTCTTTTTTGAAGTAAATGGCAGGGGCGGCTGGATTCGAACCAACGGATGCCGAGATCAAAACCCGGTGCCTTACCACTTGGCGACGCCCCTAAATTGATGAAATAGCGAATAAAGTAAATGGCAGGGGCGGCTGGATTCGAACCAACGGATGCCGAGATCAAAACCCGGTGCCTTACCACTTGGCGACGCCCCTAATACTTTACAGCAATTACATCTACAGGTGAAAAATGATGGCAGGGGCGGCTGGATTCGAACCAACGGATGCCGAGATCAAAACCCGGTGCCTTACCACTTGGCGACGCCCCTATATCAAACCTCAAAATGACGTAATGGTGATTCTTGCAAACTGCGAACCAAGTAAGATTTACATGGTGCATTTTTCAATATGTCATCAATATTCATATTTTCAGTCACTTCAGTAAATACACAAGCACCTGTACCTGTAAGCTTTGCTGTACCGAACTGATCTAAGTACCGCATTGCTTCATCGACTTCGAGATATAAGCTTCGTGCCACAGGCTCAAAGTTATTTCCAAAATCAGATGGCGTTTCCTGATAGCCGCAAAATTTAGTGGGCTTTGAGTCTCTTGTCAACGTTTTTTGTGAAAAAAGCAGTTGAGTGCTGATAAAACAATCAGGTTTTAACACAATGTACTGTTTTCGAGCTAAATCTATGAATGTTAAGTGTTCACCGATGCCTTCTGCCCATGCATTTAGACCATGTACAAACACTGGAACATCTGCCCCAAGTTGTAAGCCGAACTCTGCAAGTTGTTCGGTATTTAGACCGCATTTCCATAGTTGATTAAGCACGATTAGGGTGGTGGCTGCATTGGATGAACCACCGCCGAGCCCTGCACCCATCGGAATATTTTTTTCAATGTGGATTTTTTGTGCAGTCAGTGCTTTAGCAAACGGTTTGAGTATTTGAGCAGCACGATAAATTAAATTTTGCTCTAGATTAACGCTGTTTAAGCCCTCAATTTGAATAAAATTTTCATCAGCAGAATTTGCAAGTGGGTGAAATTCCATCCAATCTGATAAATCGATGAGCTGAAAAATCGTTTGTAATTCGTGATATCCATTAGGACGTCGGCCAGTAATGTGCAAAAACAAATTGAGTTTTGCAGGAGAAGGTACACGAATCATGGAAGTCATAGTTCAGCTTTTAGGCAAATTAACGATTTTGAATCACCATTGTAATACGGTTTTCCTGACCGGATTCAAGTGCTTGTTTTAAAATTAACTTGTTCGGTACCGTCGCAGTCTCGTTATAACTGAGGTCAACGGTCCAACCATCTTCAATAATCTGTTGTGGACGCTGCGCAGTATCGCGTTGAATTTTTGCTTGTGTGGTTGCAGGGCGCGCCTGTACCCAGTCGATGAGGTGGGTAATGGGAGCTTGCCAACCGGTAGCACGTTCGAGTAATTCTTCTGGTGTTGCTGCTTCAATCAAACCGGTTTTTGCACTATTGAGTTGAACTTGACCGGGTTTACCGCTGATTTGAGTTTTTCCAACACCTAATATGCCACTCAGTTCAATGTCATATTCATTGCGGTCTTGAACCCAAGTAAAAAAAGCACTTCCTGACTGTTGTGGCGTGCGCACACCAATCTTACCTTGTAAGTTGAATTGATTTGCAGCGACTTCTTCAGGGCTGGGTTGATCGGGTGTTTTAACATATTGCTGACAACCGGTAAAAAATAAAGCGCAGCAGGTCAGGGCAGATACCCCAAATTTTGAAGATACTTGCATAAAGTCTTTCTAACTCTTTTTCATGGGTTGGGGTAACAATAACGAATGTAGTTGCTCTAATTGCGGATCATTCGGATGTTTTTGTTGGAGTTGTTGTAACAACGCGTCAAATTTATGCATATCACCTTGCATGAAGACTGATCGTGCATAGCGAATGCCAATTTTTAAACTATTACTCAGTTCATACGCTTTGGCCAAAACAGATGCAGATGTACTAAAATCATTTTGCAAATAACAAATATAACCGAACGTATCTAAAATTGAGGCTTGCTCAGGAGCATATTCTAAGGCATGTTCGACGTATTTTCGGGCTTCATCTAAGCGTCTATTTTGTACCGCCAAGGTATAGGCATATGCATTTAAATAGGTCGGGCTATTGGGTTCAATTTTAAGTAATTGTTTTAGTAATTGGTCGAGTCTATCTTTATCTTGATGGGCGTCGAGCAGTAGAACTTCGGCATAAATGAGCTCAGGATCTTCGGGCAAGTTTTTTACCGCTTCATCAAGCAAACGGACTGCTGCTTTTTTATTGTTCATGCGTTTTAAAATATCTGCCTGAGCAAGATATAAGAAACTGGCATGTTGAGGATAATTAACCCGCTCTTGGGTTAAAAAGCGCAGTGCATCATGCAGCTTATTTTGCTGGCTAAAAATGCTGATCATATTGCGCCGTGAAACTGTATAAAGACTGCCATCAACAAGGCGATAATAGGCTTTTGCCGTTTCATAATGCTGTTTGCGTTCAGCATTTACTGCGAGATAGTAATACGCTTCATTTTGGTATTTGCTTGAATAACGTAACTCCACCAAATACTTTTCGGCTTTTTCATAAAGCTCTAAGTCAATACTGGTCAAACCTGCCATAAATAGCGGTTCTTCAGCAGATGGCCATTTCTTTAGTATATCTTCGAGTTTTTCTAGACCTAATTCTGACTGATTGATTTTAATTAAATATTTTGCTTCGGCTAAGCGAACTTCCATATTGTTGCGGTGTTTACGGCTGGATTTTTCGAACCATTTTAAGGTTTCTTTTTCATCGCCTAACGACATAAGTAAATTGGCTTTCATTAAGATATAGCCAGTCACTTTCGGGCGTTTTTTCAGTGCTAAATTAATGGTGTCTAAGGCATCAGCAAAGGCACCATTTTGAGCTTGTAAACCTGCGACTAAGACCAAAATAGAAGGGTTGGTTTTCTCCTTGCTAGCGGTCAGTGCTTGAATCAGATAAGCGCGATCTTCCTCTGATTCAGGGGAAATACCCGCCAAAATTTGTTCTAAATCTGCATTTGGGTCAATGGTTAAAATTTTATCAAGTGTTTCGGCGGCAAGCTCATATTCATGGGCTTTCAAAGCAATATGTGATAAATAAAATAATGCTGGTACATCTTCAGGTTCTTGCACAACCCAATGTGTAGCAATATCTAAGGCTGCTTGTAAATCATTTTGCTCAATAGCAACGTTTAAAGCACGCTGTTTGACCATGGTGGATTTACTTTTGATTGCAAGCACGGTGTAATTATGAAGCGCGGTTGGGATGTCGTTATAAGCTAAGGCAAATTCTGCAATCATACTTTGTTTAATTGCATCATATCCTGAATTTGCATGGTAAACTTCTCCCACGGCCCGAATTGGGGCAGTAGAAGCCATGCTACCAACAAGTAAGAATGTGGTAGAATACTGCTTTATTGTCTGGCCGTTCAGTCGGCTATTTGTTAGACGCAATTTTTCTTGATCCAAGTAATGCTTTTTATGACGCCGATAATGCACAATAGCATAAATTTAGCGAAATGATGATCTGATATGTCTTTCTTTGCATTGGGTGTCAACCATCAAACCGCCTCTGTAGAACTGCGCGAACAGATTGCATTTAACCCTGAAAAGTTAACAGCGCTGCTTGAACAGCAAAGCCATGCACCTGAACTCAATGACATGGTGGTGGTATCTACATGTAATCGTACTGAAGTCTATGCGATGTCTGAAAATGCAGACATGGTATTGAATTGGCTTGCCCAATCAAATGGTATTGATGTAAAGCAATTGTCAAATCATGTGTATCGTTATGAAAATGCACAGGCGGTGACACACCTCATGCGTGTGGCTAGCGGTTTGGATTCGCTCATGCTTGGTGAGCCTCAAATCTTAGGTCAAGTTAAAACGGCTTTGTCCTTAGCCAAAGATGCCGAAACTGTCTCCCCAAATTTAAACCGTATTTTTGAATATGCCTTTTATGCGGCAAAACGAGTGCGTTCTGAAACAGCCGTAGGAAGTCATGCAGTGTCGATGGGCTATGCCGTTGCTCAGCTAGCTTTACAGGTTTTTAGTCAGCCTGAAAAATTGACGGTCATGATTGTTGCTGCTGGTGAAATGAATAGCTTGGTTGCAAAGCATTTGGCCGAAATGGGTGTGGGCAGAATTATTATCTGTAACCGTACACGTGCCCGTGCCGAAGCTTTATCCCAAGAGATTGCTCATCGTGTAGAAGTTGAAATAATTGATTTTGCAGATTTGGCAGACAATTTACATCGCGCAGATGTAATTTCAAGTTGTACTGGAAGCTTGCATCAAGTGATTTATTTTGCGGATGTCAAAGCAGCATTGAAAAAACGCCGTTATAAACAAATGCTGTTGGTCGATTTGGCTGTACCACGAGATATTGAAGCCAAAGTCGAAAGTTTAGATGGCGTTTATTTATATGGTGTAGATGACCTGCAAACTGTCATTGAAGAAAATTTGGCTCAGCGTCGTCAGGCGGCAGTTGAAGCCGAAGTCATGGTCAATCAGCTTGCGACAGATTTAATCACACAGCAAAAAGTGAATTTGGCTGGCTCGACGATTCATGCATACCGTGAACATGGGGAGTCATTGCGTCAAGAAGAACTGACTTTGGCGCTGAATCGTCTACAAAAGGGTGAAGATGCGGCTACAATTATGCAAGAAATGTCGCATCGTTTAACCCAAAAACTATTGCATCCGACCTCTATCGTGCTGCGCAATGCAGCGATGGCGGAAGACCCTGCTTATTTTGAAATGTTAGAACAAGATTTAGTTAATGTGGCTGAAAATCGCCGTAAACCAAAGAAATAAATAAGCTGATTCATTGAATAGTATGTTGTTCACAGCTTGAACTTGAAATTAAAACTTAATCTTCAAGGAGCGTGAGTGATCTTTTTTTATCAATATCATAAATACGTTGTTTTAAATTACGCATTTCTGCAAGGCTAGAAAACTTATTCGACTTGATCTTGAGTTGTAAGAATTGATATTGCAATTTTGTCGATAAATCTGCCGCAAGTTTATCTGCTTGTTCAGGTGATGACGTATAATCGCTGATATTGGCATGCTCTAAAATATGTTGTAATTCATGATGATGTGCTGCACAAGCACCGAGTACATAATAGGTGGATAACTCTGGGTCATCAGGCAATTCATCAAAAATCACATTGAAAATATTTAAAACGTGATAAAGCAAGAGATCTTGTGACACTAAGGCACGTAAAGGCTCAAAGTGAATGTAGAGATAAGGATGATTGATTAAAATCGCAATTACATATTCTTCAGCATCAATTTTTGTACTAAAGCTCAATGATGCATCATTATTGACTTGAGGCTGCCACTTTCGGCTAAACCCTAATTTTTCACGGAAATATTGTTGTAGCAAATAACGATATGAACCACCTTTCGGCAACAGTTCAGTGAGCTGTCTGAGTTCACCCATCACCTGACTTTTACCTTCAGGCGAAGCAACATTATGACTTTGCGTTAAATGTGCAAAAACAAACTCAGAAAGTAGCGGTGAGGTATCCAATAAACGTCGAAAATTTTCGATACCTTCACGACGGATCAATGAATCTGGGTCGTGGTCATTCGGCAAAACAAAGAATTTAAGTTCACGACCATCATTCAGTAATGGAAGGGCAATTTCGAGCGTACGTCGAGCTGCTTTTTGACCTGCGGCATCTCCATCAAATGCAATGGTAATGCGGCTATTTTGCTTAAATAAAATGTTTAAATGTTCAGGATTACTCGCGGTTCCTAAGGTTGCAACAGCGCCATGAATGCCATATTGCTGTAGGGCAATGACATCCATATAACCTTCGACCATTAACCAATCTTGGGCTTTTTGTTTACGGCCTTCATATAAACCATAAAGTAACTGGTTTTTATGGAAAACTTCAGAGTCAGGGGAGTTGATGTACTTCGGTTTGATTTCATCATTTAGGGCACGACCACCAAAACCGACCACGCGACCTTTCGCATCTCGAATCGGGAAAATCACTCGCTCACGCAGTAAGTCAAAGTCACGACCACTATCACTGGTGCGAATCAAACCGAGAAGTTTGAGTCCTTCGATATCTTGTGGAAAGGCTTTTTCCAGATGTTGCCAATCTTCAGGGGCATAGCCTAAACGCCAATAGGCGATGGTGTCTGCACTGAGACCCCGTTGTTTAAAATAAGCTTGCCCAATTGGACTGAGCGGAAGTTGTTGCTCATAAAACTGTGCGACATTTTCCAGCAAGTCATATAAGTTTCCGTCTTGCGGCACATCTTCAAAACCATTGGCAACTTGGTCAAAGTGAGCAAACGGATCGCTCCCATAAAAGGCGTCTTCGTTATTTTGAAACTCAGCAAATGGGTCGTGTTCGAAATTTACTGCAGCAGGATTTGTGTCGGTTTCGCCTGTTTTGGGCGGCAGAGCTTTTGCTTCGATTGCAGGTTTTTGTACAGGTTTGGGTTTAGATTCGCGTTTATATTTGAGTTTATTGGAATCGTTATTGTCTTTCGGTAGTTCAATACCCGTTTGGCTAGATAAATCCTTCATTACTTCGATGAAGTTACGGCTACCAATATCCATTAAAAAACGGATGGCATTACCATTGGCCTGACAACCAAAGCAGTGAAAATATTGTTTATCACGATAGACATGGAAAGATGGCGATTTTTCCTGATGGAATGGGCAGCATCCTGAGTAGGTGCGTCCAGTCTTTTTCAATTTCACAAATTGACCAATCACATCGACAATATCGGTGCGATCTAAAATTTGATCAATTGTATGTTGAGGAATGGCCATGCTGTTTTATCTGTCTATCTATTGAATTTGGGCAGTTCGTGAAATATGTTGAAATCAGCAATGCTGTAAGTTCAGGTGGAGATGCAGTACAGCATCGTCCATCGAACTATTGTATACCTTTTAATCTAACCGAATCTGTAGATCCTGAAAAGATCAAAGGGCAAGTATTCTAACTTGCCCTTTGTGAAAAATCGACCTTCGTTGCGACTATATTATTCAGCTTATTCTGACGACTCAGTTTTTTCGCTATGAGGACGATCCAATAAGCCAAAGCTTAAACGATTGGTTAAACTGCGTTTTTCTTCATCGGTTTCAACTACGTCTGTAGAGGTTTGCTCAGACATCGTCTGTGCTTCTTTACCGAAAATACCCAAAGTTGCACGGTTAAGGAAGCTGCCTTCACTACGTGCAGCACGCATATTGACCGTACCGTCTGACTTCACAAGTTTTGGATAGTTCAGTTTAAGTACTTCAATGTATTGCTGAGACGTGGTTTTATCACCAAGTTTGTCGTAACCATAGGCTACAGTCGCTAGAGCTTCTGGAACTTGCGGTGCTTGCGGATAATGTTCGATCACCCAAAGTGAACGTTCAACAGCAGCTAACCATGCTTTACGCTTCACATTAAAACGCGCCGCATTCATTTCGCTTTCAGCCAATTCTTGACTGATGAACTTCATACGTTGTGCGGCATCGACTGCATATTCACTCGATGGGTAGCGACGGATAAAGTCGACAAAGTTTTGATAAGCCACTTTGAGATAGCTCACATCACGATGCGATTGCTTTAAAGAAGTATAGCGAAGCAAACCGTTGTAGTTTTGCTCCATGTTTGAAACACCACGCACGTAGTACGCATAATCAACTTGCGGATGTTGTGGGTTCATACGAATAAAACGGTCTGCAAGTGCAATCGCACCTTCATAGTCTTTTTGCTGAAACTTTACATACAATAGTTCAAGTTGTGCTTGCTGCGCATAGTTACCTGTAGGGTAGTAGGTCTCTAGAGCTTCAAGGTGTTTTGCTGCATCTGTATATTGGTTACGTTCAAGCGCTTTTTGTGCTTTTTCGATATAAATCTGTTCGCTTGATTGTGGACCTGTGTCGACCACTTCTTTCTTTGGATTACTGCTACAGCCTACCATTGCCGATGCAATGCCTATTGTTAGAGCAAGCATTGTCATTTTATATTTTGGTAGCGACATAAAAATTCCTCTGTTAATACGGGCAATGAGCTACAATTGAACTATTAAACCACTTTTGTCTGAATGAGCAAATGAGTCAAGCACAATCTTCCAATTCTAATTTCCCTGAAACTGATTTCAATTTACTTGAAGATTCTGAGGATGCAGATAATCATACTTCAGACTCAACTGCAACACGTTTATCGTTGCAATTTCAATTGGATGAAAGCTACTTAGGACAACGTATTGATCAGGTTTCAGCACTGGTTTGGACTGATTTTTCTCGTGAAAAGCTAAAACAGTGGCTCAAAGAGGGCCATTTGTTGGTCAATGGTAACACTGTGAAACCAAAGTACAAATGCGAAGGCACAGAGTTATTGACTTTAGACGTCGAGTTAGAAGCACAAACACGTAGCTTACCTGAAGATATTCCACTTAATATTGTCTATGAAGATGACGATATTATGGTGATTAATAAACCTGTCGGTATGGTTGTACATCCGGGCGCTGGAAACAGTACAGGCACATTGGTGAATGCAATTTTGCACCATTACCCAAAATCTTCAGAGTTGACCCGTGCAGGTTTGGTGCATCGTATTGATAAAGACACCTCAGGTTTGTTGGTTGTTGCGAAAAACCTCGAATCCCAATTTTCTTTAAGTAAGCAATTGGCGAAGAAATCGGTTTACCGTATTTACGATTTGATCGTATATGGCAACATTATTGCTGGCGGTACAGTCGATGAACCAATTAAACGTCATCCTGTCGATCGCATCAAAATGGCAGTCTTGCCGGGCGGTAAAGATGCGGTGACTCACTACAATGTGAAAGAACGTTTCCAAAACTTTACCCGCGTTCAAGCACGTTTAGAAACGGGTCGTACCCATCAAATTCGTGTGCATTTCACTTATATCGGTCATGGTCTTGTGGGCGATCAAGTGTATGTACCACGTGTACGTATGCCTGCAGGCGCGTCGATGTTATTAGATGACACTTTACGTGGCTTTAAACGTCAAGCGTTACACGCGGTTAAATTGGGTCTCGTTCATCCACGTACAGGAGAAGACATGATGTTTGAAGCACCATGGCCTGAAGACTTTAATCAATTGGTTGAAGTTTTACGTAGTGAAAACAAAGCTTATTAAGTTTTAAAACTGATTTACACGCCATAGATAGAAAAGGACGGTAACATGCAATTTGTTCAGGGACTTCCACAGGGTGTTTTTGTGGGACAAACTCGAGTTCATCATGATCAGACGCAACCCGCTGAACAACCTGAGCTGGCAGGATTTAATCTGGCATTGCATGTAGGAGATGATGCAGCGCGTGTGCAAAAGCACCGGATGCAATTGCTCAAAGACTTTGCTGAATATGGCGTGAATAAAATCAGTTGGATGAACCAAACGCACAGTACGCTATGCCATCGCATTGATGAACAGATCAACTTTGTTGCACCCGAAGGCGATGGTATGGTCACGCAGTCTAAACATCATGCCCTGATGATGATGACCGCAGACTGCTTACCCGTGGTTTTGGGTAATGCTGACGGGACAGAAGTTGCCAATCTGCATGCAGGTTGGAAGGGCTTGGCTAATGGTATTGTGGAAAACACCATTGCAGCCATGCACACTCAGCCAACATGGGCTTGGTTGGGGGCAGCTATTTGCCAAGAGAGTTTTGAAATTGGCGCAGAAGTCAAAGCTGCCTTTTGTTCCAAATATCCAGAACTTGAAAGTGCATTTAAAGCTGGTGTAAAGGAAGGCAAATATTATGCTGATCTTTATGCGATAGCGCGTTATATTCTTGCATTACATGGGGTTAAAGCTGTAACCGGTGGCGACCAATGTACCTTTTTGCAAGCTGAAGAATATTTTTCTTATCGCCGAGAAGCGAAAACAGGACGTATGGCAACATTCGTCTTTATGCTTTGAAAATGCTAAACTTGACTGAATCTATCGACTTTTAAATGTTATGTCTTTGACTGCTAAATCTCTTGCTGTTGTTTACCACAGCCCCTATGGGCACACTGCCAAAGTGGCGAATTTCATTGTACAAGGTGCAGAAAAAGCCGGTGTAAAAGTCAATCTCATGAATGTAGAGCATGTGGATTGGGATGAATTGGACAGTGCAGATGCCATCGTTTTTGGATGCCCAACCTATATGGGCAGTATGAGTGCGGCAATGAAATTATTCATGGAGCAATCATCTAAACGCTGGTTAGCACGGACATGGCAAGGCAAGTTAGCCGCTGGTTTTACCAATGGTGGCGGCTTAAGTGGAGATAAATTGGCAGTATTGCAGCAAATCAATTTATTCGCCATGCAGCACGGCATGTTGTGGAGCGGTCTTCCATTGATGCCAACTGGACGAAGCACAACAGATTTAAATCGGATGTCGAGCTTTTTAGGTTTAATGACACAATCGGATAATGCGCCTGTTGAAGTCACGCCACCTGCGGGTGATTTAGAAACCGCTATTTGGTTTGGTGAATATCTGGGACTGTTGTTAAATAAAGTTAATTAATTTGTAAATAAATCGTTTGAACTATCATTTATAAATCTTTGAAAACCCTAGTGATGGAAATGTTACTGGGGTTTTTATTGGCCTAAAATTCGTGAAAATTGGCATTTTGTATAATTGAGTTGTGATGCGTGTCACAAATTGCCATTCATTTACGCCAACGCTATTGATTTAATCTTCTCATAAATTTCACTCGGGATGAGTGACGAATATTAAAAAGGATTAAATAATCGTGAAAAAAACAATAGTCGCAATGGCATTGACCTTATGTGTTTCTGACGTTGTTTTTGCAGCAGAAGGATTGGTGGGATTAGCCGATGAAGAATTGTCTGCCATCAATGGTGCTGCATTGATGAATATGTCCTATACCGATCCTATTTTGGTCAACCAACAAATGGTCGATGAAAATATTGGTTTCTACAAACTCAGTTTAGATGCCGTCATGGATCTGAACGTCAATGTCAAAAGTTTGCAACTCGGCTGTGGTGGGGTAAATGGGTCAAATGGCTGTGATATTGATATTCGTCATCTGGCGTTGAGTGGTAATGCTACTTCAACTGATACCAACGGTAATCCCGTCTTTAATGGTGATCGAGCGTCAACCAGTGCCGAACTGAAAAATCCGTTTATTGAATTTGCAATTAAAAACCCAAAACAAGCCGCATTACGTGAAGTTAAAGGCTTCCGTGTCAGTGCTGAATCAATTACAGGTTTATTGACCACAGGTATTCAAAACACGGGTGCGCCGACTGATGGGATTAAGTCACTGAGCGGTTATATGAAAATTGCACCGACTACAGGGACAGCAAAAACCCAAGCAGCGATCTTTGGGGATAGCAGCAGTGAGACTTTATCCGGTAACTTGGTGATTAATACGATTTGGAACAATGATCGTAGCTTTATCAGCCAACCCGAAAATAGTAAGGGCTTAAAAATTCCCTCAATGAATGTGCCGTTTACCGTCCCTGAAATTACTATCAACGGAAAACGACAAACTCAAGCCGTTGCCAAAAATATCAGTGCGACAGTGCCATCGATTCAACTCAACCGTGATAGTGGTAGTTTACAGGTCAAACTTGACCGTAATTTGTTATGGGTAGAAGGGGCGCAGTTCTTTATGGATTCTGGCTCATCAATTGATGGTTTGAAAATGAATATTACCTTTGAGCAAGCCTTAAATATGATTCATAACATTCCATTAAATGGCACAGCAGGTTATTTATCGCTTCAATCTCAAGATATCAGTTGGCCAGATGCCAATGCAGATGATATTGCACGTACAGGTTGGTGGATGTCATTTAAAGACCCGATCAATATTGGCAAATTAAATCCAACATCTGAAGTGGATATTTCAGGCGTCTTGCCTCAAGTTGCACAAAAAGTATCGCAAATTTTAACCAATGAACCAATTTATATTCCCTTAGGTTCTGCTGTTGGTGCAGCATTTGGTCTGCCAATTTATAAAAATGTAGGTTCAATTAACCTTAGTAATGCCGGTGCGGCCAATTTAACGTTAAAAAATCAGGTATTGGGAAATCAGGAAGTTCGGACCAACTGTTTTGGTGGATTGAAATTCTGCTAAATCTGCAATTTAAAAATAAAAAAACCTCCAAGATGGAGGTTTTTTTATTGAACTTATTTATGAAAAATACGGGCTTTATCGCGCTGCCAATCACGGTCTTTTTCCGTTGCACGCTTGTCGTGAAGCTGTTTACCTTTTACTAGGGCAATTTCAAGTTTGGCATGAGGACCTTTCCAGTAACATGCCAAAGGCACACATGAATAACCTTTTTGGTTAATTGCACCTTGTAGTTTTTCAATTTCACGGCGGTTCAGCAATAATTTACGAGTACGTGTTGCTTCAGGCACCACATGTGTCGAAGCACTCAGTAAAGGTTGCACTTGAGCGCCGAATAAAAATGCTTCACCATTTTTAAACGTAATATAGCTCTCTACGATAGTCATACGACCCGCACGCATTGATTTGACTTCCCAGCCTTGTAATGAAAGACCCGCTTCAAATTTTTCTTCAATGAAATAATCGTGACGCGCACGCTTATTTAGGGCAATCGTACTGCTACTATTTTTTTTAACTACTGCTTTCGTCATAATCAAAAACTTCCAAACTTAGCACTATTGTACCCGAACTTTGAATAAGATGAAGTTTTTAAATTTACAAGCTGACTTCACCTATAAATCAAGATTTTGTTAAAATACCCATCTACAAAATAACAGAGTACAACTGGATGTCTAAAACTCGTGTAATTTATCCGGGCACATTCGATCCAATTACTAATGGTCATATCGACTTAGTGACACGTGCATCACGCATGTTTGACGAAGTTGTCGTGGCAATTGCAATTGGACATCACAAAAACCCTGTGTTTAGTCTGGAAGAACGTGTTGCACTAGCGCAAGAGTCTTTAAGTCATTTGTCAAATGTTGAGTTTGTAGGTTTTGATGGGCTGTTGGTCAACTTCTTTAACGAGCAAAAAGCAACAGCCGTGTTACGTGGTTTACGTGCAGTTTCAGATTTTGAATATGAATTTCAATTGGCAAATATGAATCGCCGTTTGGACAGTAAATTTGAAGCCGTGTTCTTAACCCCATCAGAGCAATATTCGTTTATTTCATCTACGCTCGTGCGTGAAATTGCACGTTTAAATGGTGATGTCACTCAGTTTGTACCACAAGCTGTTGTGGAAGCCTTTAAGCGTAAACAACAGCAAGGTTGGTAGAGTGTCTTTATATATCACTGATGAATGCATCAACTGCGATGTCTGTGAACCTGTATGCCCCAATGAGGCGATTTTCATGGGGGAACTCATTTATGAGATTAACCCTGATTTGTGTACGGAATGCGTTGGGCATCACGATAAACCGCAGTGTCAGTTGTTCTGTCCGGTGGATTGTATTCCATTGGATCCGGCACATCCTGAAACTCAGGAACAGCTTCAACAAAAGTACGAAAAACTAACTGCTCAAAAAACATCAAGCAATTAGTTGTCAGATTTGTTAGAATGCGCCCCGAAGTGAACCAGACGATCGCTGCTGTGTATAGGTCTCCGTGACTAAAGCAGGGGAGGAAAGTCCGGGCTTCATAGGGCAAGGTGCCAGGTAACGCCTGGGCGGTGTGAGCCGACGGAAAGTGCAGCAGAGAGTAGACCGCCTTCATTATGGTTTCGAGCAATCGAAATCGGAGGTAAGGGTGAAAGGGTGCGGTAAGAGCGCACCGCGTGTCTGGTAACAGTTCACGGCATGGTAAACCCCACCGGAAGCAAGACCAAATAGGGATCCTTTAGGCATGGCCCATGCTGGATCCGGGTAGGTCGCTTGAGCGTATGAGTGATTGTACGCCTAGAGGAATGATCGTCCTCGACAGAACCCGGCTTATCGGTTCACTTCAACAAATTTTGATCAAATACGCGCATTATGGGCTTGACGATATTTAAATATCCCTCCATAATGCGCGCACAGTTTAAGGCTATGTAGCTCAGTTGGTTAGAGCACCGCACTCATAATGCGGGGGTCACAAGTTCAAGTCTCGTCATAGCCACCATATTCAAAAAAAGACCACTCCGATTGAGTGGTCTTTTTTTTATGTCTCAATTTTCCAAATTTAAAAAATTAACGATAAACAAAACGACGCATACCTGCACGTAAGGCAAATGCGCCATGCATATATACGCCACCGAGCCAATACGGCACATTAAAAACTTCTGAATAGCGATATTTAACTAAAGCAAACTCAGCCAATAGTCCTTCAAAGAACATCCCACCAATGGCAAGCATAATGGCTAATATCAGTAGCCATGTACGCTCATAGCTAAATAACCAGCGAATAAAAAAGCTAATATAGAAAATCCAACACAATGCTTCTGGGTGGAAGTTACCAAAACCACTGAGTATGTAGACAATCGCAAAGAGTACTAAAGCCTCAACTAATGGAGCTGTACCATCGTGATGGCAACTGAGCTGAGTCATTACATAGTGTTTAAGTCGTTGTGTAAGTTGAATATAGCTAAATGCCATGAAAGCAAAGGCAATAAAAAAGCCAGGGAATACCCACCAAGCTTGATGGAAAAATAATGGGTTGGGATAACTAAGCGTCTGGGTATAGACATGAATCGCATCGCAAAAAGTTGCGACGACTGCTGCCAGCAGGGAAAGTATAAATATGCCTGAGAATTGAGTGGTTCTCGTCATCATTCATCCTGAAAAGTAGTGATCTTTTTATTTTGTGAGTTCTTTATAGAATGAATTTGGAGAAAAGGCTATGACAAGTTACGAGATGCTCATGTGTTAAATGTTAATTTATAGCGCTACTGCTATACTCAATACATAGTTAACTTTATGAATATAAATAGAAATGATAGATAACCAATTAAACTGGCCTAAAGATAATTTTGAGAATATTGAAACTGCATGGGAAGGTGATCTTTGGGATCGCCGTCGTTTAGGGGAGCAACTTACAAATTACGTCGATCGTTTAAACTGCGGTGCTGTTCTTGCTTTGGATGCACGATGGGGTGAAGGCAAAACGTGGTTTGTTCGTCACTGGGCGAAACATTTAGATGATTCTCAGCATAACGTGATTTACCTAGATGCTTTTGCTAATGATTATTTGGATGATCCTTTTTTGGTAATTGCATCTGAAATTGCTTCAAAGTTAGATAAAACAGCCGAAAATAAGCCCTTAGTGCATAAATTTAAGAAAGCAACGGCAGTTATGCAGCAAGGACTTTTAACTCTAGCTCCAACACTTATTGCTTCAATGATTAGCTGTGCATTAACGGGTGGGATTATTCCACTTATTAAAATTGATAGTGAGCAAATCACAGATAAACTTGATGATGCAATTGATAAAGTGACTGAAAATATTGGAGAAAAAGTTACAGAAGCAATTCAAGCTAAGATTGATAGCTATGAAGAGGAAAAACAATCTTTGCAGGCTTTTAAAAGTACATTAACTGAGTTAGCTGCAAGTTTAGAAAATCCCTTAGTTTTTATTATTGATGAGTTGGATCGTTGTCGTCCTGATTTTGCGATACGATTAATTGAAAGGGTTAAACATTTCTTTGATATTCCTAAAATTGTTTTTGTTTTGGTGATGAATAAGCCACAATTATCACAGTCAGTTCAGAATTTTTATGGTTATGAAGCAGAGATAACAGCTGATTATTTTGAAAAATTTATAGATTTAACAATTAAATTTCCAAATTTGGAACCTTATATTAACTATGAAAATGTATTGAAGGAAGAACTTTATAGAATTGGTGAGATGGAGCATAAAGAAGCTTTAAATGAATTCTTTTTTTGGGTATTAGCATTACAAAATTATAAAAACTTCAACTCACGTGAATTAAAAAGAAAAATTAATCAATATGCTATTTTGAAAACTAATGATTTTAGAAAAAACCTAATATTAATTGCGTTTGTATTTGGTGTGGAATTTTCAAAAGATTTGAAAATATTTCGTTTAGTTTTAAGTAAGTTAGTTGAAAAATTTAATTTGTCTTTTAGTGACAGTAAATTTCTTGGAAATATTATTATCAGTAAACTACGAACTGAATATTTCATTGATGAATTTCATATAGGAAATTTATATAATAAACAAGTAACATTGAATGAAAAATATGTATCAGTGGGACAACAAGATGCCAAAGAATTGTATATGCTGGAAACTTATACTCCCTTTGCTATCCAGAAATTAAAACACTCCGATGATTTTATAATTGATTGGAAAAACTATGTTGAATCGGGATTTAATCTAGATATTTGATTAATGTATCAACATCATCCGTCTGCAATTTTTCCCGCATCTTTAAAAACTGCTTTTCATCTAAGTCATAGAGCTTGAGGGAAAGTAGTTTTTTGATATCTTCTTCAGGAAAGCGATATTTAATAATTTTAGCAGGGACTCCGCCTACTACTGCATAAGGTGGCACATCTTTAGTCACCACAGCACCTGTAGCAACGACAGCACCTTCACCCAGTGTCACGCCTTGCATAATCATGGCACGTGAGCCGATCCAGCAGCCATCACCAATGATTGTGTCACCCGCAGGGACAAAACTCCGTGTATCAAATGGAAAGGCTGAAATCCAGTCTGTGCGGTGGAGTTGGTTACCGCCCATCATAATCACGCATTCTGCGCCAAAACAGACAAAATTACCGATATGTAGTTGGTCTATCGGCTTCTCAGTTGTTGCAGGTTTATCATGCAGATAACGCACCACACAGCGCTCAAAACCCTGATCCCAATATGCAGAATAATATGAATAATTACCTTTGATGTGAATATTTGGGTTCTTCACTGTTTTAGAGATGAACTCAAATTCACACCAATGATTGACAGGTGAATTAATCAATTTTTCAGACATAACTGGGATACAAAAATAGGGAATGTGCCATTATACCGAATAGATCTTTACGCTGGTGAACAATCCAATTCCACAAATGAACTGATGGCAAAACTAAGTTTTTAGGTGGTTTTAGATTGTTGAGGAATACGGGCAATGACCTTAATTTCAAAATCAAAACCCGCCAGCCAATTCACACCAATCGCTGTCCAGTTCGGATAAGGCTTTTGGGTAAATACCTGATTTTTGACTTTCATAATGCTTTCAAATTGCTGTTCAGGATCAGTATGAAAGGTGGTGACATCAACGATATCATCAAAAGTACAACCAGCAGCTGCCAATGTTGCAGCCAGGTTTTCAAAAGCCCGTTCTACCTGTTTCTCAAAATCAGGTTCAGGAGAACCATCCTCACGGCTACCAACCTGACCTGATACAAAGAGTAAATCTTCCGATTTGATGGCAGCCGAGTAACCATGCTGTTCATACAAAGCATGCCGATCTTGGGGAAATATTGCAGTTCTTGTCATGACCATTCTCGCTTAATGTTAAATTTAAAAAAATATTTTTAAAAACGGCATAAGTTTTCACATACGCTTCGTATGTAAACATAATTGACATACGGGCCGTATGTCAATTAAAATTTTGGTAAGGATGAGGTAAGCAAAGCAATGTCTGTTCGTGAACAAAAAATGGCGGCAACCCGCAAGAAACTGATTGAAGTAGCACGTCGTGCATTTGCTGAGTATGGTTATGCAGACACGTCCATGGATAAACTCACGGCAGACGCGGGGCTGACCCGTGGCGCGCTGTACCATCATTTTGGCGACAAACGGGGCTTATTTGCTGCTGTGGTCGATCAAATTGATTCAGAAATGGCTTCATCTGCCCAGCAGCATCTGGAGCAGCCTGAAGATCTTTGGGAAGGGCTGATGCTTGAAGGGCAAGCCTATATTGAAAATGCTTTGAATCCTGAATTTCAGCGTATTGTACTGCGTGATGGGCCAGCTGTATTGGGAGATCCTGCACATTGGCCCAGTCAAAACAAATGTTTGCAGTCTACCCGTGAGTGCGTACAACAGTTATTGGCAGTAGATCGAATTAAAGCAGTAGATCCTGAAGCGGCTGCCGTGTTTTTAAATGGCGCTGCCATGAATGCCGCACTTTGGGTCGCCTCCAGTGAGCATCCTGAACAGGCACTCCCAGAAGCATTACATGCCTTTCAAGTCTTTGCGTCAGGATTGTTAAAAGAAGGATAGAGTGGGGTTGTTGATAATCAATTGTCTGAATATAAAAAACCCCTCAAAAGAGGGGCTTAAAATTGCTTATCTTAATGAATTAAAGATATTCAACTTTAGAAATTTCATACTCAACTTCACCTTGTGGTGTGTTGATTTTTACATCGTCGCCTTCGTTTTTACCCAAAAGACCACGCGCAATTGGTGAATTCACAGAGATTTTGTTGATTTTAAAATCTGCTTCGTCATCACCAACGATTTTATAAGTCTTTTGTTCTTCAGTATCTAAGTTTTCAATGGTCACAGTCACACCGAAAACCACACGGCCATTTTGCTCAAGTGATTTAACATCAATCACTTGGCAAGCACCCAATTTACCTTCGATATCTTGGATACGGCCTTCACAGAAACCTTGTTGCTCACGAGCAGCGTGGTATTCAGCGTTTTCTTTCAAATCCCCATGTTCACGCGCTTCAGCAATTGCTGCAGTAATACGTGGACGATCAACACTTTTAAGTTGCTGTAATTCTTTCTCTAAGGCAATTTTGCCTTCGGGAGTCATAGGATAACGTTGCATTGTTGTCCCTCATGTTTGTAAAAAGAAAAAATCAGTAAAATTTTTACTGACCTAGAAATGAAAAAAAGCCCGCCACCGAGAGGTGGCGGGACTTCTCGGTAACTTAATTAACCTTTAGTAAGGTCTTGTAAGCGGTATACATCCATTGGCAATTTGATTGCTAAAGCTTGGCATACTGCATCAGCACCGTTAAGGGTAGTTGTGTAATACACTTTACCTTGTAATGCAGAGCGACGGATCGAGAATGAATCTTCTTGAGCCTGTTTGCCTTCAGTTGTATTGATAATGAGGTGAACTTCGCCATTTTTCAAGCGGTCTACGATATTAGGACGGCCTTCAGTCACTTTGTTCACACGTTCACATTCAATACCAGCATCTTTAATCACATCATAAGTACCGCCAGTAGCGATGACTTTGAAGCCAAGATCTGTTAACTGTTTCGCAATACCAACAGCACGAGGCTTGTCAGAATGACGAACAGATAAGAATGCATGTTTAACTTCGCCTTCCGTTGGTAGGCCTGGTAAACGGTCATTAGAGCCTAACACAGCTTTATAGAACGCTTCACCAAATGTTTTACCTACACCCATCACTTCGCCTGTAGATTTCATCTCAGGGCCAAGAATTGGGTCAACACCAGGGAATTTGTTGAATGGGAACACTGCTTCTTTTACAGAGAAGTGTTCAGGAATAATCTCTGTAGTGAATCCTTGAGATTCTAAAGATTGACCAGCCATACAACGCGCAGCAACTTTCGCTAAAGATTCACCAATGCACTTAGATACGAATGGAACAGTACGTGATGCACGTGGGTTCACTTCTAGAATGTATACGTCAGTGCCTTTAACAGCAAACTGAACGTTCATTAAACCAATTACGCCAAGCTCTTTCGCCATAGCGATGGTTTGACGGCGCATTTCGTCCTGAACTTCTTTAGATAAAGAGTAAGGAGGAATAGAACATGCTGAGTCACCTGAGTGAATACCAGCTTGTTCGATGTGCTGCATGATACCGCCGATCACAACGTCTTTACCGTCAGATACGCAGTCTACGTCAACTTCGATTGCATCATCTAGGAAGTGGTCAAGAAGTACTGGCGCTTCGTTAGATGCTTGAACCGCATCACGTAAGTAACGTTTCAATTCTTCGTCGTTGTACACGATTTCCATCGCACGACCACCAAGTACATAAGATGGACGTACCACAAGTGGGTAGCCAACTTTTGCCGCTTCAGCCATACCTTCTTCAGCAGATTTTACGATGCTGTTGTTTGGTTGACGAAGTTGTAGACGTTGAATCATTTGTTGGAAACGTTCACGGTCTTCTGCACGGTCAATCGCGTCAGGTGATGTACCGATAATTGGCGCACCAGCTTCTTCTAAAGCACGAGCCAATTTAAGCGGAGTTTGACCGCCGTACTGAACGATAATGCCTTTAGGCTTCTCGATACGTACGATTTCAAGTACATCTTCCAAAGTGATTGGTTCGAAGTACAAACGATCTGATGTGTCGTAATCCGTAGAAACCGTTTCAGGGTTACAGTTCACCATGATAGTTTCATAACCGTCTTCACGCATTGCAAGGGCAGCGTGTACACAGCAGTAATCGAATTCGATACCTTGACCAATACGGTTAGGACCGCCACCGATGACCATGATCTTGTCGCGAGTAGACGGATTCGCTTCACATTCTTCATCGTAAGTTGAGTACATGTAAGCTGTATCAGATTCGAATTCAGCCGCACATGTATCTACACGTTTGTAAACAGGGGTCACGCCCAAGTTCCAACGGTGTTTACGGAATTGTTTTTGTGAAATACCCATCAATTTCGCAATACGAAGGTCAGATAAACCTTTGCGTTTGAACGAACGGATGTTGTCAGCGTTTAAGTCACCAAAACCTAAAGATTTGATTTTCTCTTCAGTTTTGATGATGTCTTCGATTTGGATCAAGAACCAACGGTCAATATTCGTCGCAGCGAACACTTCATCTAACGTGAAACCATGACGGAATGCATCGCCAACGTACCAAATACGCTCAGGACCAGGCACTTTAAGTTCTTGAAGGATTTTCTCTTTCGCACCTTCAGTACCCACTTCGATTTTTTCATCAAAGCCAGCAGCACCCACTTCAAGACCACGAAGCGCTTTTTGTACTGACTCTTGGAAGTTACGGCCAATTGCCATGACTTCACCCACAGATTTCATCTGTGTAGTTAAAGTTGCATCAGCTTGTGGGAATTTCTCGAAGTTGAAACGAGGAATCTTAGTCACAACATAGTCAATCGCAGGTTCGAATGATGCAGGAGTTGTACCGCCAGTGATGTCATTTTTCAATTCATCAAGGGTATAACCGACTGCCAATTTCGCTGCAATTTTTGCAATTGGGAAACCGGTTGCTTTAGATGCCAAAGCAGATGAACGAGAAACACGAGGGTTCATCTCGATCACAACCATACGGCCATCTTTCGGGTTAATACCGAACTGAACGTTCGAACCACCCGTTTCTACACCAATTTCACGAAGTACTGCTAAAGAGGCATTACGTAAAAGTTGGAATTCTTTGTCTGTTAATGTTTGTGCAGGGGCAACAGTGATTGAGTCACCTGTGTGCACGCCCATTGGGTCAAAGTTTTCAATGGTACATACAATGATACAGTTGTCGTTTTTGTCACGAACAACTTCCATTTCGTACTCTTTCCAACCAATCAATGATTCATCAATTAAAAGTTGGTGAGTAGGAGAAAGGTCGAAACCGCGTTCACAGATCTCGATAAATTCTTCTTTGTTGTATGCGATACCACCGCCTGAACCACCCATCGTAAATGATGGACGGATAATCACAGGGAAACCGAAGCGTGCTTGAATTTCTAACGCTTCTTCCATTGATTCAGCGATGTCAGCTTTTGGACATTCAAGACCAATTTTACGCATTGCTTGGTCGAAGAGTTTACGGTCTTCGGCTTTTTCAATTGCTTCTTTAGTCGCACCGATCAATTCAACATTGTATTTTTCTAAAATGCCATGCTCATCAAGGGCGAGGGCACAGTTCAATGCAGTTTGACCACCCATTGTTGGAAGAACTGCATCTGGGCGTTCTTTCTCAATGATCGCTGCAACAGTTTGCCACGTAATCGGTTCGATATACGTTGCATCTGCCATTGCAGGGTCAGTCATAATCGTTGCAGGGTTAGAGTTAACAAGAATAACTCGGTAACCTTCTTCACGAAGGGCTTTACATGCTTGCGCACCTGAGTAGTCAAACTCACATGCTTGACCGATCACAATCGGACCAGCACCAATAATTAAGATGCTTTTAATGTCTGTACGTTTAGCCATGATGCTTCCTTAATTACTTCTTAGATGCTTCGATAAGTTCGATGAAATGATCGAACAGTGGTGCGCAGTCATGTGGACCAGGGCTTGCTTCTGGGTGACCTTGGAAACTGAACGCAGGTTTGTCTGTACGATGAATCCCTTGAAGGGTTTGGTCGAACAGCGATTTGTGCGTTGCTTTCAAGTTTGCAGGAAGAGTTTCTGCATCCACTGCGAAGCCGTGGTTTTGAGAAGTAATCATCACTGTACCATTTTCTAAGTTTTGTACAGGATGGTTAGCACCGTGGTGACCGTGAGGCATTTTCACAGTTTTTGCACCTGATGCAAGTGCAAGAATTTGGTGACCTAAGCAAATACCGAATACAGGTACATAACGTGCGTCTTCTACAATTGTTTTTACAGCTTCAATTGCATAATCACATGCTGCTGGATCGCCGGGACCGTTCGATAAGAACACGCCATCTGGATTAAGAGCAAGTACATCAGCAGCAGGAGTTTGCGCAGGCACGACAGTCAATTTACAACCGCGGTCTGCGAGCATACGTAAGATGTTGGTTTTGACACCGTAATCGTATGCAACAACATGGAATTTAAGTTCTGGTTGAGCGAAACCTTTACCAAGCGCCCAAGAGCCTTCAGTCCACTCGAAACCGGTCGGATCACAGCATTCTTTTGCAAGGTCTAAACCATTAAGACCACCAAAAGCACGTGCTTTAGCTAACGCTTCTTCTTCAGTCGCGTTTTCACCAGCAAGGATACAACCGTTTTGCGCACCTTTTGATCGCAGAATACGCGTTAATTTACGAGTATCAATATCTGCGATAGCAACAACATTGTGTTGTTTAAGGTAATCACTTAGTGATTGCTCAGCACGGAAGTTGCTATGCAATAAAGGTAGGTCACGAATGATCAATCCGTTGGCCCATACTTTATGAATTCGACCTGACTCAGCGTCTTCATCATTACAACCTGTGTTACCGATATGTGGGTAAGTTAGGGTCACAAGTTGTTGTGCATAACTTGGGTCAGTCAAAATTTCTTGATAGCCAGTCATGGCAGTGTTGAAAACGACTTCACCAGTCGTACTACCCGATGCGCCAATTGAAGTACCTTTAAAAATAGTACCATCGGCAAGGGCTAAAATTGCTGGGGTGCTCAAACCAAAGCTCCTGAAATTTAGGCTGTAAAAAAGCGAGAAGACGAAAAAAAAGGAAGGCTGCTTAAAAACCTACCCTCCTTACATCTGCTCGCTTGAACTTAACACGGCATTATACGCAGAAAGCCACTGGAAGTCCATTGTAAATATTAGGAATAAAGCAGATAAAGCGCTTGCATTTTAGAATAAAGTTTGGTTTTGCAAAATCGTAGAAAAATGTAAGCAATTAATTATTGTCAGACAAATCATAAATTAAAATTTATCAATAAGCGCTATTGTGGTTCGGTCAGCAAAAACTATAGGTACAAAGTCATGGCAACACAACAAAAACAAACAGCGGCTAAATCCTCCCTGAAAGAAGTCGTTATCGAAGGTGCTGAAAAGCTTGAACAAGTTGCAAAAGAAGCGAGTGTCCAAGCCACAGAAGCGGTCACTGAAAGCAAAGAAAAGATCGGAGCAGAGGCAAAGCAGTTGAATGCTAGTGTGCAAGATCAATTGCGTCAGTTGAAGCAAGATGTGTTGAATAAACTTGATCAGCTAAAAGTTCAATTTGGTTCATCGCAAAAAGATTTTAGTGAACTCAAAGAATTTGTGAAAACTGAGTTTAATACGGTTATTGATGATCTTTCAAAACTTGGAAAAGAGCTGAAAGAAGATGTGACCCAAATTTCAGGAAAACACAAAGATCATCTAACAGAAACATTTAAGCGTTCTAAGGAACATACTTTAGAAGCGTGGAAAAAAGTTTCACCACTGAAAGCTGATGTTACGGATCAAACCACAGATCTTAAAAGTTAATTGTGAATGACATGAATTTTAAAACGCTTAAGTTAAATCTAGTCATTCCAAGGAGCTGGATTGGGTGAGAGCGAATTAAACATCAAGTTAGCACTATGCATAAGGGAGTCATTAATGGCTCCCTTATTGTGAATGGTACATTTAAGTCCAAAGCAGTTATTTAAAAATAGACAGGCAATAAAAAAACAAAAGATCGTACTTTTGCTTTTTATCGAAGATCAAAACATTAAAAATTTAGAACTGATGTAGCCAATCACGTTTGTTGTGAAAGTCAGCATTTGGACTACTATGCTGCATGGCATAGTACTGTTCACCTTGAGAGGTTTTCAGTACTGCAGTTAGACCAATATAGAGATCTTCCCATTTAAGTTTGTACTTCAGCATAAATTCTGTTAGATCAAGACTGACATTTAAGCCATAGTGCGTCCGTTTCAACTGATTCAGTTCAATATCGTAAGCAGCTTGTGGCGGCATATCTTCTGGATAGCGATATTCTTCAAACTGGTAAGCCTGCCAAGCTTGTGAAGGGGAGAGGTTGATTTCACGATAAAAGTCTTCATTGTGTACACCAATAAAAACTTCTAAGCAGGTCTGTTCCCACAAAAAATCGATTCGTGGGTGAGCTGATACCAATTCTGGCCATTGAATCAGTTGGTTTGGGTCTCGAATCCAATAACCCACATTTAAAGTATATGGGCTTTGTTGTTCGATAGCACCAACGACTGATACAGCCTGAAAGCGACGATCAAAAGCGCTGAGTTCGAAACTTGCCATAAATGATTAGTTAGACAGGTGTGCGTAGCGAACAAGGTTAGACAGTTTTGCATTTTGTTTTGCCGCTTTGCGGTAAATCAAAGCAATCTTACCAATCGTTTGAACAACTTCAGAACCTGAAACAGTCGCAATTTCAGTAATCATTGCAGCACGAGCTTCACGGTCTTCTGCCACAACTTTCACTTTAATTAACTCATGGTCGTTTAACGCACGGTTTAATTCTTCAACAACGCTTTCTGATAAGCCTTTGTCCGCAACCATTACAACTGGGTTTAGGGTGTGACCAATTTGACGTAAGCGTTTACGTTCTTGAATAGATAAAGCCGCCATAAATATAACCTAATTTTAAAAACGACCTAGTATAGCAAAATCAAAGTTGAAGCGCTGTATTTAATCGGCATTTTCTCGATGAAGATTATTGAAAAAAACATGATTTAAGCTGCTTTTTAGATACACATGTCTACTGCAAAAGTGCAGAATTTCACGTACAATCAAGACTGAGAAGTTTTTTTTATTTAGAGAGTTATGGCTACACGCATTACTAACCAGAAATTATCCAAAAGTAGTCGTGACTGGATGCGTGAGCATCTTGATGACCCCTTTGTGAAAAAAGCACAAAAGGAAGGATATCGTGCGCGTGCCGCTTATAAATTGCTTGAAATTCAAGAAAAATACAAATTGATCAAGCCTGGCATGACCGTTGTCGACTTAGGTGCTGCACCAGGTAGTTGGTCGCAAATTGCCGGTAAACTTGTTGGCGACAAAGGTTTGGTGATTGCTTCAGATATTTTACCCATGGATGCTTTACCCGATGTGACCTTCTTGCAAGGTGACTTTCGTGAACAAGAAGTGTTCGATGAATTGTTAAAAATTTTAGATGGACGTACTGTAGACGTTGTAATTTCAGATATGGCCCCCAATACATCAGGTAATAAGGCTGTAGATCAACCGCGTCAGATCTATCTTTGTGAATTAGCAATCGACTTTGCTCAAAAGGTTCTTGGACCAAATGGACAATTTGTTGTTAAAGTGTTCCAAGGTGTTGGATTTGATGAATACCGTAAGCAAGTTGTAGACACATTTGATGTGCTGAAAACAGCAAAACCGGCGGCTTCACGTGCTCGATCTAAAGAAGTGTTTTTAATCGGGCAGGGACGTAAGAAAGCTTTCAAGTAAAGTTTACTTGCCAACTCGTTAAAAATTGTGCATTTTGTACGTTTTTAAATTATTGCGAAGCTACTCTGCAGCGTAAGTATTAGAGTCACCCATGTAAATGGGATTGAACGAATTAGATAGAAATGGGAATAAAGCTTTGAGCGATCTTTTTAAGAATGCCGTGTTGTGGCTGGTTATCCTAGGCGTGCTGGTTTTAATCTTCAGCAACGTCAGTGACCGCAATCAACCGACCGCGATGAACTATTCTGAGTTCGTGGCAGCCGTAAATGCGGGTCAGATTAAACAAGTCACCATTGATGGCGAAAGAATTCGTGGCGAAAAATCAAACGGTTCTGAGTTTGAAAGTATCCGTCCTGCGGTTCAAGATCCTGAACTTATGCCGAACCTAATCAAGAACAATGTTGTTGTTGAAGGTACAGCGCCACAGCGTCAAAGTATTTTGATGCAACTTCTGATTGCAAGTTTCCCTGTTCTTTTAATCATTCTGTTATTCATGTTCTTTATGCGCAACATGGGTGGTGGAGCTGGTGGTAAGAATGGCCCAATGAGTTTTGGTAAGTCAAAAGCAAAAATGCTTTCTGAAGACCAAATCAAAGTGACATTTACTGATGTTGCGGGCTGTGATGAAGCTAAACAAGAAGTTGTTGAAATCGTTGACTTCCTAAAAGATCCATCTAAGTTCAAACGACTTGGTGCAAGCATTCCGAAAGGTGTGCTTATGGTTGGTCCTCCGGGTACAGGTAAAACTTTACTTGCTAAAGCGATTGCGGGTGAAGCGAAAGTACCGTTCTTTAGTATTTCGGGTTCTGACTTTGTTGAAATGTTCGTGGGTGTGGGTGCGTCTCGTGTCCGTGACATGTTTGAACAAGCAAAGCGTCATGCACCATGTATCATTTTCATCGATGAGATCGATGCCGTTGGTCGTCACCGTGGTTCAGGTACAGGTGGTGGTAATGATGAGCGTGAGCAAACATTAAACCAAATGTTGGTTGAAATGGATGGCTTTGAAGGCAACGAAGGTATTATCGTCATTGCTGCAACAAACCGTGCTGACGTATTGGATAAAGCTTTACTTCGTCCGGGTCGTTTTGACCGTCAAGTGATGGTGTCTCTACCTGATATTAAAGGTCGTGAGCAAATCCTGAATGTACATTTGAAAAAATTACCTTCTGTGACTGGTGTAGATGTCAAAGTCTTAGCACGTGGTACACCGGGCTTCTCGGGTGCTCAGTTGGCTAACCTTGTAAACGAAGCGGCACTGTTTGCTGCACGTCGTAACAAGAATACAGTCGATATGCATGACTTTGAAGATGCGAAAGATAAGCTTTACATGGGTCCTGAACGTAAATCGATGGTGATTCGTGAAGAAGAACGTCGTGCGACGGCTTATCATGAAGCAGGTCATGCAATTGTTGCTGAAATATTGCCGGGTACAGACCCTGTGCATAAAGTGACAATCATGCCGCGTGGTTGGGCATTGGGTGTGACTTGGCAGTTGCCTGAACATGACCAAACCAGCCATTACAAAGACAAAATGTTGAATGAACTTTCAATTTTGTTTGGTGGTCGTATTGCAGAAGAAGTCTTCATTAACCAAATGTCGACTGGTGCTTCAAATGACTTTGAACGTGCAACGAAAATGGCACGAGCAATGGTTACTAAATACGGTATGTCCGATAAAATGGGCGTCATGGTTTATGAAGATGATTCACAGCAGTCATTCATGGGTGGTTTAGGAAGTCGTGTGATTTCTGAAGCAACGCAGCTTGAAGTTGACCGTGAAGTTCGCCGCATTTTAGATGAACAATATAAAGTTGCACGCGATATTCTTGAAAATAACAAAGATATCGCACATGCCATGGTGAAAGCATTGCTTGAATGGGAAACCATTGATCGTGATCAAATCCGTGACATTATGGAAGGTCGTGAACCTCAACCACCAAAAGTGTACATCGCTGAAAATCCAGTGATTGATGTTACACCAACGGATGGTCCAGATGTTCCACCACCATTACCGTCATTGCCAAAAGCATAAAATTTTAAAACCACCTTCGGGTGGTTTTTTTATATGAAAATAAATGCATGTGAGCGCAATGCTGAGCAAACTTAGCGTTAAAATAAGCGCAGCAAAATCTGGGATGTGTACTATGAAGTTGGTGTCTTTGCCTAATAAAATTTTAAACTGTGGTAATTTGCAATTAGATTTGTCAGAGCCACATGTGATGGGGATTTTAAATGTCACACCGGACTCTTTTAGTGATGGTGGCAAACATAATGGTAAAGACCAAGCTATAGCACATGCCTTACAAATGATAGTGGATGGCGCGACAGTGATTGATGTCGGTGGTGAGTCAACACGTCCGGGTGCATCTGTTGTTGAGGTTGAAGAAGAAATTCGAAGAGTCGTACCCGTCGTTGAAGCCTTATCCAAACACAATGTGGTGATTTCTATCGATACCTCGCAACCTGAGGTGATTGAGGCAGCGGTTCAAGCAGGTGCGCATATCTGGAATGATGTACGTGCATTAACTCGGCCGAATGCCTTAGAAACCGCTGCAAAACTGGATATTCCAGTGATCATTATGCATATGCGTGGAGAACCCACCACGATGAATAATCTAGATCAGTATCAAGATGTCGTTGCTGACGTCATCGATGAATTAAAGCAACGTGTGCAAGATGCATTGGACGCAGGCGTCCGTGCAGAAAATATTATGATTGATCCGGGTTTTGGTTTTGCTAAAAATGCGCAGCAAAACTTAAAGCTTTTACAGCAATTCTATCAATTGAATAACATGGGCTATCCGATCCTGTCTGCATTATCACGTAAGCGTTTTATCGGTGAAGCACTTGGCGGTGCAGATGCACAAAATCGCGCTGTAGGCTCGGTTGCAGCGCATTTACTCAGCATTCAACAAGGTGCATGTATGGTTCGCGCACATGATGTCAAAGCGACGGTAAATGCGATTCGTGTTTGGCAAGCCATGCAGAATGCAGTGTGATTTGAAAATACTGAATCCCAATAAATTTGGTGAATTGTAGTATTTGTGTTATATAAGCGCCCTGAATGTTTTGTGATAGAGTTTCGTATGTTTGCAGATTTACTGCTACCCATGTTTGATGATGAATATTACCCAGATGTGTTGGTTGCAGAGGTGAAGTTATTGGTTGTTCAATTTGCGAAGAAAATCGCAAAAGCAGATCTAAGTTCAACTGATATCTACCATTTTGCCAATGAAACGGTAGCACAGCTCAATAAGATGAAACCTCAATTTGAAGATTTAGATTCGTCTTTGGATGATACGGCTGCAGATTATATTGCAGAAGCCATGATGATGGTGCTGCAAGACGAAGGCCATATGGATATTGAAATGGAAGAGTTAGTTGCTAACCGAGAATGGTAATTGAACTTTAAAAAAAGCCCTGTAGTGACAGGGCTTTTTTGTGTCTAGGGATTTAAAAAATTATTTAGCTTTGTCTATAAAATCTTTAAACGATGATTTGATCGATGCTGATAGTTTCTGTTCTTCTTGCATGGCTTGTAAGTGTAGGGCGTAGAAATACGTTTGATGCTCTTTTTGTTTTAAGGATTGTTGATAAGACCAAAATGCCAGTTGGCGAAGCTTTTGTAGTTTTACTCGTTCAATGGCACTGCTATCACGTTTATAAAACAATTCAGTAAATACACATAAAAAAAGACTGAAAAAAAGTCCACAGAGACTGATGAGGTTTAATACATCTGTTTGTAGATATTTAAAGTTAGTAGCGAGGATAAGTGTGAATCCCCCAAGGAGATACAGCTGTATTTGCAGACGTTGAACTGCAAACTTACTGCTAAAACGTGCTTGATAATGTGCATACCAAACATAGCAATAGATCAAAGGAAGAATAATCAATACACCAAGATTGAACGCCATTTTGGGGGCGTGAATTGAAAGTGCCGTTGAAAGTATATGCCCAAGTGCGGCGCTGCCAAGTGAGATAAAAAGTATCAGGCAAAAGCTAAAGATTAAAACGGGTGCAGTGGGCGTTAGATTGATAATTTTGAAATGCGCAAACAGCAGCCGTTGATAAAAGGCATCGGGATGCTTGAGTTGTAGTGTAGGGAGATCAAAATCTGAAGATATTGGCATTGAATAATAATAGATTTATAAATTTTAGGCATAAAAAAACCAGCAAATTGCTGGATCTTTTATTGCACCAATCTTAAAAGTATAAGAATGGTGCCCGAGGCCAGACTCGAACTGGCACGCTTTGTGGGCGGGGGATTTTAAATCCCCTGTGTCTACCGATTTCACCACTCGGGCATGTGCGCAATAATAGAGGACGAAATGGACCTTGGCAAGTGTATTTGATGGTGTTTGTTTTAAAATCAATCAATTCATGCATATAAGTTGAAAATATTCAAAAATATTGATGTATTGAATGACATTTTGAGCAGTGAATTAAAGTTTTTTTCACTACACCAAAGTCAACTTATTTCATTAACTCATCAAGATAATGTTCAACATTTTGGTGCTTTAGCTTTTTACATAGCTGATTTTCCTGATGTAGCATTTGTATGTGCAAATTTTGGAACTGTGTAAAGCGCTCAGATAACTGTTTATGATTTGCTTGATTTGGATTGCTGAGTGTTAAACGTAATTTTGCTTTAAGCATTTGTTTATACGACCAATAAGCAATACGACGTGTCTCTTGCAGAAAATAGTATTCTTGCGTGTTACTTCCACCTTTGAATAGATTTTCTTTATAAAAACGCACAAAGCCGAAACTCATGGCGAAAAAGAACAATACAGATTGAACGAAGGTGCTTTGTAAAAAGGCGATATTGAGTAATTGTAATAAAATCACGATCGCAAGTCTGAACGGCGTATTCTTCAAACTTTGATACAGGGACATTGAACTGTGTTTGATTTGCTTGATGACTAAGGGCACAACCAGCATGAAAAACAGCATAATACTCAGTACAGCAATACCATGAGCTCGAAACTCACTCATATCAGGAAAATACAGTTGCACTGCATGACCAATACTCATGCTCAAAGAAATAAAAATCATCGCCGCCAAAACCCAAGGAATAAGTTCTTTGAGTTCGTCTAAAATGCCTTGAGTTTTCAGTTGGCTATAAAATAAATAATTATGTTTAAAGGCTGCTGGATATTGCTGTTTCAGTTGTTGAAGGTAAAGCGCAGCCTGTTTCTTTTGAGCCATATTGTGACGTTAATATTAAAGCGTGAAAGTAATATAGTTGATTTCGATATTTTTGACAGAATTTTTTTTCTAAATCATGTTGTATATCTGAACATTATAAGAGAAAACGCAATTTCTATAGCGAAGGTCGCAGTTTTCACGCTGCTTTTATGCGAAAATACATACTTATTGAATATTAAGTTTTTATAGGCAGTTTATGACTGATCATTCTCCTGAAACATTAAGCGATATCGAAATTCTAGACATTCTTCAGTCGATGAAATCAGATGTTTTAAATACTGAAGCAAATGAAGTGATTCGTAGTGGGGGGAAAGCTGGTCGTCAAGAGGCTCATAAACAAGCTTTGGTGAAATTAAATCAAGCATTTGAAGATAAATTTGTTGAAGCTGTGACTTTGGCTTTAGGCTTAAATGAAGGCCAAAGTAAAAAAATTCGCTATAAGAAAGACCGTATCCGTATTTTGAAAGTTCGTGGTATCGATTATTTAGCGATTGATGGTGCTGAAACTGCACAAGTATTGTCACAAGTTGCACAAGCAATTGTACGTGAAGACGCAACGGTGACTCATGACCTGCATAATATTTTCCCATTTTGGAAAGAAGGCTGGCCAATGGTGCAATTCGACAATGTCTATAAAATTTTAGAAGATGACATTCGTATTCATTATGAAGCTGTTCTAGAAGCATTAATTTCAAAGCATTAATCACTACAAATGAACCTGTGAGTGTAAAACACTGGCTAGTTCAGTAATGTTAAGCATAAAAAAAGCACCATCAGGTGCTTTTTTTATCTTTAACTTTTTAAGTTAAGCTCGAATAAAACGGAAACATTCCAAAGATTAGACCCGCTGCTAACATGACAAAACACGTGATTACAGCCCAGATAATGGTAAATTTCTGATGTTGTCCAAACTCGATACCTGCAAGTCCACAGAGTAAATAGGTCGAAGGAACAAGCGGAGAGAGTAGGTGTACAGGTTGCCCTACGATGGAGGCACGTGCCATTTCTACAGGTGCAATTCCATAATGAGCGGCAGCATCGGAAAGAATCGGCAAAACCCCAAAATAGAAAGCATCATTCGACATAAAGAAAGTCATCGGCATACTGATGACAGCGGTGATCGGTGCTAAATAGGGGCCCATACTTTCAGGGATAATTGCCACAAGTTCTTTGGACATGGCTTCTACCATACCTGTTCCAGCTAAAATACCGGTAAAAATACCTGCAGCAAAAATAATACCGACCACGTTTAAAGCACTACCTGCATGATGTGCGATTAACTTTTTTTGCAAGTCGACATTTTTGTAGTTGACGACTAGCGCAATACACAAAGCCACCATGAATAAAATAGGCATAGGTAAAATACTGAAAACCAGACAAATCATCAAAATGACGGTTAACAGTGCATTGAACCAACGTAGATCTGCGCGGTTGGCTTCTGGATTATCTGAGATTTGAATGTTTTCACCATGACTGATATCCAATTGGACAATTCCCAGACGCTTTCTTTCCATTCGACCATACATCGTTCCTAAGAAGTACAACCAGCCGATGGCAAATAACATCGGTAAAACCATCGGAACAAATACATCACTTGGGTCGACATGAAGCGCGCTGGCGGCGCGGGCAGTAGGCCCACCCCAAGGTGTAAGATTCATAATGCCGCTAGAGAGCATAATCAAACATGCCATAATCAATGGGCTCATACCTAAGCGCTTATAGAGTGGCAGCATGGCCGCAACACAGATCATATAGGTTGTAGAACCATCTCCATCCAAAGAGACAATTAACGTCAGGGTAATGGTTCCAAGGACAACTTTTAAGGGATCACCTTTGACCATTTTTAAAATAAATTTCACCGAAGGGTCGAACAAACCTGTATCAATCATGATGGCAAAATACAGAATCGCAAAAAGCAGCATGATGCCAGTCGGTGCAAGTTTTTTTACACCTTCAATCATCATGTCGCCAATTTCATTTATTTGTATGTGTGACAAGCTGTCAAAATAAAAACCAAGTAACCACGCAATCAAGGCAAAAAGTAGGGGAATTAAAGTCAGTGCGACAAGTGGGCTTAAGCGTTTCGACATGATCAAATACATAAAGCACAAGATCATGCCCAAACCGAGTACGGTTAACATGGTTCATTCCTTTGAAATATAAAGCTGTTTTTAAATCCAGGGGCAGAGCATAAAGAGAAATTTCATCAGTCAAAACAAAGGTGAGAAAATGTGAAATACATCACTATTTTGATGAAAAATAGTCATTAATAATGAAGGTATTAGGGAAGCGGGATTTTTTGATTTATTTTAATTTTTATTCAAAAAAAATGGTCTGTTTACATATATTCAACATCTGTAGAGAACTGTAAGTGCGTGTAGATCCAGTTTGATCACAATAAGTGCGCTTAAGCAAAAATAGACAGTAGGGTCCGAATCGGCCAACTAAAAAATCGGAACCAAAAAATTAAGGGATTATAAAAGAACAGACCAAAACGCATGATTTCGTCATATTGTTGTCGACCGCGTTCATAAGGATAAGGCGTTAAAAACCAAGCAGTGACGATCAGTGCAACACCGAGCAATAGAAATAAAGGTTGTGGATGAGCTTTGAAAAAATAATAGATCAGATAAGCCCCAGTATAAAAACTAAAGCAAGTCAAAATCGCTTTAAGTGAAAAAGACATCTTCGTATTCCATCGTATTTATATTTTATTGTTTTAGAAAAAAGAAGAATCGAATTAATCCGATTCTTCTGGTGTATCAAGTTCAGTTTCAGCCTGTTGTAAGCGGGTCACTAATAATTGGTCAATTTTAAAGTGGTCTACATCCACAACTTCAAATTTGTAGCCATGATAAGTAACAAAGTCCGCTGGACGTGGAATTTTACGTAGTTTAAACATCATAAAGCCCGCAAGGGTTTCATAGTTTTCTTCATCGGGCATTTCATCTAAAGCGAGGGCATGCTTTAAATCTTCAATTGGTGTACTGCCATCGATAAGCCAAGAATCTGCATCACGTTTAATAATTTGTTGTTCTGCTTCAATCGGTGTTACCCAGTCGCCCATCACGGTAATCATAATGTCGGAGAGGGTAATAACGCCGACAACCAACGCGTATTCGTTAATTACTACGGCAAATTTTTCTTTGGTTGAACGAAAGCGATCGAGTAATTCAGACAGTGTTAATGTATCTGGAATCGTGAGGACATTACGAATAGTATTTTCATTGAGCTGTAGAAGTGACTGATTGTTGAGGATACGAACCAAAATATCTTTGGCATCCACATAGCCAATCACGTCATCAATATTTTCACTACAGACCAAAAACTTCGAATATGGAAATTCAGCGAGTTTTTGACGAATACTGGCTTCTGATTCTTTTAGGGTAAAGTACACCACGTTTTCACGTGTAGTCATACTTGAAGGGACGTTACGTTCTTCCAGCTCAAATACGTTTTCAATAAAGTGGTGTTCTTGCTTTTGTAGTACACCAGCTTGAGCACCGGCATCCATCACGGCTGAAATATCGTCAAAGGTAATATTGTCATCACGTGTTGTATTCACTTTAAATAAACGAAACAACAAATTGGCAATGGCATTAATCACCCACGCCATTGGCTTACACACTTTAATAAAGATTTGAATCGGGTCAACAACAGCAACGGCAATTTTTTCAGGTGCGATCATCGCCAAACGTTTTGGCATCAGATCAGCAAATAGAATGAATAAGGAGGTGACTAAAGTAAACGACAGGGTGAAACCGATAGTTTCAGTCCACGGGCCCTGATAAAAACGAGTGACTAAGCTAATGAAATAAGGACGAAAAGCACCTTCACCCAAAATACCGCCAAGAATTGCCACGGCATTTAAGCCAATTTGTGATGCGGCGAAAAAGTCTGCTGAGTTGGCTTGTAAGTCAAGCACACGTTGTGCACGTGAATCTCCAGATTCAGCCAAAATTTTAAGTTTTACTTTTCGTGCACCCGCAAGGGCAATTTCTGTTAGTGAAAGAAAACCCGCACCGACGATCAGGAGAATAATAATGACAATATTTTGGAAAAGGCTCACGAATACACCTGTTTGTGATTCATTCTATTTTTCTGTATTTCTAACACAAAAATGGGCAAGGTAGTAGTCTTAACTACTACCTATATAGTGACAGTATACGTTTGAATTAATAAGGAATTAAAGAATTAATTACTGATACTGTGAAAACTGAGAGTTATTCATTAAGTATTCGCGGTTTTCTTCTTCAATCATTTGACGTGCAACATACAAGATAAGTTGACGTAACCAGCGATGAGCGGGGTGATGATGAAGTAATGGACACCAAGCCATTTTTAATTCAAATTCAGGAATATAGAATGGTGGATCACGAAGTAACAGGTTTTGACTTTTGGCTTGAAGTCGAGCAATGCGGCTTGGCAGAGTTGCAACCAAGTCAACATTCGATGCCAATAAGCCCGGCATTTGATAATGACGGGTGAAAACTGAAATTTTACGTTTTTGGCCAATACGTTCTAAGGCTTGATCAATCCAACCTAGACCCGCTTGTTTTTCTGGGTTGACACCAAAACCGACACCCATACCTGTTTTAGACACCCAAATGTGTTGTGCATCCAGATAGCTTTTCAGGTTTAAATTATTTGCAGCAGGATGCTTGGCATTTAAAAGGCATGAAAAACTGTCACGCCAGACCAAAACTTGGTGGAAACTTTGCGGAATTTCATTAAAGCGGTTAATCGCCAAGTCGACTTTACCTTGTTCCATATCTCGATAAGACACATCACTAGGCGTTAAAAAATCGAGAACCACATTGGGTGCTTCTGAGCGCAAAGCTTTTACTAGGCGCGGCACCAGTGTTGCTTCAGCATAATCTGAAGTCATGATGCGGAAGACACGATTTGAGGTGTAAGGGCGGAACTCGGTACGGGGTTCCAAAATCATCGAAAGGTCAGAAAGTGCATCACGGATACGTGGCTGTAATTCAAGCGCACGTTCTGTAGGTGTCATACCTTCTGAAGAACGAATAAGAAGTGGATCATTAAATAAGTTGCGTAGACGACGTAAAATATTACTCATCGCGGGCTGAGTTACACCCAGTTGCTCGGCAGCACGAGTCACATTTTTTTCACGAAGAAGTACATCAAGATAAATTAATAGATTGAGATCGACCCGCTCCAGATTCATAAAATAAATACCGACAATAAAATCATGAAATTTATCTGATTATGCCATAACTACTAAGGCTTGTGTAAAAAATGGATGAAAAAATGACGTGTACTATTGTACTAAAATTCGGCAGTTTTAAGACAAATTTGCTGAAGCGACAGCACATATTTCTTAAACACTTATTACCCGTTTAGAACGATATTTTTAAATAAATATAATAAAAATACGGAGCAATTTTGTTTATGTGATGCGATGTTCATAAAACAAAAAAATTAGATGAAATATCTCATTTACATGATCATTTGAGGACGGAATAACCATGCATTTAGTTTGGTAAGTTTGGGCAAAAATGGCGTAAAAAATGCTGTTTTTTTTAAAAGTGAATGCTCAGTCGACTTAAGTCTAATGAAGAATAATTCATCAAAATGTTTGAAAAATAGACAAAAAAATTAGCAAAATATATTAATAAAAGTATTTAAATACAAATGCTTGCAAATATTGGTTAATTATTATAATACGACTTTAATCTACATATTTTTTAAATAAATACTGAAAATTAATGCAGAATATTGGATTAATTTTTTTAGTCAATCTACTCTGTGTCTATCGCAACGAAGTGTTCTAAATCTGAACAATCATTCGAGGGTATGATTTTAGCCTTACGTTGCAGAAAAATCCTAATATTATTACAGGAACATATCATGTCTACATACTTAACAGCGATTGATGCAATCCGTGAATTAAAAGCAAAATTCGGAAGCACTTGGCGCGATATTAGCCCAGAAGATGCTGCACGTATGCAAATGCAAAACCGTTTCAAAACTGGTTTAGACATTGCGAAATATACAGCTGCAATTATGCGTCGTGATATGGCTGCTTATGATGCTGATTCTAGCAAATACACTCAATCATTAGGTTGCTGGCACGGTTTTATCGCACAACAAAAAATGATTGCGAACAAAAAATACTTCGGTACAACTGAACGTCGTTATATCTACCTTTCTGGTTGGATGGTTGCAGCTCTTCGTTCAGAATTTGGTCCACTTCCTGACCAATCTATGCACGAAAAAACTTCAGTTCCTGCATTGATCGAAGAAATCTACACTTTCCTTCGCCAAGCTGATGCGAAAGAATTAAACGACTTATTCCGTGCGCTTAAAAAAGCAAACGAAGCAGGTGATACTGCTAAAGCTGCAGAAATCACTGCTCAAATCGACAACTTCCAAACTCACGTTGTGCCAATTATTGCGGACATCGACGCTGGTTTCGGTAACGAAGAAGCGACTTACTTACTAGCTAAGAAAATGATCGAAGCGGGTGCTTGTGCACTACAAATCGAAAACCAAGTATCTGACGCTAAACAATGTGGTCACCAAGCTGGTAAAGTTACAGTTCCACACGAAGACTTCATCGCGAAAATCCACGCTCTTCGCTATGCATTCTTAGAAATGGGTCTTGATGACGGTATCATCGTTGCTCGTACTGACTCTGAAGGCGCTGACTTGACTCAAAAAATCCCAGTGGTTAAAGAGCCAGGCGACATCGCTTCTCAATACATCAGCTACTTAGACACAACTGAAATTGACATTTCAGAAGCTCAAGAAGACGAAATCCTAATCAAGCGTAACGGTAAACTTCACCGTCCAAAACGTCTTGCTTCTGGCTTGTACCAGTTCCGTCCAGACACGCAAATCGACCGCGTTGTACTTGACTGTGTATCTAGCCTTCAAAATGGTGCTGACCTTCTTTGGATCGAAACTGCGACTCCAAACGTTGAAGAAATTGCTCACATGGTTAACCGTGTACGTGAAGTTGTTCCAAATGCGAAACTTGTTTATAACAACTCTCCATCATTCAACTGGACATTAAACTTCCGTCAACAAGCGTACGATCGTTGGGTTGCTGAAGGTAAAGACGTATCTGCATACGACCGCGCTAAATTAATGAGCGCTGAGTACGATAACTCTGAATTAGCTGCTGAAGCTGACGAAAAAGTTCGTACATTCCAAGCAGATGCTTCTCGTGAAGCGGGTGTGTTCCATCACTTAATTACACTTCCGACTTACCACACAGCTGCGCTTTCTACACATGAACTTGCTCAAGGTTACTTCGGTTCTGAAGGTATGTTGGCTTATGTTGCTGGCGTACAACGTAAAGAAATCCGCGGTGGTATTGCATGTGTGAAACACCAAGCAATGGCTGGTTCAGACATCGGTGACGACCACAAAGAAATCTTCGCTGGTGACAACGCGCTTAAAGCGGGTGACGATGCGAAAAACACAATGAACCAATTCGCTGCTCACTAAGCATTGAACTGATTCGAAAAAAGCCCAGCGAAAGCTGGGTTTTTTTATGGCTTTAAAATCTTCTTAAATCCATTTATTGAAGTGTGTCGATATAAAAAAGCAGGGCATAACCCTGCAAATATAATGAGACCCCCTTTATTTAAGGCAAAAGGATAATTGACCAAGTAAAAAAAATAATTGCTAAAGCGACAAATTGAGCTGCACTTCCCATATCTTTGGCAATTTTAGAAAGTGGATGCTTGTCTAAAGATACCCGGTCGACCACGGCTTCAATAGCAGAATTGAATAACTCAACAATTAAGGCAAATAAACACACCACTACCATAAGGACATGTTCAACACGACTCACATCGAGTAAGCAACTGGTGGGAATAAGCACAATATTCATCCAGACAATTTGTCGAAATGCAGCTTCATTTTGATAAGCAGCTTTGAATCCGTCGAGGGAATATTGCGTTGCATTAAAAATTCGTTTAAGTCCAGATTTACCTTTAAACGGGGAAATTTCACTCATAGTACTGTACAGACGTATAGATTTAAAAACTGGCGAAAATATAGCATGCCAAGCTTAAAGTTTTCTTGCATTCAGCTTTTATTTTATTAGGCTTAAAAGTTTAGGATGATTTACATGTGCCTGTATCAAGTTAGTGCTATGTTTATCCAGTATGAGACTTAAAATTTGCCTGAATTTCAGGCACAATAAAGGCGTTTAAAATTTTTAATTTTGAAGCCTTTGCTTCATTGCATGAAATAATAAAAGTGATATAGGTCAACAATGAAAAATTTTAGTTTTGCTGTGCTTGCAGCAACACTTTTAACCAGCCAGTTTGTCAGTGCAGAGCCGGCAGTTATTCAAACGGAAATCAAAACGAATGTGACACAGCCCATGGGATTTTATCCTTTCCAAGTGGGTGCATATAAAGTCATTGCTTTAAAAGATGGGACACTCGAATTAAGTCCTGATTTGTTTAAACAAAATTTAACTCCAGAAGAAGTCAGTGCTTTATTCCAAAAGCTTGCGGTTGATCAGAGCAAAGGCATACAAACCAGTGTCAATGCCTATCTGATTGATGATGGACAAGGCGGCATCAGTCTTGTTGATAGTGGTGCAGCCAGTTGTTTTGGACCAAACTTAGGTTCTATTGCACAAAATATTGAAGCGGCCGGCTATAAGCTTAATCGTGTACGCAGTGTTTTCTTAACCCATTTACATCCAGATCATGCATGTGGCATTGCGAAACAAGGCAAGGCCGTGTTTCCAAATGCAACGGTCTACGTCAATGAGCAAGAAAGTCAGTATTGGTTAAGTGAAAATACCGTCGACACTTTGGCTGCTGAAAAACGTGAAGGTTATTTAGCGACCGTTGCAAAAATTAAAGCTGCGATTGCGCCTTATCAAACTATGCGAAGTTTTAAGACCTTTAGCGTTGGTTCGGTGATTAATGGCTTAGAAGTACTACCGAGTGTTGGGCATACACCAGGGCATTATTCTTTTATCTTAAAGTCGCAAGCTAAAAGTTTTGCTATCCTCGGGGATGTGGTTCATTCGTATCATTTACAGTTTGAACAACCCAAGTTATCTGTTGATTTTGATGTCGATCCGGTCAAAGCCAGTGAAACTCGTTTAGCAATTTTTAAACGTTTTGCTCAAGAGCAAACCTTCGTTGCATTTGCACATTTACCATTTCCGGGTATTGGTAAAATTAGTGAAATGAATGATGGTCAGTTCCGTTGGAACCCGCTAAATTTAGCTCCGACAG
>NZ_VOYU01000022.1:0-33057 GCF_013420135.1 Acinetobacter sp. YH12023
TTATAATCAGCGAAGAATTCAAAAAGGCTTGGATTTTAAGACACCAAATCAAATGGCAGAAGACTTTTATCGGTTAGCTGCCTAGAATCTCCCAAGTGAAAGTCTCCTGCTAATTCAGCACACATCACTGTTGATAAATTTTCTAAACAAAAAGGATCAAACTAATCTATAAGCTTTGTGGGTTAGAAAAAAAATAACTCACTTTGCATTGATCATATTTAAATTCTTGTTTTATCCATAGCACTAACCTATTAATTTTAAAAAATAATAGGTACTGGCTAAATAGCAAATCGATACATATCTTTTTCATAGAGGAAATATGATTTTAGTAAGTTCTTGTCTGGCTGGCTTAAAGGTACGTTATAACGGGACGCATAGCTTAAACGAAAAAATCGAAAAATTAGTCAAAGATGGAAAAGCTACTATGGTATGTCCAGAGATTCTTGGCGGTTTATCAACACCACGCGAACCTGCCGAGATTTCGGGAGGTAATGGCGATGATGTCTTAGATGGAAAAGCCTGTGTAATTGAAAAATCAGGAAAGGATGTGACTTCAATCTATATTGAAGGGGCATATAGAACTTTAAAAAAAGTTCAATTATTAAAAGCTACTCTGGTAGTGCTTAAAGAAAATAGCCCTTCATGTGGTAGTTCAATGATTTACGATGGTCAATTTAATGGGAATAAGATCTATGGCAATGGAGTTACCTCCGCTTTGCTTAAACGTCATAATATAAAAGTCATTTCAGAAGAAACTTTTTGGCAACTTTTACCCTAGTTCCTCCGCTTTTATTTAAAATCTTCATGCAACTCCAACCACGCCCCCCTTTGCAATATCAAGTCTCTTCGGTATTTAGAGATATAGTGAGGTAATAATCTAAGAAGCATATCCATTACTTCCACATCAGTTAAAAAGTAGTGGTTCAATTTTATGCTGTAATTCTTTAACAATTTTAGCAAGCTGATCATGTAAAACTAACCAACATTGCTCATGACCTTGCCCAATATATTCATCTATTATGAGTTGCAAAATGTCTTGATCTATCTGACTTAAGAATTCTAAAAACCATGTCGCAGCAACATCCTTGGCAACTATTGTTTTATGATCTAATGTATAAGCTATACGGCATAGCGCTAAAATTTGATTACATTCATCCTGATCGTCTTTCCAATGAGCAATAATTTGTGGATAAGTTTTTTGCATGGCAAATATTAATTGTTCATAGCTAATTGGATTTAACCAATCGCAAATATCAGGTCCAAAGATAGTAATGTTATGTAATTGGGCAGTTTTAAGTAAAATACTAATATCTGGATCAGATTGACTATAAAGTAATTCACCTTTGAGTAATTCTTCTCTCAACCACTCGCCATATTGTAGCTGATATGTATATGGATGATTTTTATTGGTAATACTCCCTTTTTCTAATATCGTAATTTCTAAGGCACGCGCTGTAGCATGACCAATCGGAACAGATATATTTAGAAAATTCTGCGCTAATTGTTTTCTTTCCTGATCGGTAATTTCACGTTCAATAATAACTAAAATATCAAGATCACTTTTATGTTTTAAACCACCATCAACATACGAACCATATAAATAAATAGCATAAAGCTTATCTTTAAAATTTTTTTGTAAAAGCTGTTTTACACTTTCAACTTGGCGACACTCTTCATCATTTAAGCTTTGCATATGATTTTTAATTTAAAAAAATAAGTAATGAATTCATAGAGCATTATACAGAATAAGTGTAAATAATTTAATCAATTAGTAAATAACATACTATTTTTACAATATATTTACTTTCAATATAGAGTTTAATACATAAAACTCTATCAATCAAAAAAAGCTTGAAACAACATCTGAATAGTAAGAGTCATTTCCTCCTCACTTAGAGATGGATCCGGAAATTTGAACAACTCCTATAAGTGATACTCTGCTCCTCAAATGATGTTATAAACATCAATATATGGAGTATTTTATGGCACGTAGACCAAGAAGAAATCATTCAAACGACTTTAAGGCTAAGGTAGCACTTGCTGCGATCAAAGCAGAAAAAACACTTGCTGAATTGAGTTCTGAGTTTGATGTTCATCAAAACCAAATTATTGACTGGAAAAATCAATTGATCTCAGCTTCCTCACAAGCTTTCGATCAATCAAAAGCTCCATCAGAACCTCCCATTGATCTTAAAAAGTTACATGCAAAAATCGGTGAGCAGGCATTAGAAATTGATTTTTTAGAAGGTGTGTTGAAGAAACTGGGCCGCTTCAACCACAAAAGTTAATCGATCACTCACTTCAGATTTCAGTATCTAAACAAGCTAAGTTACTGAAAGTCTCTCGTGGTTGTTATTATTATCGCCCAAAACCTGTTAGCTCATCAGATCTGAAGCTGATGCGATGTATTGATGAATTACATATGCAATATCCTTTTGCAGGCAGTCGTATGATGCGTGATTTGTTGAATCGTCAAGGGCATCATATAGGACGACGTCATACACGTACTTTAATGAAGAAAATGGGTATTCAGGCGTTATATTGCAAACCAAATTTAAGCCAGGCTAATCAAGCTCACCGTAAATATCCATATCTGCTCAAAGGATTGGCTATTCAGCGCAGTAATCAAGTGTGGTCTACGGATATAACGTATATCCCTATGGCAAAAGGCTTTGTTTATTTATGTGCTGTGATTGATTGGCATAGCCGCAAGGTACTTGCGCATAGGGTATCGATTAGTATGGAGGTGGATTTTTGTATTTCGGCTTTAAATGAAGCGATTGAAAAATATGGATCACCTGAAATATTGAATACAGACCAAGGCAGTCAGTTCACCAGTGATGCATTTATTGATGTATTGAAATCAAATGGCATTCAAATCAGTATGGATGGTAAAGGTCGATGGGTAGATAATGTGATGGTTGAACGATTATGGCGGAGCGTTAAATATGAAGAGGTGTATCTCAAAGCTTATAGCAGTGTCACAGATGCGAAAAAGCAATTGAGTGCATATTTTGAGTTTTATAATCTGAAACGACCTCATTCGAGTCTAGACAAAATGACACCAAATGAGTTTTACTATGATCAGCTACCCCAACAAAACAAGGTGGCTTAACTAGAGCGGAATATCACTTATAAATACGCTTTTAGTTGTTCAAACAAGTGGAACCACCTCTGTTTGTAATGATATTTTATAAAATTCAATATTAGATCTGCAGAGAAAAACTTATCAAACTAAGTATTGGCTAGTCTTTTTCTTCGAAAAACTTATCAAACGAAGTATTAAGTTAATCTTTTTCTTCAACTTCTTCCTTAAACTCAAACAAATCATTCATCGTACAGTTAAAGTACTTACACAACTTATCGGCGACTGGTAATTCAATACGTACAGCACGGTCATAATACATACTTGTGAGCGTGTTGCGATTGATACCTGTTGCATGCACCACTTCACTTAATTTTAAAATTTTTCTATCGCCCATGAGGCTAGATAACTTACAAGTAATCATATTTAAATTAATTTACAAAAAATAACTTGCTGTGGGTTATTTGAAGTTGTTGACTGAGTAATACTTTGCTAAAATTAACCTACAGCAGGTTATTACAACTTATAGAAAGTATATTTTATCCATTTCAACTAAATTATAACTTTTTAAATATAAGGATTGAACCTGCATTAGATTATTTTGTGGAGATGACCGCCGTGTTACCAAATGAGTTATTGATCAGCCAGCAAGCTCGTGACTTAGGAAATCAATTAATTAAAGAAATGAACATCAATAGAAGTTATGGAATGGCTAATTTTCTTGGAGTAAATACTTGCTATGATAATCATCAGGCTGTACTTATTTGGACATTTCAACTGCTTGAAAGGGAACCTGCCTTAAATGAATTAGCAGAAATTAAAAAATATTTTCTTTTAATCTTTCCAGATAGTGTTTATCAATTAGCCTAAGTTGTTTTTAAAATTAATTTATTAAATAAAAAGCACTAAATCAAAGAAAGCTTTATTTAAAAATACCTATTAATTCAAAAACATACCATTTACTGAATATATGAAGCATAGGTTCCTGCTCTATCACTCACTCGTACTAAAATTACATCGCTCTTTTTACTGATACTAAACAATTTATGTCCACGCCACGTTCTGCGGCTTCGAGGGCTAGTTTTTGTTGAACCACTGAGAACAAGGACAACAAACTGCCTACTATATTTTCCCGGAGAGTGGTGTAGGAACTTTTTCATTATTGCTAATCATATCAGCGACAACATCAGCAACGAGCTCCTCTATTCCTGAGAATGCTTTAGACTGATCCGCATCAAGCCAAGACAATGATGGAAACTCAGCACATCATTCGTTTAAGACCTATTTTAATGACGGCACTGGTCGCAAGTTTAGGTTTTATTCCAATGGCGTTAAACACTGGAATTGGTGCAGAAGTACAACGACCACTAGCAACAGTTGTTATCGGCGGTATTGTATCTTCTACAATTTTAACTTTGTTTGTATTGCCTATTTTATATCAATGGGCGCATGGCTCTGAGAGTAGCAAACAGCAATCCGACGAAATTTAAAATCAAAAAAAGCAGCTTAATTACTAGGTTATGCCTAATTAAGCTGCTTTTAATATTGTATGCCCAACATTTTATTGATAAAGCTTACTGCGCTTCATCCCGACAATTTTCATTTAAAAACTCAAACTCTATCGTTGTATGCGATAAATGATAGGAAGATAATTTAGCTGCAACTTCTTGTTTAAGCCTAATTAATTCTTTAACGTCAAAGTTGTCACTCAGCTCAAGGTGCGCTGTTAAAACGTGACTTTCACCATCTAGTGACCAAAAGTGCATGTGGTGGATACCATTAACTTCAGGAAATTCCATTAGTGATAGTTTAATACGCTTTTGAGTCTCTTTATCGGGTGCAGCTTGAAGAAATAAAACGAGTGTTGATTTCAGGTTTTTGAAAACATTAAACAAGATGAACAGCGTGAACCCTATTGATAAAAGGGGATCTAATATCGGCAGTTCAGCGAACAACAGTACGATAGAGACTATAAGAACGGCAACCCATCCAAGTACATCTTCAAGAAGGTGCCATGTCAGCACTTTCTCATTTAATGTTTCACCCGCTTTTAATTTTAATACAGCATATCCGTTAACGGCAACGCCGAGTATCGCTAGCCCTAACATCCCCTCGACTACAGGCATTTCAGGATTGGACAGCTTTGGAATTGCTTCAAATAAAATCCAAATTGAGCCAATGATTAAAACAATACTGTTTATCAATGCGCCAAAGAGAGTAAGTCTACGATAACCATAACTAAACTTATCTGATGCTTCTTTATCTGAAAAACGACTTAAAATCCACGCAAAACCTATTGAAAGACTATCACCAAGATCGTGAACTGCATCTGCCATTATCGCCGTACTGTTAGTGAGCCAACCACCTATAAATTCGATAATAGTGAATGTCACATTAAGGAAAAATGCCCAACCAATACGGTCATCTTTACCATGTTGATGACTATGATTATGGTTGTGCATTTTGTACCTCTAGTACTTTTCTATTTCTTAGTTTTGATACATTCATATTAATCAAGTGACGTATCAAGCGTTGATATATCCAGCGTTTGAACCCCGACAAGTTAGTCCCTTTTTCGAGATAGAACTCATCAGGGGAATCATAAAGCCCAAAGTCATCATGAATACCTTCTTTTTGAATATAGGTATTTTCTCCACGCCAATCTGTATCTGGTGATGAAAAGCACTTTGTTGCAACACCATAACCACAAAAATCATCTTTTACAAACTGATAAGCGGCACCAATTTTGTTGAAGTTATCCAAGTTTTTCCACCTACGTTGATCGATCAAGGATTGGATATCTTTGTGTTCAAAATTAACGATATTCGTATTGTTTAAATATTTCTCAGTCATTTTTTATATATCCTTTTCGTTGCATACTTATACTATAGACTCTATAGTAACTATAGAGTCAAATGTCTGGGGGAAATTGATGAAAATAGGCGAATTGTCAAAAAAATCGGGCTGTTCAATACAAACGATTAGATATTATGAAAGAGAAGGATTACTGTTAAATCCAAATCGTTCAGAAGGTAATTTCAGGCTGTATGATAGCAAAGCACTTAAACAATTGGAATTCGTAAAGCATTGTCGCAGCCTAGATATATCACTCAATGATATTAAACGTCTTATCGAATTAAAAAATAAGCCAGAAGAAAGCTGCTCTAGCGTTAATGCATTAATTGATCAGCAACTTGCACTAGTGAATAAACGCATGAAAGAATTAAGGGCGCTTAAAGCTGAATTACAACAAATGGCTAGTGCTTGTGGTTCGAACAACCCAACATACTCATTATATTCTGCTGACCATGTAACACGGCAAGTATATTGTTTACTATCCATTTGAAACCCCATAATGTTTTAAGTCTATGTATAAAAGTACGATTTTCACTTAGCAGTACTTAAATAATCACCCCACCACTGCATCATTTCAGTCCGCTGGGCTAAATAGTCAGCGTGATTATAGCTGGCACGGGTACGGTTCTTATCAATATGTGAAAGTTGTGCCTCAATCCAGTTATCCTGGAACAAACCTGAGTCATTCAAAATGGTACTAAAAGTGGAACGTAGTCCATGAGAGGATAATTGATGTTTTCCATAGCCCATCTTACGTATAGCCATATTTAATGTATTAAAATGAATCGGTTGATTATGTTTCCGTGGGCTAGCAAAAATGTACTTTTCACCGTATGACCATTGCATGACGTCTTTTAAAATATCTAAAGCCTGATCTGAAAGTGGAACTAAGAAGTCGGGAATCTCATGGCCTAATATGACTTTTCGTCGAAACTGTTTAATATGCAAGGCAGGTATTTTCCAGACTTTTTCATTTAAATCAAAATGATGAGGCTCAGCCAATAACAATTCAGCCCCTCGCACGCCAGTATGTAATTTGAACAGCAGTGCTTTTTTAATAATCGGATGGGCATCCAATTTTTGTAATTTATACTTAAAATCAGATATATCCTCCGCTTTCAAATACGGATAATTTTTCTTGATTTTACTGTTAATGGCGATTTTATTTAAACCATGCGCGATGTTGAATTCACAATAACCCATCGCTACAGCGTAGTCATAAATTTGGTTCAAATAACTACAAGCTTTCTTGACAGGTTCTTTTACTTGGCGTCCCTCTATTTTTTTGATTACTGAAACCAGGTCATAACGCTTGATGTTTTGAAAAGGTAGATCCTGAAGGTCTGGATAAATATCTTGCTGTAAGCATCTTTCTGCTAACTGTAGTACACCACAGCGGGGTAGATCGTTGAAGGCATTTTTCAGTTTGAACTGTAACCACTCCTCCCCGACCTTACCAAAGGTGATGACATTAGAGGCAGTATCTTGTTCAAAACAGAAATCATTGTCTTTAAAGTCATCTCTGACTTGTCGTGCCTTTTTCAGCGATAAATCAGGATAACGACCTAACTGAATGCGTCGACGTTTTTTAGTTTGTGGATCTGTATAGCGATAGCACCAAGATTTTCTTCCACTCGGCTCAATCTTCAGGCTAAGCCCATCTTCATCGGATAAAAAACTGGTTTTTTCCTTACAATGAGCTTGGCGAACTTTAATTTCAGTAAGACTCATGGAATTTAAATGAAACCTAACAATGGGTTGATTGGATCAATTATATCAAAATAGAACGCTTTATGTATGATGCGTACACTACGCATCATATATATTTGTAATATATTGTTTTATATATTTAATATTTTAAGTATTTGTATTTTAGTAACCATTATAAGTACCACCTCTTCTTTAAGTTCCCAACAACTCACTTTTTCTGTCATCAATGTTAAATAAGTCTTGTGCTTTAAATTCTTAGATGACCTCCTCTACCCTTTATTATCATTTTTATAAAAGTAACTATATGTACTCATTAAAATTTGTAGAGCTCAAAAACAAAAAAGACCGCTATATAGCAGTCTTTTAACTTAATTAAATAATAATTAATTCATTTTCATCATAAGTGCATAAGCATCACGTTTGTTTTGACGCAATGATTCTATCTCGGACTTCGTCAGCTGTTTTACGAGAGTAATTAACTATAACTAAAAATATAGACAAATATTTGCATAAGTTCTCATTTTGTCTATGTCGATTCAGTAGTGGCAAGGTGGGTATTTATTAGAGATTTAAATGATTATCTTTTGTATTTTAGGTGAGTGTCTTGGTATATTAGCATCCATATCTATTGATTATCCAATCCCTTAACCTAGGCATGACTTTGTGAAATTAACACGCATCCACCATTGTAAAAACTTGAATGTGCAAAAGTACAAACAGCTTGAGAAACAAGCTGTTTTACTTGGTCGTATTCGTAGCGAGGTGTGGGCTAAATATGGTGCTATTTCAGGTTTGAATATCAGTGACAGAGCTATTCGTGATGCGTGGATGAAAGAAAGTCGTGACTTTGGTGTTTCTGCAAATGCGTGGAAAGAAACGCTACGTGATTGCATAGGTGATATTAAAGCCTATCGAGAAGCATCAAAAGACAAAGTAAAGCAGGCGATCCGAAAACGCACCTCCTGTAATAATGAACAAAAAAGACTATACACCTTGCTTAAAAAAGATGAATGGATGACTGATAATTTCCTCCATCGTCAAATGCGTAATCACTTTAAGCATGGTGTTAATCACACACATAATCAAATTATTGTTCGTGCGGATATGTGTAAAACCTTTGAGTTAAATGGTCAATGTTGGCTTAAAGTACCAAGCCTAATCCCTCGACAAACCATTAAAATCCCATTAAATACGACTGTTGATTTTGCGCCACAAGGCACACTTAGAATCATTCTAAAAAACGGTAATGTTGAAGTTCACTCAACTTATGATGCAGTTGAAACACAGGATTGTGGTCAGGAAACCGTAGGTGTTGATAAAGGGTACTCAGAAGCTTTTGTGGACTCTGATGGCGATGTATATGGGAGTGGTCTAGGCAAGCTGATCTCAAGTGAATCAGATTATTTAAATCAAAAGTACAAGCACAGAAACAAGCTCAGAGCGATTGCTAAAGCTAAACCACACAAGAAACAGAAAATTGAGTTAAATAATCTAGGTCGAAAAAAACTAGATAAGCGACAAGATACTCAAAAAGCAAAGCTCAAAACATTAATATTTACAGCAACTCACAAGTTGGTTGATAAAGCCAAAGTGATTGTTGCGGAAGATTTAACATCCCCAATTCAAAGTAAACGCAACTATGGCAAAAACACCAATAGACGCTTAAATACATGGGCTAAAGGTTTGTTAGCTAATGCCCTAACTTCTATATCTCACCGTAGAGGTTCTACGGTGCATCTAGTCAATTCTGCATATACTTCGCAAAGTGATTCTTTCTTGCATGGCCTTTTAATAGGTACACGTAAGGGAGATCGTTTTCACCGTTTCAATGGGGAAGTTGTGCAAGCTGATTGGAATGCTGCGAGAAACGTGCTTGCAAGATTAAACGACAATGAGATAAGTCGTTATACGCCTTACAAAACTGTAAAGCGTATATTTCAAGAACGGACTGACCGCTACAAGTCGGAACTGACCGACTCAGGCTCTAGTTACACGCTTGGCAACAAGACATTAACAGAGTGCGAATTAGTCCTTGAGTATGTTTGAATACATTTTAAGGAACAGTAGGATAAAAACATGCACTTATTTAAATTAACTGACGAACAACTCGCACAAATTCTTATCCCGAAACGATTTGTACCACCTACTCCACCTGAACATGAAGGCAAGAATATGGTCTATGTATTTGATAGTGAGGATAAGTTTGAACTGACTTATGATGAGCTGGTGGAAATCATTAGCAAAGCTAGAATGGCTGGTCCGAAGTTGATACCTGTCTTAGGCACCGTGAATTAAATTGTGCAGTGTTCGCACGCCACTTGAAACATAACTTGATTGGAAATGAATTTGGGCTGAGAAAAATTCAGTTCAAATTTAACCTGACGGGCACACTAAAAAATGGGTAATTGTCAGATCGAGTTTGGACTACAACACTTTAGCTCATCGATTTACCATACCGCTAATCTTCACACCATTTTCGTAAATCCAGCGATCAAACTGTGATACTACATTCCGCTTATTAATCCAAGTCAGCATGGTGCTTTTCATAAAGGCAGTTTACTTATAAACAGGGAAATTTCTAAACAATTCCCCTTTAACATGCTTAGGCTATTTGATCCAGAGTTCATCTTTTTGCATCATTTTTAACATTAAATTAAATATAACCAGCGGAGTAACATTTTTTTTGTTAGAGCCGACAACTCTTTGAAAACTAAATTTAACGGTTCGCTCAGGAGCATCCAAATTAACTGGGTAGTTTTGTTTTTCTAAATACAGATGATCTCCTAACATTGGCTCTATACCAGTAATAAAATTAACAATTTGTTGCTCATCACCTTTCATTCGGCATTGAAAATGTAGAAAATTCTTACGCAGTTTTCCAAATAATAATAATATTTTAAGCGCCTTAACCATGTTCTTTTCTTTCAGTGCATCTTGCTGCCTATCATCTTTATAATGAAAATCAAGGAGAGGAATTATTTCATCTGGACGAGTCAGTTTTTTAGCCTTTTCGTAAAGTTCATCAAACCAACTCTCTTCTAAATTCTTACTATAAACATAATTCGTTTTTAAATTAAATTTTTGGCGATCCATCCATTTAGTGCTCATCCATTGACATCGTTGCATCCATTCTTGAGCTTGGGTATCTTCGCTTAATCGACCTTCTCTAAAACTTATCAAACGTTGAAAAGGTGTCAGAGTACTCTTCTCTATACTAAACTTCTTTTCTTGTCGGCCAGCCATCGTAACTGGCTGTGTTTGCTGATAAGAATTAAACCATTTCTGCTGCTGAGTATAACGATTTAGGTTTATGTAGTCTGTACTTGACTTCACTGGACTAAAACACTGTTCTAATACTTTTTTTGAAATGATACACGGCGAATTATAAATTCGATCGACTGCTAATAAATCCAAAACATGAAGGTAATTTGAAGCCGTTTGCTCAATACTGCTATGCCCCATCCAAGAGGCGAGCACCTGCCATTTATGTTGAATAATCTCTTCTTGAGCACGTGCTTTCATACCAAACAATAAATCCCTCATCTTTTTTGCTTTTACCCAAGGACAATCTGTGTAGGTCTTGATCATTTCTTTTGAACCGAGCAAAGTTATTGCTAGATAGTTAGCAGCACTGTGGCGTAATGTATGAAAACTAAAGCCATGATGCATACCTAATATTTGACTAAACAAATCTACTGTAATTTTGCTGATACATTGATCAGTTAATACACGATGATTCACACTAAAAAGTAGATCATCCTGCTGATTAACCAAATATTGCTCATAACGATGTTGTATGTAACGTTGTACTACTAAAAACTCATGTTCTGACAATGCAATTTTCAATGGTATTTGACGATTCGCACTTCGCGTTTTCAGACGGCGATATGAATTGTCTTGGATATGAAGCGTGATATTATTAAAAACTGTATTTTCTTTTTCTTTATAAAGTAGCTCTGGGCAAATAATATCTTGTATTTTAAGACAACGAACTTCATTTAATCGAAGTCCAGTTCTATAACTTAGTAAATACATCAGCTTTAAACAACTCAGATGATCGACCCACTCTGATGCCGTTGGCTCTTGACTTAAATTTTCTAGTTTTTCCAATAATTTGCCAAATAGCAAAGGACTCACTAGCCGTGCATTGCAAATTTGTAAATGCTTAAAACTTGAATTCTGTAACACCAATACCCCTGGAGCATCATAATTCTCTATACAGAATTGATGAAAATCTTTTAGGCGACCAAAACGGTATTCTGCGCTTTGGTGCATCTTACGAGAGGTTTTTCCTTTCACCGAATCTCGTTGAACTGCTTTTTCATCACGTTCACTGCTGTATTTCAATAGCTGCCGATATAAATCCTCATAGTCATCTATGGATTGTTGCTTTAAATCTAATTTATTGAGCCAAATCTCAAATATAAATTCTTTGCCAAACGATCCTAAGTAGCTTTCAATAGTTGATAATTGAAGCCCTCGTTTTTTTAAATGCATTAACCAGTGAATTAAGCGTAGTTGAGCATCAATTAAAGACTTTTCCTCCGTATTAGCATCAACTATCTTCTCCTCTAACACCCTTCTAGTTTCTTGCCAAAAACGTAGCGTGCGTTCTTCTTTATTCCTCTTTTTATCTAAACGCTCAACTTTTTGACCTTTACGTTTCTTTTGACCAAACAACATCAACTCATACGGAATCGTTTGTAATTTGCTTTGAACAGTCGGAACTTCAGGAAGTAACTGCTCTTGTTCAAAATGAATAGGGCGATTATCTGGTTCTGTGACTTGATTGTAATCATTATTCCACAGCAATCTAAATTCGGATGGCCTTAAAGCAACAGTATTAATCTCTTGCTGAAGCACATTACTCAAAAATATATCTATGCTGAGGTTTGGATTAAATTCGAGTACCATTTGCACATCATTAAATGCACGAAATCCACGGCGTTTAATTTGATATTGCAGATCCCCAAGACTTTTTTTCCTGCCTATCTTACTCAAGCTTTCTAAAATACAATCTTCAACTGAATGTTGCAGACAAAATTCTTTCTGAGCAGCTTTCAACTTTTTTAAATATTGCAAAATGAACTGCGCATATGGGTTAAAAAAAACATGTTTCCATTGGTACAACTTTCCCTGTTCTACATCGTTGCCATATTGAGAGTTTTCAACACGATAATGTAGTAACAATGGATTAGTGATTTTTTTGTAGTCCGAATGGTATAACCGAAAACAATTCAGATCTGTACCAAGCTCAATGGCCTCCTGCAATTGCTTCTGAATAGCAATCAAATGCTGTTCATCTGCACAGCCTGAAATATATATAAAACTTAAGCATAAATTTCCCCATAAGTACTTTGGTTCATTCCAATATTCAAATGAATCTTGCCAATACTGCCTTAATTCCTTAAGTACATGGATATGTAGATGCCCCTGTTCTAACCGTGACTCTGTACTCTCAATTTTTCTAGGCAGTACGATCCGTTTAGTATGTGGATTTAGCTTAATTCTGTATGATTTTTTATCTACATTCTGGTTGAATTGCTTCCTTCTTTTATTAAATTCATCTTCAGTAAATTGCATCAGTTTTGATTGTTCGTCTCGGCTCAACTTTTGACTCAAACAATCAACACTATCTTTAATGTCATGCCATTTTTCAGCGATCTGCTGATCAAGTTTTTGCTGCATTTCTTTCGTCAATACTTCAGGTGGAGAAGGCTGTCTATCTAGCGACTTTTTCACCATTTTATGAATATCAACAAATAGATCATCTAGTTGTGGTTTTATTAGTTCTTTGATTTTTTGCATACAACTATTTTCGCTCTAAGTGTTTAATCGATAAAGATTTGACATTATCTTGCAATTGCTGGCGGGCTTGCTGTACATAGACATTCGGGATAAGTGAAGAATGCGGATGAAAAGCCTCTCGGTCACGTTGGTCATGACCATACAGGGCCTGAATTAAGTGAAAAGCTAATGCTGGTTTACCCTCTTGCTGCTCATGCATCAAAAAGTTCATGTCAAAATGACGTAACCAATTCGAATACATATTCTTTGGAAAGACTCCTTGCATATATGAATTCACCCATTTTCTCGATAAAGGGATTAACTTAATTTTCCTGCTCTGCCATTCTTTGACAGTTATCGGCAAGATATCTTTACTAAAAATGACCTTACCAAAAAGATCATTTACAGTTATCTTCTTCTTTGCAAAGACTTGTCTAAAAAATGAACCGTACGCTTCAATAATTTGTTCTAAAAAGGCAGTGTAATTTTGCAGTGTTTTTATGAAAAAATCAGATAAAGGGATAAAACGACCATCTTTTCTTGCTTTACTATTTTTTTTATCATTCACATATAAAAGCTTGAGCTCAACACAATAATCATCCAAATTCCCCAACAGGTTTTTTTTAGGCCGACTTGCCAAACTCAACAAACTGATATGCCACATCCAACACGCATATGCATTAAGTTGATTAATAATGTGCTTATCTTCTTGGATGTTTTCGTGACAATGTCTATGTAAAATATGGAATTGCTCTTTCACAAAATTGGGTTCAAGTGCCAGTTGGCTCCCTATCCTTCCTATAGATAATGCAGATTGCACTTTGAATTGTTGTTGCAATATTTTTAGTTCAGCCGTGTCTTCAGTAAAATGTGTGGAATGTGGTGTAAGTGCTTTTTCTAAAAAGGCTAGATATGTGCTACTGAGTTGAGTTTTCGGTAGCCCGCCATAATAGATACCAGGCATGTGATGCTGACTATCCCGCCCAGCAATTACATGAGCAAGATATTCATTATATGTTTCATAATATATATGAAAATATAATTGAGCCTGCAGTTTTTCTACAGTGATCGAACCTACAAACCGATTATCAAGCCAATTCTTAAGTTTCGTATTAATGTGTGTTGATGAAATTAGTGGATTCGATGCTTGTTCTATATAGTCAAACCAAGCAGAAGGTAAATGTAGTTGATGTGTCATCACTTCATTCCACCGCACATGATTTAAGCTCTTAATCTTCTGCTCTGTAATTTTAAGATTTAATTTGAGTAAATATTCGCGACGTCTACTTGAACCATTCTGGATCAAAATTCCATCTTGAATAAGCTCGTTAAAATCCATCAGTGCGACGGGTGATAATCCCGTCAAAAGTGACAATAAACATGCTGCAGCGATTGCAGCATCCCTCCAGTGCCCGGATAACTCGGTTCTCAACACATAAACAATTTGCTTCAGTATATCTGGCGCCAAATAATGTGGATTTGTAACAAAAGGAGCATGACGGCGCTGGCGATGCCGCATTAGATGCGTCGCATTATCGCTGAGTATATAATTTAAATTTTTAGACTTTTCATCTTCTGAATAAAACTCCATTTCAGGATCTAATAGATCAACTTCACCCTCTTCATCTTTGTGAAGAGCGGCATCATAAATACTAATCTTTGCGTTATGTCCAATATCTACTTGCTTACCCGTTTTAATTTCACGAAATTTTTTGAGTTCATTTTTCGTCGGCCATTGCAAAACTTTGCTTTTTTTTGACTTACGCTGACGATGAACTACACGACGATCATCTAGTCTTTTAAAAATTATTAATAGAGCCGATAAATACTCTATGACTTGTACTTGTTCGAAATCTTTAATATTAAAAAGTTGATTACGATCCTCTTTTTTCAAATTACGTTCGTACGTGACATAACAATTTAGCAGCTTACTACATTCATGAAATAATTCAGCATGATTAGAATCCAGCACATATCGTGAGACATAGCGTAATAGGTCACAAACATGTTTTTGCTTATTCTCAGCTTTATCAATTTTTGCAAATTCTTGATACTGCCGATATGTTAAAAAACTCGCTTGTAGAATCAAATAACGTTGCGATGACAGCTCTTGTGTATTACTAGAATCTGGACATGCAAAAAAACTCACAGCAGCTAAAAAAGAATACTTACCGATCTGTCTGGAGCCTGATATATAGCTATAAATTTGTTGTGCTAATTTGTATAGAGCGTAGACATCTTTATACAAATCATCTGATAGATCGACAAATTGTGTATTTACAATATCATCACGTAATAGACAATAATCTTGTTGATATTTTTCTGCTAAATCTAAGAATTGCTCTTGTGTTTCAATGTTTGGCATATTCATTTTCGCTTAATATTTTTATCACGTTGCATTGTTTAAATTCATTGTGATCAGAACGATTTGGTAAAAGTTGATCCTTTATTGAATTCTTTGTTAGCTTAAAAAATCTTGCAAAAAATTTAGCATCCAGTTCTTTCTGAGCTTTTCTTTCAAAGCACAAGTGTTGTTGTGATTTTTCGATAAAATCATCAAGATTATGTATCAACTGTAAGATTGCAACATAATTAGAATGCACACGTAAGCCTGGCTCCGTTTGCATCAATAGCAAGATTTTTTGCCAAATTTTCACATAGATTATTTTGAACTTTGCTTGTACTACTACTTTCTGACTCTGTTTAATCTTTTTGATTTTCAGTAGTTCTGAGTTAATTTTTACTATCTCAAGTTGAACATTTTTTCGGTCAAAGCAAAAGGGCATGATAAATTGCCCCATAAAAATTTCTATATTTTTTACCAAATAGTCAAATCTTAACATTTTTATCGATTTAAAAAATGAGCATATCTTTGTATATGAAACTTCATTTAATTTATCAACTAAATTTTCTCAAAATTACAATTCTCAACAAATACATACGGTTTGCTTATCTATGACGGTCTAAATTTTAAGAATTCTTCCACTTTTTTTTAGTTTTCTGTTATTACATGAAACAATACCGTTGTATTACATTTTAGAAATGCTGTGTATGCAGCATTGATCAAAAAGATTCTCTGCTATACTTACTTCACGTGTAGCATCAATGGAGTTTCGAAATGCTCAGAACCACTGAACAGAAAAGAAAATATATTCAAGCGACACGTTCGCAAAACTATCAAGCCAGCCTAAAGCTTGAAGGCATTACAACGACAGCTCAAACAACTCAACAAAGTAAAGCTGAAATCTTGCAAAAATATAAGAAGTATTCGCAACCCGAATCTTAGTCAGGTGCATGTATGGATAAATATGGGGAAATGGGTGACAGCCTGTATTGTTACCCTGGCACAAATATCCTAAAGAACAAACTCAATATTCGTGATGAACAAATTTTAGAACAAGCTGAACTAGAACTGTCTGGATTGGCAAGTAACTTAATTGAATATGCTGAACCACCTTACGACTTACAATACTTAAAATCAATTCATGCGCAGCTCTTTGGCGACTTATACGACTGGGCAGGAAAGTTAAGACAAATCGATATTTCCAAAGGTGACACCCGTTTTTGTAATTTTTCCCGTATTGAAATTGAAACCAATAAACTACTCAAACCGCTTCAAGAAAAAAAATACTTTCAAGGCTTAGCACCACAACAACTGATTCCTCAACTTGCCGACTTGTATTGTGAGCTTAATGTCATACACCCATTCCGTGAAGGTAATGGACGTACACAACGGATTTTCTTTGAGCATCTGATTGCTCATTGTGGTTATGGTATTGATTGGTCTCGCATTGACTCTCAACAACAATGGATTCAAGCCAATATTGAAGGTTTTTATGGTAATTTAAATCCATTAATTAAGATTTTTGAAATATGCTTTATTCAAAATACCTAAAATTTAAGTAGTCGAAGCCCACAATCCTTAATGAGCCATCATCTTTGCTTCAATCCACTGATTAATTTCCCAAATAAACCAACAATCACGATTCTTAGAAATCTTAATACTCTTCGGGTAATTTAGGATCGTAATATTCAGATTACTTATCCAGAATTGAATAGATCGTTAACTTAGATAGACTTTTAAGCAATGTAACTTGCCGCATGTTTATCAACATATGTCTCAAAAAAGTCTGCCCATACATAGATTTATGGTGTTTAGTGCTTAAATTTCAGATTAATCTTCGTCTGATGACCTGAATGGATGTTACAGATTACATGCAGGTGAATTACTCTGTGGCTGTATCATGGCTTTTGTGCAATCCAATCCATTTGATCCGAATGTTCTCTTTTGCAATAAAGCAGCCTCTTCTGCTTTTCCTGAACCAACGAACTATGTCATTGATTTGATTCAACCGACAACAGTGATGCTGAATCAAATCTCCAAAGAAGGGATTAAATGCAAGAAATGTGGTAAGAAAAAGATAGGGGATGGAAGTTATTATCCGTCTAATTGGAACCAGCCCATGAGTCGAGATCAGTTGAGTAAGAATCATTTTAAATGAATAAGAGAAGGATGGCTTACCTCACTTCTCCGAATAACAATGCTATGCTTTTCAACCAAGGTTATAAATTGGCAACTACATTTCATTCTTCTTCATGCTGGTCCTATAGCCTGTAGACAATTACTACATCATTTGCATTCAATGCTCAATACAGCCTGTCAGCAGAACCGCAGCGATACTTTTTTTCGTGCATACATGTAGTGTTTAAATCCATTCATTTTTCAATGATCCTCTGCCGTTTATCACATTTATGGTCGATCTTTAACCTTGTGAAAAATGCACATACCGATCCCTTCAAACTGTCAAATTTATGTATGCATGACATTTAAAGAAAATTATCTGATCAATTTTTTTAGGTAAAATTCATCAAGAAAAAAGTTATTATTATTCATAACATCACCAATAACCACATAAAAACAATAATTTAATAAATTATTCTTCCAATTTTTTTATATTTAGTGTTATTACCTCTAAATCCATGTTTACCACCTTCTATTACATAAGTAATTTAGAAGTATCCACGATATAAATTGCTTGCCCTCACACCTCTCCCCTCTCACGCCCAAAAAATTTATACTGAAAGGCAGATTAAGCCCGTTCGAGTTACATATAGCCGCATGCTATATTGAAAGCATTAAGAAAATATCCTCAATATTTATAGGATTTTTAAAGTATGAACTAATTTTCGAAGAACCCTTTCTAAGTAATGTGACCTATTAGGAAAAATGAAAATACTGAAATCTCCGTATCAACAATCAGTCAAAGTACATCCTGATGATTTTCTGTAACCGATACCCAAGGACTATACCTACCCTTCTGATGTGCTGTGCAACAAAGCCCTCCTTAGCCACACTATAGCTATAGATTAATTCCATTATTTTGTGATTTAATTAAATTATTCATTCTTAAGACCCAATTTAATGGATTTATATTTCACTAAACCAGAAGAAGTTGTGACTCTTTTAGGTGAGCGTTTACGTAAGCAACGACTCTTTCTGGAGATGTCTCAAGCTGAGGTAGCAGCACGCGCTGGTGTCGGCGTGAATACAGTTTCGAATCTTGAAGCGGGACGAAATGTATCTGTTGAAAATTTAGTCCGTATTGCAATGGTCTTGGGTCGATTAAACGAACTTCAGGAACTATTTAAACCTCAGCTTAACAGTGTGAATGACATTCTTCGCTATGAGAGTCAAAGTAAGCGCCACCGTATTAAGAGGAAGGGATAATGCTCAATAGACTTAATGTTTATTACAACGGTTGGGGCGAATCATGGTTATGGGGAACGCTGATTAGTTCAACAGCCACGACAGGTAGACCCACCATTGCTTTTGAATATAGTCCAGAAGCAATACAGCAAGGTGTTGAGCTCTCTTCTTACTTGCTGCCTTTAAAAGGTCTACCATTCAGACAAGGTTTTCCTACTCATCAAATGGGACTCCCAGGTCCAGTCTATGACGCTTTACCAGATGGTTGGGGCATGATGTTGATGGATCGATATTTCAAAAAAATTGGCTTAAATTCAGCACGAATTGGACCTTTGGAGCGTCTGACCTATATTAGTAGTCACGCAATGGGTGCCCTCTCCTTTGAACCTTGTGTTGCTGACATGCAAACCTCAGAAAATATCCCTTTACAACAACTGGCCCAGGAAGTTCAAGAAGTACTCAAAGGTGAAGGTGGTGAATTTCTACAGCATTTATTGGTCATGGGTGGCTCCCCTCAAGGTGCCAGACCAAAAGCGTTGGTTTACCGAGATCCTGTCAATTTAGAGTTTTCGACTCAAGATTCTGATCAACATGAAGCCTGGCTGATTAAGTTTCCTGCTCAGCAAGAGCATCCTGAAGTCTGCGCCATTGAAGCCGTCTATGCAGAATGTTTGCGACTTTGTGCAATTGAGACTCCAGATACCCATTTCTTTAATTTGCCCAATGGTTTAACGGCTTTTGCTTCTAAACGATTCGATCGTCAAAATGGTATGCGGATTCCAATGCAGAGTTTGGCTGCATATACAGGAGCAGACTATAAAGTTCCAGGTAGCCTAGACTATCGCAATTTTCTCCGGGCAACCTTGATGTGTACGCAAGATGTACGAGAAAGATTGCATGCTTTTAAACGTGCTGTGTTTAATGTGCTTTTCAATAATCGGGATGACCATACTAAGAACTTTTCATTTCTCATGGAGAAAAATGGTCAATGGAAATTGGCTCCAGCCTATGATGTGACCTTCTGCGAGGGTCCAGGTGGTTATCATCAAATGGACATTATGGGAGAAGCGCTCAATATTTCCCGAAATGACATACATAAACTCGGTACTTCAGAAGCTAATCTGACTACTCTAGAAGTCGATGAGATCATCTTGACCATGCGTGAAATTGCACTTCAATTTAGTCAAATTGCGCAGCGCCTGTATCCCCATCAAATTCGAGAATCTACCCTACAGATGATTCAATCACGGATTCAACAGAATATTGATTTTTTAACTGAAACCTAAGCGTAAATATAAACTAAGCGCCAACCATCAACTGCAAATAGACTTTGATATAGTTAGTCGCTACATAATCTGTAGAACCTGTGAATTAGCTCTCTTTATAATCACGAATATTAGATGGATCACCGCCAAGATATATTCTGCAAACGTGAAATCACTACATCCAGATCGAAAATCACTAAGAAAAAACTGTCACCAAAAAAAGGTCTGCACTATGGATAGATGCAGACCAAACTCTGGATAACTACCAGCACGAGAAATATGTCGCAATTTTGCATAGACATGAATTTGATAAAATCAGCCCAGAAAGCCAGAAATTCATAAAAACTATTTCATCAATCCCCTATAACTTAATCACGTTCATGGTCGATCTTAAATCTTGTGAAAAGTACTCATGCTGACCTAGCCAAACTGTAAAACTCATGTATTCATAGCCTTTAAATGAATCTTTCAATCGGTATATTTAAGGTAAAAACTAGTAATCAGAAGTTATTATCACCCCCATATAAAACAAGGATCAACTTAAAAACAATAACTTAGTAAATTATTCTTCCATTTTTTTTATATTTAGTGTTATTTACTGTAGTCATTAGAACACTCTTCTTTGGAATACTCTGAAGAAAACTGTAAGGTTGTAAACAGACCAAGTTACAGCGAGTAACTGATTCAGAAAAAGGCTGGTTGTATGGTGAAAGTTTAGAGTTACTGTTCTAATGTTTTAAACAAATGTTTTGTTAAAAAGGAGCAACATATGAAATTTCACATCGCTAATATGACTTGTGGTGGTTGTGCACGCGGCATTACTACCGCAATTAAAGAGCTCGACTCGAATGCCTCACTCGATATTGATTTACAAAACCGTATTATTGAAATCAACACAACGGTGAGTCAGGATCAAGTCATTGCCACTCTCAGTGAGCGTGGATTTACAGCTGATCCTGCTTAATCTCTGTTAGAGTAACAGTGGGAATTCCTTACCACTTTTACTCTCTTATTTTCCTCATCGTACAGATAAAACCTGTACTTGCTTGAAATAAAAGTAATCCCTGAATTCCACCTAATCTTGGTTCGAGCTGATCTTCGCATATAGAACTCAGCATATCTAAATGATAGAGATCGTATATGAGTACCGAAATGACTGATACGCCACACTACAGTGAAACATTAGAGATTGAGGGGATGACATGTGCTTCTTGTGTAGGCCGTGTGGAAAAAGCTTTAAAATCTGTTGAGGGTGTTGAATCGGCTCATGTAAATCTGGCTACCGAAAAAGCAGTCATTTATGCGCATCAACCACTTGATCGCGCTACTTTAATTAAAGCCGTAGAAAAAGCAGGCTACGAAGGGCTTTGTTGCATAAATATGTAAGCATCTGATTTAAATAAATTTAATTTTGGATCAAAAAACAATCAAAACTTTTAAAATCATATAGTTATGAAATCTTTGTGCAACAAAGCCCTGAATCCATAAGAGTTCCGATCAGCAGTGGTCTCCGCGATGGGTTCCAAAGCCAGCAGATGGAGCGCCTGCATGGCCCGGCATTTCATCGTGGGTATCCCGAGAGGTCTCATCTTGCCATTTTTCTTCGGAATAAGGACTCTCCGAAGCGGAAGGGGCGTGTAACCTCGCCTCTTCAACGACATCATCGCACCGGTCTTGGCCTTGGGTGTATTCCAAGTCACCTTGTCGACCCCAGCCGTGTTTTTGCCTTTGTTTTCAGACACTCGTTTGACGGCCAATGCTTTGCCACTAAACGAGTGAGTCAGCAGCCATTGCAAAGCTTTCGCCTTGTTATGCCTGCCGTCTTGTACCGCCTTCACAATACGCGCTTGCAGCCCTCTGACATGACGCTGTACAGCAATCCAATCGATGCTGTCCCACGATGTGCTGGAAGGTGCACACGCTGATACTGCTGCATTCATTTGCTCTCCCTCCATTAAAAGGGTTCTACACACTCTCTTGTGATGAGAGACCATAAGGACGTCAGCCCGCTTTCGCGTGGGGTAATGTTTCAACCTCTATCCAACCCATTACAGACTGGCATTCGCTTTTTCCTCGTTCCTTCGCCCGCATCACCATGGGCAGTTTTTGCAAACTGCTTTCCCAATGGGAGTAATACGGGATTTCCACGTTCCGCTTACTGAAGTACATCGGCTTAGGTGCCTGCTATCGACCGGGAGGCGTATGGGTCACGAATGCGTAGTCGAAAGACGCAATTCCCACCTCCATTACCGTTTTGGTTCGAGCGTATCAGCCATTTCCGCTCGTTCAACTTGACGATCGTTACGCAGATTCACATGTGTTCACCATACCGATTATCTAGCCCTTGTCCGGCTATGGCTGCCAGAAGGGTACGCCTCTCACGATTGATACCCCGCACCTTGCGGTGCCTCGTTACATTGTCGAAGGCGCTCTTTATTCAGCCTTCTAGATTCACCCGGTGACACGGGTGGTTCCCGCAGGGGGAACAACTTCATTAAGCGACTTCGTGTCGCACCTCGACCCAATTATTGCAAATCGGTAGATTGCCATCATCCAGATAGCGGCTTAAAGCTGGCCAACGCTTCAGAGTGTAATTGATGGCCTTGGCGGTGGGAGAACTCGATGGCACTGTCAGATGATGTTGGTTGAGCCATTCATATAGTTGTTGCATCACTGGTTGACTATGCTGTTGTCGGTATTCGCGGCGGTCTTCCGCTGTACCATCGGTCTTTTTCCTGAGCTCTGCTTCTATCGCATACAGTTTCTGAATCAGCACTAATGCCTGTTCAGCGACCTGACTTTTCCCAGTTACATGCAGTTCATGGAATTTACGACGTGCATGCGCCATGCAGCCCACCTCAATGACATCGCCTGATTTAAAGCGTGCTTTATAACCACTGTAATCATCACAGACTAGATAGCCCTGCCAGCCTTTCAAGAACTCTTCAGCATGCTGGCCTGAACGACTATCCTGAAAGTCATAGATCACCGCCTGAACTGGATTGTACTGTGTAGTGGCATAGGCCCAGACATAACCTTTCTTCGGTTTTTTATTATTCTCACCCATCCGCATGATGGTGACCGGTGTTTCATCTGCATGCAGCACCTGCTGTTGTAGTACCACCTCTTTTAAGGCATTGGCCAGAGGTTCCAGTTCTACACCGCAGCGACCTATCCAGTCAGATAAAGTTGATCTAGAAAGTTCGATTCCCGCCCGCTGATAGATCAGACATTGACGGTACAGCGGCAAATGATCGGCATACTTCGATACCAGCACATGGCTGAGCAATTCAGGTGAAGCAATGCCTTTATCAATCACATAGGCGGGCATCGCTTGCTGAGTCAGAGTGTCACACTGATCACAGACCCATTTACCACGCACATGCTGTTCCTTATAGAACTGTGCCGGTCTGAAATGCAGTTTTTCACTGACATCTTCGCCGATACGACGGAGTTGGCAGCCACAAGCACATTGGGTTGATGCAGGTTCATGCTCAATACGGATGGTGTGTAGATGATCTGGCAGTGGTCGACGTTTAGGTTTATTGGTTTTGGCTTTCTGTGTCGCTGCATTAGTTTTATCTGCATTTAGCCGTTCCAGTTCTAGATCAACCGCGGCAATATCTTCTTCAACCGCTTCATCCCACAGATGGATTTGTTTTGCCGTTAAGTGTTCATTCTTTTGGGCGAATTTGTGCTTTTTAAACAGCGCCAGTTCATGCTCGTATTTTTGATTGAGAATAGAAAGATGTTGAACTTTAGAATCTAATTGCTGGTTTGATTGTGCTAGAGACTGATGCTGCATCGCCAACTGCCGGGTAAATTCCAGCAGTTGTTCATGGGTCAGTTGGCTTAAGTCAGGCAGCGTATTCATGACCGCAGTATGCCTGAGGTCATGAAGAGAATGAAATAGAACGTTTGGAGAATAGCAGAATAGCCGAGCTTGGTTTAGAGCATTGTTACCACTTGCTGTCGTCCAATGCGCTGCCAGGGCAAACCCTGGATTAATGCCTGTAACTGTTCCGGGTTGAGGACCACGGTTTCACCTTGGTGAACTTGAGCCCAGTGGAATTTTCCCTGTTCCAGCCGCCTGGCACACAGCCAGATGCCCAGTCCATCATGTACCAGCACTTTCATACGATGACCACGTTTATTACAGAACAGGTAGGCGCAATGCGGTTTGATGTAGCCAAAGGCTCTCACCACCTGAGCCATGGTCGTATCCATACCTGCACGCATGTCCATGGGCTGGGTAGAGAGCCAAATTTCATTGATACGGATCATGTTGCCAGTGCCTTGAGTAATTCTGCCAAGGCAGGTATTTCTGATGTCTGCCATTTTAGCTGAATATCATTATTCGTATGAGGCACGGTGATACACAACGTGATCCTCTCATCAATAGGTTGGCTGATTGCAGCAGTGTAAGGCAAAGCAATAAATGCTGGATTCACATGAGTAGGATCCTGCACGGCACCATCATGATGGCTGAAGATCCTGATCCAACGACTGACAAGGTTGGCATTAATACTATGTTGCAGTGCGACCGAAGCGATCGAGGTATTAGGATTTTTGCAGGCATTGACAATACTGAATTTGAATTCTTTGCTGTATGTTCTGCGTTTTTTAGCAACAGGAGGTGTTGCTGAATATATATCCATGTTCATAGATTAAGTCCCCACTTGTTTTTAGGTGGGAACTAAATTAAGGCTTATAGGATCGCTTGGTAAGGCTGTGTTAGCTGGATGCTTACTTTCTTTTACCTTAATAACGTATTTTTTTAACGGCAGCATACCTTTTGAAACACCACCAAATTATTTATGTTCCACCAGCACATATACTTCCCTATCGAAAAATCTGATAAGAATTGATTATTTTGATACAAAACCTGAAAACTGGGAGTGCTTATATGGACATATATAATATTTCCGGATAAATATAAAACTACTCCACAAGAAGAAAGGCAGAATTTAATCTCAGTCCGAAGTAACAGTACTCTCAAAGACCAAATGTAAAGAAGCATACTTAAGAAAATAAATTTCAATAATGCATGAGGATGTAATTAGTTTCAGGGTGCTAAGAAAGTGTAGCAACTTGCTACACTTTTTCGCTTTTTTGAATCAGCTGTTTTAAGAAATCTTCTAATTGTAAGAGACTGGCTTCGTCAATTTCCGAGATATTCAGAGAAACCTTAAGCTGTTTTTGATTCAGTTTGATATTCCCCGCAATCTTACCGGCATATTCAATTTTTCTGACCACGGATGTTGTGGTCAGTTTTTCTGGATTCTGACTCAATAGTTTTTCAGCATAAGTAGTAACTTTGCTTTGCTCGAGTTTTTTGTCTTTTAATTTTTCCCAAGCTCCGAGTAAGGCCACTTCGGCTTCAGAGAGTTGTTCAAGATGATCCGATAGAAATTTTTTGAATGCAGTTGCAGCAGTACGGCCTAGCAAGCCTGGTTCCACATCAAGGTCATTTAAAATTGCTTGCGGCAGTTTTTCGTATGCTAAATACTTGTACATATCTTCGCGATTTAAACCCAGTGAATTGGCTAAACGTTGCTTGTTTTTCTTTAATTTCTCATCAAGTGAGTTCAGGCCAATAAAAATCTCATAATCTGTCAGATCCTGACGCTTTAAATTCTCTGCCAGGGTTAACAAAGATGCTTCTACATTATTTGCATCAATTATAATGGCTTCAATCACAGACTTTCCGAGTAATTGATGTGCCCGTAAGCGTCGCTCGCCTGCAATCAGTTCATATTTCAGATTATCCAGTTTACGCACTGTAATGGGCTGCAAAAGGCCGATTTCATTAATAGAATCCGCCAGTTCTTTTAACTGTGACTCTTCAAATATTTTACGCGGCTGGTTTGGACTTCGGCTGATATCCTCAATAGGGACATTACGTCTAAACTCTTTCGGCTCTTTAATATTGTCTTTCTGTGCTTGCTGATGTTTTTCTGTATTCTGTTTCAGTTTCTGAGCTAAAAGCTCTTTGGTGCTTGCCATAATGCTCTCAGGTTTTAATTTTCACTACAATTTCATTGGCAAGGCTTTCAAAAGCCTTACGTACTTTTGAATTTTTTTCTACTTTCAAAAGTGGTTGTTGCAGAATCGCTGCTTGATTGACTTTAGTACTTTGAGGAATTGTGGTTTCTAAAATTTTACCTACCTGTTTCAAGGCTTCATCCCGAATCAGCTTACAGACATTCTGACGTTCATCATGCTTAATTAGTAAAGCGCCTAAAAGCTCTAAATCTGGATTAATACGTTTGATTTTTTCAAGATGATTTAAAAGATCTGTTACCCCATACAATCCATATTGTGATCCTGATTCGATAGGGATAATGACATGTGTTGAAGATGCCAAGGCATTGCTTGTTAATAATTTAAGGCTAGGTGGACAGTCGATCAATATAAAATCATAAAGATCTTTTAATAGTTTTAACTTGATATTTAACTCTTCAGAAGGACGGGGAGCTTCTTCTTTTAGTTGATCTTCAGTTTTTCCTAAATTTAAGGAACCATAAATTAATGATACTTTTTCAAAGTTCGTTTCTTCTTGTAATGCATCTGCCAACAACGAAATATCGCCCACTAGTAATTCTGCTGTAGTGACAGCAATTTCGCTTGGATGTTGGATCCCAATGTGTAAACTTGCGTTTGCTTGAGGATCTAAATCAATGACTAAAACTTTGTAGCCAAGATTGGCAAGTTCTGAGGCTAGGTGTACAACAGTCGTTGTTTTGCCACATCCGCCTTTATGGTTAGCAACAGTAATAATTTTTGCAGACATGCGTGTCAGATGCTTCCTTATTTCAATGTTTAGTAATATAAATAACTTTCATTCATCTTACTATAGTTTTTAAATTTATAAATCCTATTTATTCAGCTGTAAAACAACTTAAAAAATAAATTTTTAACTAAGCTAGCTTAATTAAAAATTAGAATAATTAGTTATTTAGCTAATTAATAATTAGGATCATATTTTTATTATATAAAACAAGTGCTTGTAACTTTAAAAGTGGAAGGTTTGTCACTATAAAGTGGAAGGTTTGTCACTATAAAGTGGAAGGTCTGTCACCGTAAAGTGGAAGGTCTGTCACTATAAAGTGGAAGGTTTGTCACTATAAAGTGGAAGGTCTGTCACTAGGGTGGAAGGTTTGTCACTACTATTTTTATAACTGCTATTTTTATTTAAAAATAATTTAAAAAACAAATATTTAAGCTGTTAATAAAGTCTCATAACTAAGCTTTAAAGGTGGAAAGATTGTCACTGTATCTTCTTAACCTGTGGATAATCTGTTTTTATTGGATATTTCCTGATGATTATATGTGCAGTTATACCTTTTAAATCTAACAAAAAGGTGGAAGCCTTGTCACATCAGGGTTTTTATCTGACTTAACCTAACTAGACCTGAATGAAAAAAGTAAAAATAGACCTTCTGAACTGTAATTTCGAGACTAAAGGTGGAAGGTCTGTCATCATGGGGTGGAAAGATTATAATTAATTCCACTTTAAGTGCAGGAAATCGGCTAAAATGCTTCTTTTTGATGACAAACTTTCCACTTTTAGAATATTGTGGTGAAAGTCTTGAAAGTTTTTCCACTTTTGTATATAAAAACTAAGTTAAATTATAAATATCACGGTTATGACAGAATCTGAACCATTGCAAGAAGAATCGAATTATATTCCTTACTGTATAGGCAACATTCGCCATAATGGCGTTGTCAGTACCAGTAACCGTTTAATTCGCCCAATCGAATTATCAGCCAATGAATATAAGGCACTTTTATATGCAATGGCGGTTGCGAATTATAGTGAGAAAAATAGGGTAGATGGTGAAATTACCGAACAAACTTATATTTATTTGTATAAGGATGATTTGGCAGATTTACTAGGATTAAATAAACGTAATTCAATTAATGTTGCAATAGATCGGATTTATAAAGAGCTTTCATCCCGGGTAGCTCATTTTATTATTGAGGAGCCAGCTGATAATGGTAAGAGAAAGACTAAAAAAGTACATTCTGTCGTTCCCATTATCCGTGAGTTAAGATGGGAAGATGATTCTAAAAATGCGATTCAGATTCGTTTTACCAGTGAGGTGTTGCCGTATTTCACTCAACTGGCTGGGGGTAATTTTACTACCTATCAGCTAAAACATCTTTTTGCCCTAGATTCTGTTGCCAGTATGAGTCTTTATACTTATTTCATTAAAAACGAATTTAAGTACGCCAATCAAAAGAGTTATGAAGTGCCATTACTTTTAGAAAACTTGAAAGCACTGATTGATATTAATGAAACCAAATATGATCGCTGGGTAGATTTTAGACGCTATGTATTAGACAAAATAGTGGCAGAAATTAACGAAAATACAGATCTACAGTTAGAGTATGAAACCGTTAAGAAAGGCCGTCCAATTGTAGGTGTGAATTTTAAACTGCATCATCGGATTGCTGATAAGGCACTGGATGAATTTGCAGTGATTGAAAAAATCTATCTTGATGTTCCATTTGAAGACAATGCATCCGTAAAAGAATTAGGGGCTAAATTCGATATGAATGTACGTTCTTGGTATATTTTTAATAATGATGAAAATTATCAGCAGTTCAAGAAGTGGTTTAAAAAAGTAGGATGCCTCACTGACTCTCAAGCAAATATTGTCATTAATGACACTTTATTCCAAATGGATTTTGCTGAAATTGGTATGGGGTTGAATGACTTTAAACGAAATATGAAGCATAAACTTAAAAGTAATCCGGAATTCGTCCATAGTATTCGTGAAAGACTGAATGATATTTTTGGTAAAGAGTTGATCTAGCGAAAAGTGTAGCAACTTGCTACACTTTTTAGATATATGTTCGTAAAGAATACAAGTGGTAAGGACCTTAGGATAAAAACGACTCTGTTGCATAAAGTGTGAAAATTGAGACTGAACCGTACCGGGTTTGTCGGAGACCAACTTTCTTGAGAGAATGTTCCAATGACAAAACCAAAATATACCCCTGAAATCAGAGAAAGAGCGGTTCAATTATTGATTGAATCTGAAAAAGATTATCCTTCTACTTGGGCTGCAATCACAGCTATTGCACCTAAGATTGGTTGTACTCCTGAAACATTGCGTGTTTGGTATTTAAAGCATATGGATCAACTAAATCCTGCCAAAGTACAACAGATATCTGACCAAGAAAAAATGAAGCAAATGGAACGTGAAATTAAAGAATTAAAACGTGCCAATGAAATTCTACGTAAAGCAGCCGCTTTTTTCGCCCAGGCGGAGCTCGACCGCCCACACAAATAATGGTGGATTTTATCCAGAACAATAAAGATCGATATGGTGTTGAAGCGATTTGTAGAATTTTACCGATTGCAGCTTCGACCTATTATCGGGCTTTAGATCTCGTTGATAACCCAGAACATCGAGCGAAACGTGCTCTGCATGATTTATATCATGCAGAGCAAATCAAACGTATTTGGAAAGAAAGTTTAGGTCGATATGGTGTGCGTAAGGTCTGGCAACAATTGAAACGTGAAGGTTATGTTATCGCACGTTGTACAGTTGCTCGATTGATGCAGAAGCTAGGTATACAAGGTGTTTGGCGTGGTAAGAATAAACAAACCACCCGTAGCCGAGATGATCAAAAACGAGCAGATGACTTAGTAAAACGCAATTTTAATGCAGATCATCCTGACCCTTGCGAAGCAATGCTTCTCAGGTCGCTGACTTCACGTATATTCAAACTCATTCAGGCTGGGTCTATACCGCCTTTATTATTGATGTGTTCTCGCGAGCAATTGTTGGATGGAAAGTATCAACACGTATGAATACAGATATGGTGCTCGATGCACTGGAGCAAGCATTGCATGATCGAGGCATGCCAAAGAACGTGATTCATCATAGTGACAGAGGCGTGCAATATCTTTCCATTCGTTATACCAATCGTTTAGAAGCAGCAAATTTACGAGCATCAGTCGGTACGACCGGTGATTCATACGATAATGCTTTGGCTGAAACGGTGAATGGCTTATACAAAACAGAGGTGATTGAATATTTAAAAGCGGATTGGCAAGGTTTAGCAGATGTACAACTTGCGACACTAAACTGGGTAGATTGGTTCAATAAAGAGCGTGTACACAGTGCACTGGGTTATGTATCACCTTTTGAGTTTGAAGCAATGTACTATGATAAGATTAACCCGTTAGGTCAGGTGGCCTAACTTAAATAAAAAAGTCTCCGACAAACCCGGTACGGTTCAGTTCACAAACTACATTACAGGTCAGTCTATTTTGACAGATGGTGGAATGGTTTACCGTTAACATCAATATAAGGAATACAAAATGAAAGCAGCTCGTTTTTATGACCGAGGGGATATTCGAATTGAAGATATCCCTGAACCGAAAGTACTTCCAGGCACAGTTGGAATTTAAGTTGCGTGGTGTGGTATTTGCGGTACGGATTTACATGAATTCATGGAAGGTCCTATTTTTATTCCACCTTGTGGTCACCCACACCCAATTTCGGGAGAATCTGCACCTGTAACAATGGGACATGAATTTTCAGGCGTGGTTTATGCAGTTGGAGAGGGTGTAGATGATATCCAAATTGGGCAACATGTCGTAGTTGAACCCTACATTATTGCTGACGATGTGCCGACTGGCCCCAATGATAAGTATCATTTATCAAAAAATATGAACTTTATTGGTTTAGGCGGACGCGGTGGTGGTCTTTCTGAAAAAATTGCAGTTCAGCGGCGTTGGGTACATCCTATTTCAAATGATATTCCTTTAGACCAAGCAGCATTGATAGAACCTTTATCTGTCGGTCATCATGCCTATGTCAGAAGTGGCGCAAAAGCTGGCGATATCGCACTGGTTGGTGGAGCAGGCCCAATAGGCTTACTTTTATCTGCTATTTTAAAGGCTAAAGGTCTCACGGTTATCATTACTGAACTGAGTGCAAAACGTAAAGAAAAAGCGATAGAAGCGGGTGTTGCCGATTATGTACTAGACCCATCTAAGGTTGATGTAGTTGCTGAGGTAATGAAAATTACAGAAGACCGCGGTGTAGATGTCGCTTTTGAATGTAGTAGTGTCAATAAAGTCATGGATACACTCGTTGCAGCAATGAAACCAACTGGTGTAGTCGTTATCGTTTCTATTTGGAGCCATCCTGCCACAATTAATGTGCATAGTGTGGTCATGAAAGAGCTCGATATTCGTGGAACGATTGCTTATGTCAATGACCATCAGGAAACCATCCGTTTAGTCGAGCAAGGTAAGATTAATCTAGAACCTTTTATTACCCAACGTATTGCATTAGATGATCTTGTTTCTAAAGGCTTTGAAACGCTGATTCATAATAATGAGTCTGCTGTAAAAATTATTGTTCATCCATAGTAAAGCCTAATTTGAATAAGCTAGAAATAAACTCTATGTAGCTATTTCTAATATCTTTATCGATAGAGAATGAGTCTGTACGTACAGATTCATTCTCAAATTTACAGTGTTGAGTGCCAGTATGATTTTGATCATAGAGCCTAGTAAAGATATAAGGCTTTGTTGCATAAATATGTAAGCATCTGATTTAAATAGATTTAATTTTAGATCAAAAAATAATCAAAACTTTTAAAATCATATAGTTATGAAATCTTTGTGCAACAAAGCCGTTGCAGGTGGAAAACAACACAGCGCTGGTGAGTTATTTTACGAACCGACCATTATTGCCGATGTAACTGCAGAGATGGATGTTGCAACTCAAGAAACTTTTGGACCATTAGCTGCAATTTTTAAGTTCGAAACTGAGCAACAAGCAATTGAGATGGCCAATGCCACAGAATTTGGTTTAGCTGCTTACTGCTACACACAAGATTTAGGTCGTGCGTGGCGCATGAGTGAACAACTCGAGTACGGTATGGTTGGAATTAATAAAGGCTTGATTTCAAATGAGGTTGCACCGTTTGGTGGAATTAAACAGTCAGGTTTAGGGCGCGAAGGCTCAAAATATGGCATTGAAGATTATCTCGAAATCAAATACACCTTATTTGGAGGATTAGGCTAATGAGTAATGAAAAATTTGAAAAAGGTTTAGCGATTCGTAAACAGGTGCTTGGCGAAGCTTATGTCAATAATTCGATCAACAATGCTGATGATTTTAACTGGCACTGTTGCAAAGTTAGCGATGAGGCAGCCTTTTGTCTTATTCAAAGGCCTTACATTTCAAAAACTCTGCTTACCAGGCGCATTTCGCCCAGGGGATCACCATAATAAAATGCTGAGGCCTGGCCTTTGCGTAGTGCACGCATCACCTCAATACCTTTGATGGTGGCGTAAGCCGTCTTCATGGATTTAAATCCCAGCGTGGCGTTGATTATCCGTTTCAGTTTGCCATGATCGCATTCAATCACGTTGTTCCGGTACTTAATCTGTCGGTGTTCAACGTCAGACGGGCACCGGCCTTCGCGTTTGAGCAGAGCAAGCGCGCGACCATAGGCGGGCGCTTTATCCGTGTTGATGAATCGTGGGATCTGCCACTTCTTCACGTTGTTGAGGATTTTACCCAGAAACCGGTATGCAGCTTTGCTGTTACGACGGGAGGAGAGATAAAAATCGACAGTGCGGCCCCGGCTGTCGACGGCCCGGTACAGAT
>NZ_VOYU01000023.1:0-9204 GCF_013420135.1 Acinetobacter sp. YH12023
ACGATGCCGAAAATGATGAGCGATTTATTCATGGGGGCTTCTATAATAATAATAATCGAGCATGAGTCTCATACGGATGCTCGGGTCGAAAGGGAATCCCCAGGCGAGTAACCTGTTTGCGGTGATCTGAACCGTACCGGGTTTGTCGGAGACTTTTTTATTTAAGTTAGGCCACCTGACCTAACGGATTAATTTTATCATAGTACATTGCTTCAAAATCAAAAGGTGGCACATAACCTAGTGCACTATGTACACGCTCTTTATTGAACCAATCTACCCAATTTAATGTCGCAAGTTGTACATCCGCTAAACCTTGCCAATCTGCTTTTAAATATTCAATCACCTCTGTTTTGTATAAGCCATTCACTGTTTCAGCCAAAGCATTATCGTATGAATCACCGGTCGTACCGACTGATGCTCGTAAATTTGCTGCTTCTAAACGATTGGTATAACGAATGGAAAGATATTGCACACCTCTGTCACTATGATGAATCACGTTCTTTGGCATGCCTCGATCATGCAATGCTTGCTCCAGTGCAAACATAAAGCAAAAAAAGAAAACTAAAAAGGGCTGATCTATTAAGATAACAGCCCTTTTTAGTTTTCTTTTTTTAAAGATAATGCCTTAGAACAAATATCTTTAAAACTTTGATTAAAAGATCACTTTTATTTAAATGGATTCTACATATTATTAAGCCTGTTTAAGAGTTTTTAACTCACTTTGCATTTCTTCCAATTGTCTTTGAAGTTCTCTTTTTTGAGCAATCAATTCATTAACTTTTTTTCTGCTTTCTGCATCTGCAAAGCGTTGAAGAACTTCTCTAGCTAAAGCTTGATAACCTAACCCTTCTACTTCTCCAATCTCTTTTAAGTCATTTATTAGGCTTATAGGCAAACGTATTGATATCATTTGCATTTTTTGATCATTTTGATTGCTTATAAGTTTTTTAAGTTTATTCGACATGCCTTTAGATTTTACTGTTGATTCATTAGCTCCAAGTTCTCTTGACTCCCATAAATCAACATCACTAAATATTTCATGTTGAATGGTAGATTCATTTATACGGTTCATAATTTTCTCTTCGATTTATTAATCTAGATAATTTATAGTCGAAAATGTTTAATTATGATCGACTACTTCAGAATCCAGGGGGGAGTTCCCCCCAAGTTTCATTTACGATGTCTTTCGTTCGAATATTCGAATTTCAACATCGTTGGCATCATATGCAGTTTTAACAAAAACTGTATTCAGTTCCTCAACGAAGACGAAACAAACTTTCAATGTACGACCTCTTCGAGTTTGGCTGATAAACCATTCTGTTTCAGGTACTGTTTTATGTTGTTCACGTTCTTCAATTAAGGTTTGACCATCATTGTTTTCAAAGCATTCATATACTTCATCAAGTGAGACGCCATGCTTCTCATCTAACTTTTGTAGAATTGCGGGTGAAAAAATATATTTTAAAGGTGGTTCGTCTGTTGACATGTTTTACTCCATTTATTCTAAGGTTTCAAGCGATCTTTGTATATACACATTGTTTTACTTCCATGTGTATAACCCTTTAATATGGGCAGTTTTATGTAATTCAATGGGCATTTGAAAAAAAATTGTATATACAATGAATTTTTATTTAATTACTAATTTTTGCTCAAACTTGAACATATTATTTGTTTTTTAACTTCATATAACCGAGCGAGTGTCTACGAGCGATTGAGCATAATAAAAATTTTGCATTTGCCTTTTTTCTGATTACAAGCTCCCTTTCAATTTTAAGCGGTAAGTACAGAGCATCCCGAATGGGTGCGAACAAACTTAAATTGCGTCTAGACCGAGCGAAGCGAGCATAAAAACTCATGAGCGCAGCGAATTCCGAGTTTCTTTTTTCTTTTTCTAAAATTCACGAAATATTTAAGCAAAAAATTGCCCCTTCGAATCGAGCGAAAGCGAGATTCAATAGAGTTTGAGCGAAGCGAAAACATAGGGCAATTTTAAAGAATGATGCTTTTAATTATTTTAATGCTTTTAAATGCTTTTAGACCTTATAAAACTTTTATAAATTAAAATCTTAGATGGTTATAAAGATAGGTTTAAGGGGTTATAAAGATAGGTTTAAGGGGTTATAAAGATAGGTTTAAGGGGTTATAAAGATAGGTTTAAGGGGTATTCGAATAGTTAAATTATTGACTATTTAAAATAGACGATATATAACCTAGTTAGATTAATAAGTAACCTTGAATTATGACGAATACCAATAAGTTAGTTGTAAAGGATAATGCTCTTATTGATGCATCATTCAATTTATCCTTAATAGAGCAACGGATTATGCTTCTAGCAATAGTTGAGGCTAGAGAGTCAAAAAATCTTTCCCCAGATACCCCTATAGAAGTATCTGTGAGCGACTATATCCATCAATTTAAAGTAGATAGTAATAATGCTTACGCCTTACTTAAAGATGCTTCTAAAACATTAAAGCGAAGAGAGTTTAGTTATTTAGATAGGTATAAGGGCATAGAAGCACTTTCAACTGCTAATTGGGTTAATAAAGTGACTTATGTTGATAAGAGCGGTTTGATTGTTTTATATCTTAGCCATGAAGTAATTAGCTTAATTAGTAAATTAAGTGAGCAATTTACAAAATACTATATCGAACAAGTTTCTGACTTTAAAAGCAAATATAGTATTCGATTATATGAACTTATTATTAAGTGGTTAAGCGTTGCTAAGACTGAGAAATACAATATCAATGATTTAAGATCAAAGCTTGGACTTGGTGTTGAAGAGTATTCAACTATGTCTAATTTCAAGTCTAATGTATTAGACAAAGCAATTAGTGAAATCAACAAACATACGGATATAACTGTTGATTATCAGCAATTTAAGAAAGGAAGAGTAATTACTGATATCCAATTCTCTATTAAATCTAAAGCTCGACCATCTAAACAAGCTAACACCACCAAGCAATCTTTTCATCAAATGAGTGATGCACAAATTAACTTATTTGGAAATCAGTTATCTCGTCTACATGAGCTATCTCATTTAGCAAATCAAGGTGAAAGCTATGAAGAGTTAGCGATTAAAATTAAAGATATGCTCAGAGATCCAATACAGCAAAAACAACTTCTTCCACATCTTAAAAATCTAGGTTTTAAGGCTTAACTACATTACAGTTGATGTAATGAGGGACTAAAACATAATTAAAGAACTATGCCTAAATTTACTGTTGCAGAATTAGCTAAGAAATATGGAATTGCTCGTACATCGATTTATGATCGTATGAAGAACGGTTCTATCAGCTATGAAATAGATGCCAAAAATAGAAAAGTAATTGATCTTAGTGAAATGCAACGTGTTTATGGCACACCTGACAGTAAGGCTTACAGTCAGCCTGTTAGTACGCAAACTGACAACACTACTGTTGAATTGTACAAGCAATTAATTGAAGAATTACGACACGATAAATCTGTTGCAGAAGAGCGTGAAAGGCGTATGTATAAAGAGATTGAGCAGCTTAAAGACAAAATTGATAATCTCACTCTTGCTCTTGGATATACGCCTAAAGATAGTCAGCCTGACAGTCAGCCTGATAGTCAGAATGAACAAACTCGTACAACCACAAACTTACAAGAAATTGTACATATTGAACAAGCTCACCCTATCGAAAGTAAACCCATTCAACAAACGTCTAGGATACAACCAGAACCCAGAAAGCGAAGCTTATTTGGTCGAGTTCTACATGCTGTTTTAAGTGATGAGTAGTGGTTGAATTGTTTACTAAGGCTTATCAAAACCGTGGAACATTGCTCAATAAGTAGGCGTGGAACATGAAAAATCATAAAAAAAGCCCAAATCAGCTGAGCTGGGCTTTTCACATCAAGATAAAGCTATGATTTATATAGAATAAAAGAAAGCATTTCGTATAACGTGTATTATGTTAATTGTAGAAAAATTAACATAATGCACCGACTCTTATATCTATTTATTTTTTGGTAACTTACGTTTTTCAAGAAGTATATTAATACTTTTACTTACTAGATTATTAGAAATACCAAGTGTTTTTGCAATTTCCTTGTGAATGTTAGTAGGCCAATTTTCTTGTGGACCAATAGGGGCATTGTTATAAACATCATTGATTATAATTGGAGTCGCCTTTCCTTGAGACCATCTTTTTAAGAGAATGATGTCATTATTCATTTTCTCAAAAGTTCCATTAATACGAAGCATAGATCCACTTAAGGATTTTTGCTGTTTTATTCTTAAAAAATTTAATAGCTTAATTATAAAAAGCTGTGTATATGATTTATCTTCTTTAGAGTTTTTGTGTAAAACTACCATTTGACGAACCACTCCATGGCAACGATTTACTAATGCTAATGAACGTCTTGATATCAATAAATTTTCATTTTCATTTTTGTGTATTTTTAAACTTGTCTCTTGTAACTTAGATATCTCTTTATAAAGTGAAGCTAATGCACTTTCATTTCCGAAAGAAATCAACCTAGCTTGATTAGCATTAAATATTAAATATTTAGCCGTAATCTCTAAAATATTTGCAGCTACGTGAAGGTCTTTTTCTATATTACCTCCATTCTTTAATAACGCATTTATTTCTTCTATCTCTAAAGAAAAGTTGCTTATTCGTCTTTGACAATCACTTGTGTGCAATAATAAAAGGATTGTTTGCTGTCTTTCAGAAGCGAATTTCCCAACTAGTAGAGCAATAAATATTAAGCCTAACACTACGACAAGAGTTGCAATAAGACGGCCGTATCCTATAGGGCTTAAATCTCCATATCCAAGTGATGTAAAAGTCACGATACTAAAATATAAGGCATCAAAAATATCTATATTCTCTTTATTTAAAGAATGGCCAGAAGGAATTAACCAAAAATACAATGATGATGAAAAAATAACCATAAAACCAAAAATAAATAAATCTAAATAAGAGGCTCTCTCTACAAATCGTCCTATAGGAGTTGTCAAATAGGTTTTTTGATGTGGCTTTTCTAACTTCGGAATTAATGTTTGTTTTTCAATATCGTTAGACACTTTTCCCCCAAAAATAAAATTCATGATGAGGGATGTTATAGATAGTCCATCTTTAAATAAAGTTTAGGATGCCATTTAACATAATGGCGGTTATACGAAATAAAAAACCTAGACACTGGCCTAGGCATTAAACTTTAAAAAACACATAAAAATTAAGGCTATCGTCTCAATTTTTAACTTCTAATTCAATAAACCATCTAAATACATTTCTTGTAGCTCTTCACTAAGGACATCAGTAGAAATTATATACCTCGATTGCTCACAAACTATACGATTATATTTGACAGGAAATTTACCCATAAAATCTTGAAACTTAATTTTTTCACCTTTAAGAAACTCACGATGGCAGCCAATAAGTAACAGTTTAGGTGATAAGGATAAAGCATATCCTAGAGATGGAATAACTTCGTTCTTACAAAAATTTAATACTAGGGGCTTCTCTCCAGTGAAAAAAAAGTTATCTTCGGAAACAATAACTACAAGATCCATATCGAAAAAAAGTCTATAACTTTCAGAATCCTCAAGAATACTTCGCATAGCTGTTAGATTAATATTCTTTTTAAAGTAATCTAAGTGATTTTTTATTTCATATTTTTCTAATTCACCAGCTATATATTTAAAGTGAGTATCAGCTTTTTGCTCTATCAGATTTTTAGCATGCTGAATGGTTTCTGGATGCCTTAAATGTAATGATAATATGAACTTAGAAAATAAGCTTTTTTCGTCACTATTTAATGTATTAATTTTTTCTTTTGGTGACTCAATAATAGTATTTATTAGAACTAATGCATCTGTATCTAAATCGTGAAAGCTGTGTTCTATAGTATTTGTATCTTCAACCACTTCTTCCTTAATTGAAAAAACATTTTTGTAAAGTGTGTTTAAGTGATTTTCTGAACAACTAGATTTAGATGAACAAGGATCTGGAATAAGGCTAACTTCACCATTATATTTTCTTTGATATTTTCTAAATCCCTGATTTTTTTTGTCTGAATTTTTAGCATACCATTTTTTCAATAGACCTTGTGGCACATAGTGATGATTAATAGATTTCTGTGACATTATATATACTTAAATTATCGTTAATTGAAAAATATTAGGGTAGCCCAAACAAGATTAGGTAGATAGTCAAATACTATATTAAATATCAATTAAAAAATCATACATTTAACATAAAATCTCTTATGCGAAGTTGATCTGTAAGCCCTTTCAAAAGAAAGGGCTACTTTTAAAATACATACACCTCTATACATTTTCTAATTTTTGACTAAGATCAATTTTTACCAATTATGAGAATAAATTGTAGTGCAAGAAGTCAGACTAATCGAAGTATTGGAAAAATCAGTTGTATTAGGTGTTATCACTATTGCTTGGTCCTTTTTAGCTTTTACCACTTTACATGCTTACCTACAAAGTAAGTGGTATCCCTTTGTACTTCTTTCATTTGGGGTAATCTGCCTTTTATTTATCTTTATTCAAGGAGTTCTAGAGCTGTATAACACTTATAATGATCAATTATTTTTGAAATATGGAACGATCAAAGGAGGATTAATAGCTGTAGCAATTGCATACCTAATCCTACTACCACCGATCTATACTCTCACATCTATTTTCCCAAAATAATTTTCATAATTTAAATAACTTTCTGTCTCTTTCTTCAGTTAAATACTCGTTCATTTCAGCGAGTATTTTTTCCTTATTGGCTTCATTTTCCATCTTTTTGAGCAAGTAAGAACCCAATAGAATTTTACGTCTTGTATCGTCTTTTCGCTCTTGTTCTTTTTGCTTGGCCTTTTCACGAGCGAGAACAGCTTGCTTTTGTGCTTTAAGCTGTTTTAAGCGTTCTTCTTGTTTAGCAATTTGTTGTTCTAAAGATTCTACTTTCATTATCACTCTAATACCTAAAAAACCACAGATAGCATAAGCGTACATGAATTGAAATTCAAGGTACTGTCTGCTATCGTGGTTTTCCCGAAGGGCGCACTTTACCATTGAAAAAAATTTTCGATTTTTCAATGAAAGTACGGCAGGGGAAAATCCCCTACAACCCCAAACCAATCTATGCAGATTGGTCAAATTCGAAATCGAATTTAAGAGCAAAGGCAAAATGGCAATTTATCATTTTTCAGTGAAGACAATAAGTCGAAGTGCAGGGCGTTCAGCTGTTGCATGTTCTGCTTATCGTTCAGGTGAAAAATTGATAGATGAAAGACAAGGTAGAGAACAGGACTACACAAGAAAAACAGGCGTAGAATTTACAAAAATTTATGCCCCTGAAAATACCCATCCTGAGTTACTTAACCGTAATCACCTTTGGAACACGGTTGAAAAAGTTGAACGTCGAAAAGATGCCAACCTCGCCAGAGAATTTGAAATTGCTTTTCCGCATGAACTGAATGCTGAACAACGACAAGCCCTACTCAATGACCTATGCCAAGAGCTTGTAAAACGGCATGGTGTAATTGTGGACGCTGCCATTCATGCACCACATACCCAAAGCGGAAGTGATGAACGCAATTACCACGCTCATATCATGTTTACAGGGCGACAAATTGACCCTGAAACAGGTGATTTTGCCAAAAGAGAAACCGAGATTTTAACAAAGAAAATTCTAGTCAGACCGTGAACCAATGGCGAGAAACCTTTGCCGACATTACCAATCAAAATCTAGCACGAGCAGGGTATTTGACCGAAGTAGACCACCGCAGCTATGCCGATCAGAACAACGGACTACAGGCGACCATTCACGAGGGTAGCAAGGTCACACAGCTACGCAGACAGGGCATTGATACCGAAATCAGCCTAAAAAATGATTTAATCAAACAGCAAAACGCTGAAAATCAGCGTTTACCTGAAATTTTGAAAGGTTTAGAGCAAGAAATCCGCCTTGCTGAATTTCAAATCAGCAAATATCAAGCAGAAATCCGCCTAAAAGCTTCAAAAAACGCCCCTAAAGCCACAGAAGCACAAAAACAAGTAGAACAGCCAAAACCTAAAGAAACCCGCTTAGAACGTAAATCAGAGCCATCTAGCCCTAAATTAAAACAACTCAATGACGATTTAAACCGTCTTGAATCTGAAATTTTCCAATTAAAACGAGATATTTCTACCGCTTTAAAGGACTATGACGAACTTCAAAAGAACAAACCACAAGAAAAATTGTTCGGATTAGTCCCAAATCCTAAGTTTTCAGCGTGGAAAGAAAAATATTCAGAGCTAAAACATGAATTTGACCGCAAGAAAGATGATTTAAAATTGAATGAAACCCTTGTGGAAGCAAGGAAAGACGATATTAAACGAGAAACTATTCGATTACGCAGTCAGCCGACCATTCAGCCCAATATCAGCAGGGAAAAACCAAAAGAATTGGATTTTAATAGCGTTTATCGGCAGTTAAACCACGAACAAAAGCAGGCATATCAGTCGATTAAATCGGTATTGGAGCAAAAACTTGGTGGCTCAGACTTAGATAAAAAATTAGAACAGGCACAACAAAAATTTGTAGAAAAATTTAAGGAAAATCCTAATTTTGAAGTGCCAAAACTTGAATCACAAAAACAACGAGAGCAAGAACAGGTTAGGGGTGCATCAAAATCTAAAGGCATGGAACGATAGCCCCAACCGTTGAAAATCCAATTCAGTAAAAAGCGGTAATCAGAGGGGGGAGTAAGCGATCTACTGCTATGTCGCTCACACTCCGTTCGCTTTGTAAGTTATTTCTTGATTTTTATAATTAATCAACAGGCAATGCTACTGCATAGCAAAATTCACCGCTTGAAGTTTCATCTGATTGATATGTAGATAAACCAATGCCCGTACTATTGGGGTAGTGTTTTAGAGTTAACTCTATTTTTTCAATAATGCAATCTGCTGAATCAGTCATTTTTCCATTGTATAAAGCTTGTTTGAAGTTTTCTCCCTCATATAAAGTAATATTATATTTACTTTTTATATTTATAAGTCTTGAAAAAATATCCATGATTTAACCCTACTAATCTATTGAATTTAATAATGTATATCATTAAACATAAAGGGCTTTGTTGCACAAAGATTTGAAATGCAAAGCGCCCCTAATTGATCCAAATTTAAGGCGTAACTTGGGTAAGTGGGCGACCTAATTCCGTAAATCTGTTAAGGACTGCTACACGTGCATGGAT